>NZ_CP042808.1:2115000-2415000 GCF_004014775.2 Acetobacter oryzoeni
GCCATTATGCAGCCAGACAATATTTTCGATATCGCCATGGCTCGAAGTTCCTACATTATCTTGGGAATTGTGTGTGAAGCCACTTTGGCCGTGCTGTTTATGCCAGGCCTACAGGAACAGGCGCAAAAACGCCTTTTAGAGCGCCTGAAGACAACCCTGTTAAGTACAAACCAAGGCATTGCCTCACTTATCCATCACCCTCGCGCCATTACACTGGAACCTGCATTATCTGCACTTCTCACTGCCAATGCCCGTGCAGAATATGATGCTCTGGAAATGGGCCCGCATTCTCACGCGGCAGACCATGCACGTGCAGCTTTTGCTGGCATGATTACCATGTTGGCCCGCGGATATGGCCTTGCCCTGACGCATCAACTCACACCAACAGAACACACCATGCTGGCTGATGAAGCAGCTATCCGCGAGCATATTCAGGCCTGTATGTATCCGAAATCTAGGGATCATTTCCGTTTCAGGCTGCAATCTCGCAGGCATGCCGTAGAAGCCATGGATAACGGTATCCGGGCCTGTTTGGGCATTTTGGGGGCATGGCTTGTATGGGAAGTAACCGCATGGCCCGCAGGCCCTACGTTTTTTTCTTTTGTCTCGCTCGTATATGGCTTGCTGGCCACGCGTGAAAATCCACTTTTGGCGGCGGCCCCATTTTTTAAGGGTGCTTTATGGTGCGGGCTTATTGCCGCTTTATACGCACTACTGGTTATACCCGCCATAACGGCACCAGAACTTCTGGTTCTGTTCCTGTTTATTCCGATGATTATTGGCGGGTTAGCTGCGCGGCATGCACACACAGCGGGATATGCTTTTTCATTCAACATGTTCCTGCCCGTGCTGCTTGGACCTGCCAACCAAGGGCGATTTGACGAGCAATCTTTTTTCAACACCACTTTGGCGTTTCTGGGAGCTGTCTTGTTCGCCCGGTGGACTTTTCTGATTATCTTTCCCTTCCGGCTTGATTCTCACATGCGCCGCACGCGCAGATGGATAGAAAAAAGCCTGAATCATCTGGCCCGTACAGGTGATAAAACCCTGCCCCATATCTGGCTTTCGAGAAATGCAGAAAGCCTTGTGCGAATTATCAATACTTCCAAAGCTCTCCCTCAGGAGAAAACGGAACATTATATTCAGGAGCAGATCATTTACATGGTGAAAGGCCTGTATCTGATTTTTCTGCGGGATACTTTGAAGGACAAAACACTTCCCGAGGCTTTAAAAACCGAGATCAAAAAAATCCTTCGGGTCTGGGCCTCCGGCAGCCCTTTACGCATGCAACAAACGCAGGATTTTCTCAACAGACTGAAACAGGAAGATTTCCCACCTTCTTCTCCAGACCACACGCGCATGGAAAAAATATGCACGTACCTGCATGTTCTGGCTGCCCCTATGAAATAGTGGCTTTTCAGCCTTGTTTACGGTTTTACATATTTGCGGCTGAAAAACTCAAAACCAGAAAGAATGCACCGCATGCCCAAACCTGAAAACAAGACGCCAACCACAGATCGGGCAACCCAACGGGCTTCTACATCTCAAACAGGTGCCAACTTAGGGAGCGGCGCAGGTATTACCGCGTTTTTAGGTTTTATCGGATTCATTGCATCCCCTCGCGCCAGCCTGCGAAGCCTACTGGAAGATGCAAAAGACCATTACCGACGCAAAAAGTAATGCCTACCAAGGCAAACCGTATAACTCCAACGTTGGAAGCAGACGGTCTCACCGAGACCACAAAAGTGTCTAACTTTTGCAGACAGCGGCGAAAAACTATCAATAATTTTAAGGAATGGTGGACCCGGCGCAACAGTAATAATTGATATATTACAATAACTTACACTGTCTCACTAAAAAAATACACACATGGAAAACCAAGGGTTCCAGAGGCTAAGTGTCTAACCTTTTTGCCCCAAAACCCGATTCCTTTCCCCTTGTACCCATCCCCAACCCGTAATAGAATCATGGGGCTGTTTCTGGGAACGCTCGGTCGGGGATGGAAACATAACGCCGGTAAAACTGAGGGCCGCCGCTAGACGGTAGCAAGAAATGCAGAGAGATCTGGACGGCGCGGCCTTAGTCGTGTGGCATATCTCGCAGTCGGTGGAAGCCCGGCAACTATTCGGTATTCCCCAACAGTTCAGTCCCCGTTATAACGCCCACAAGCCAAGAGCCTGTCCGCTACCTATGGCGGCTCTTGGTCAAAAAAATCTGGAAATTTGATTTTCTCTATTGCGCTATATACGCAATATGCGTATATAGAAATCACCGAGGCAATGAAGCCCGGTTAATGAGGAATTAACCCATGACACACTTTTCCAACGAAATCCGTTCCTTCGCTGACAGCCGTGAAACCTCTTACGAAATTGCTCAGGCAATTTTCGATCTATTCCCAGGCAACGAAGAAAACGTTTGGGAAGAACCTTCAGACGCACAACGCACTGCCATAGTTTCTGCGGCGTGGGAAATGGCTGATGCAGATGAAGATAGCCTAATCTGGGGCTGTGAGAAATTCAGCCGTGACGCCTGATAGATTGAGAGAATGCCTATCCCTGCTGCATTGGTCGCAGCGGGGGCTTGGAGCCATATTAAACCGCCAAGAAGGCACTGTTCGTCAATGGGCGCGAGGAACGGTTCGCGTACCAGATGATGTCGCATACTGGCTAGAGGTGATGGCACAGCATGCAGAAAAAAATCCCCCTCCCGTTCGCCAGTCGCGCTGATGTTGACGCTTACCTGAACGGAGAGGATATTGAATGCCTATTATGTGGCCGCAGATTTCTTATCCTGTCAGGGAAGCATCTGAAATCTATTCATGGCGTTACGTCTAATGAATATCGCAAAATGTTCTGCATACCAGCAGGCCGTGGGCTAGCGGGATCAATCTACCGGAAACAAAGATCTGATATCGCCCGAAACCTGCACAATACAGGCAGAATCAATGCTAACCCCAAAGTGGCGTCAGATGCGGCTCGCGCTTCCGGACGTGGGCAGCGGGTGGCATGGGATATTTCCGAGCAGGCCGAGAGGGCCGCCAAAATAGACCGCCCACAAATCCCGCCTGGGAGCAAACGTGCTGATGGGAGAGACGCTCTACGGGCACGTGAATATCAGAGAAAATATAGAAGCCGCTAACCTAACTACCCCGAATTTTATTCCAAAAATCTGACCGCAACACTAGCAGCCGCCAGCCTACCGCAAAGATGATGATGGCGAGGAAGACTCCCCCGCCACCCAAAACCATCCCGCACTCAAAGTCCGGCGTCATTCTGAATTGCTTGCCAGATAGGCGATTATGAATGCGCCGCTGCATAGACCGCCGATAAATCCAGCGATAGCCGTAGCGGTAAAAGCAATTGCCGTCATGTTACGCCTCCTGGATGGCCGCATTATCGGCCTTGCACTTGGCAAAGATGGCATGAACATCCGCCACACTCGGCCCGGTCTTGCTCTTGGATTGCTCCAGGGCTTCCTTGACCGTTTCATACACTTCCGGCCCGTATTTTTCGGCCAGACCGGCCACGGTACCAACTACGCCCAGGATGGCGCTGATTTCTGCTGCGTTCATGTTATTTGCTCCCGCCAATAGCTGCACAGGCATCCGGCGTGGTGCCAGTTTTCAGGCCTACCCAGCAGGTTTCGAATGATGCGAAGTCTGTCTGTAATGCGTTTACTGCTGTTTGCGTGATGCTATCGCCGCCTTCAATAGAGGTTTCCAGCGACTGAATTTCATTGAACACGGTCTGACTGGCTGCCTTGGCAATGGCCTTCTGTGTATCGGTCAGCGCCACACCGGGCACTTTCCCGGCCATTACATCCGGCATAGGATTGGCCAACACATGGTAGGCGCTGTCCACATCGAAAACAGTCTGGTTCAGTTTGGCCTGCTTTGTCGTGCCGCAAGCTGCAAGGAGAGGCAGTAGCCCCAGAGCGAGAATTGCTTTCTTCATTTCGTATCGTCTTTCGGAATGGTCACAACGGAACCGGGGCCTGCTTTGGGTGGCTCAGCTTTGGAGGACGCTGCACCTCGCAGCATGACGGCTGCGTTGGCCGCATACTTCCAGTTGAGAGCAAGGAAATTGATGATCCGGTAAACCAGCCACAGTTTGCCTGACTGATTGGCTGGAAG
This sequence comes from Acetobacter oryzoeni, assembly GCF_004014775.2. NCBI lineage: Bacteria > Pseudomonadati > Pseudomonadota > Alphaproteobacteria > Acetobacterales > Acetobacteraceae > Acetobacter > Acetobacter oryzoeni. Next base: position 2,119,133 of record NZ_CP042808.1, read on the forward strand.
TGGGATCAGGGTTGCCGCAAATCCTGCCGAGGCAAATACAGCGCAGGCATACAGAACCCACGTTGCTTCCGGCTGCGGTAAGGCTGCAATAAGCGTGGGCATGGACAAGCCCGCGGCAACTGCTTTTGCCGTCTGGGCAATGTTGGTTTTTGCGGGGGTGTCAGCCATGCGACACCCCTCCCCGTAAACTGACAGGCAGCGTGTTTACTTCCACCATCTCAATCACGAGGTTCCCGTTTGGGCTGCGGTGGGTGCTCCGGCGCAATTCGGCCAGCACGATTTCTGCGGTACGCTTGGCTATGCGTTCGCATTCGGTTTCGGTGAGAAACACCGTCTTTGTCCTTTCTGAGTAATCGCCATGCCAACTGACGCATAAGCGGCAGGAGAACTCGCCTCATGCATTGATGGCCTGCTGGAATAGAGATGTGTTTGTGCTGGCGTTGGCCTGCCCTAGCTCGGTGTTGTAATACCGCTTGTGATAGGCGCTGAGGGCCGCGGCATCTGTGGCTGAGGGTAATGGTTCGGGAGCGCGCAGGTATTTCACCCGCGCCATCAGAACGGCGTAACGCAGGTTCCACACCATTATCCCCGCATCGGGCAGACCAGAGAGGCAGCAGGTTGCGAGTATGCGATTTGCTATATCAGGCTGGTAGCGCAGGTAATTTGCCCAGCAATCATTGTGAGTTGCGGGTTCCATTTGCGCGATGCCAAGCGCGGGCCCGTTAAGCTGTTGCAGCCATGCTAGGCCGCTTTCAACCACGCAGGTGCCAGTTAGCAAATTAACGGATTTATCGCCTCCTAGACTGACTGCCTCAAGCGCAGGCCTGACAATCAGGGACTTGAACTGGGAAAGATTTAGGCCAGTCATGCCACCTCCATTTCACGCGGGGGAAGAATGAACTGCGTTGTCTGAGGCTGTGGTGCGGGCTGCGTTGGCACATCCCACGGCTCACGTAGGTGCAGCCACTTCACCCAGATTGTGCTGGCCACTTCCTGATCGGAAAGGAGAGTAGAACCAATCGCAGCACCAAGTGTGCAAAACAGCCCCACAATAACCGCAAGTTTTTTCCATCGGCGCAAACTATCTTCTGCCAGTCTGTTGCGCTCTTCCTGCGCGCCAGTATGAGCCGCCAACTGGCGTGTAAGATCGGAAAGCTGAATACCAATTCTGTCCATTCCAGCATTAGTGGCTTGCTGCCTAGCATTCCCTTCAGCTCGCACCGCAGCAATATCCCGGCTGATGCTATCCAGTTTGCCATCCGTCACATCCTGCCGCCGCTCTACGGCCGCAAGGCGTTCCTCATGATCATCCAGACGTGCGTGGACGCCATCAGCCGCGCAGGGGGTGCCCGCGCTCTGTTCATCTGTCATTTGTTATCCAGTTAAGAAGACCTATGATCTTAAAATTTAAGGAAATTCTCTAAATTTTAAGACCACGTGGTATCAAACGCTATCCTGCGCCATTTACCGTCACGACAAATATAGAGATAATTATCGTCAATCCGCACTTCGCCGTTATTCCCGCCATCGGTGGGCGATGCTGGAGCGGCAGTAGGAGGGTTTAGATAGACAGTTTTGGTTTCCCCATCAACAGCAACACCCAATGTGTTTCCGCAGATATTAACTGTTTTATTGAATAGATGAGATGTGAAGTGAGTAAATGTATAGAATTTATCAGAAATAGACACGTATCCACCCTGACCAATAGTGGAGTCTAACCCGCCATTAGTATAGGCCATTAGATATGTGCCGGCACTGCCTGAGCCCGGTTGAATTGCGATATTTAGGCCCCCATTATCATACCACAAATATGAACCGGGCGCGGTTGTCGGTTTTCCCAGAATGAAATTGCCATTTGTCCCAGCAAACGAGCCTGTCTGCAAAACAGGATTTTGCTCGTAACTGTAAACACGCCAGACTTGGTCACGCACTGCACGCCACTGCGTATCCCGCACCCCTTGGCTGTTCATGTGGTAAGCATTGGAACCGCCAATTAGCTGAACATTCCCGTCAATTTCGGAATACAGATCGTAGCAAGGTGTTGACGGAACATAGCGATGTACGTCTGGGCCCGGACGAGACCTATCACCAACGCAAATCCGGTGGAATTTAATATTTTTCCCGCCAATCTGCGACATTGTGAGGGAATATTGCCGCGCATCCAGCGGACGCGCCATCAGGATATCACAAACGGTTGCCAACCCCGTTCCGTAATAAAACAGAGGGTAATTTGGATACCAAGACGGGTTGTTTGTGAACGGGGTGAAAACACGCACGCGAACACGCGCCCCTACTGCCTCCACGCACATCCTGACAGGATTGCTCTGCGATACATTGGCGGGGATTGGAATATTTGTGGTTTGCTTGTTCGTGTTGGGGTCAATCACACCATCACTATAAGACCACGTGATAAAACCACTCGCATCGTCAAACCAAACGTAAACACCACAATCAAACGTAATGTTTAGTCCGTCATTGCCCATTGGGTTTAGCGCAACAATAAACGTGCCGGGAATTGCATCTAGATCAAAAGCCAGTGATGCATCAGTGCATTCATCTGCATACGTGCCGACAGCAGACGGGGCATGAGGCATTTCCCATTTGCCGTTTGCATAATTGTCAGAAGACAGTTCAAGCCAATTTTCATAAGAAGGCAGAGATGTTCCTGCAAGAGCGGGCACCATAGACAGAGCAACGTCTTCAGGGTCGTATCCGTCACGCGCTGATGCAACGTATCGGTCAAAATCAATATACCCAAACCCATTAGCCTGACAGTAGGTTTTGAGCCACCCAACTGATGCCTGAAACGCCCTTTGCCATGCCTCTGTGTAATAAGTAAGTTCACTTTCACCCGGATCTACAGCATTGGAGTAGGACGGACGATAAGTAACGCCGAAAATAATGTCAGGAACTTTTTCCTGTGATTTCCAGAAATTAACCGCAGAATATACATTGGCTGGAGAAAAATTCGGGATATCGTTGCCCAGAAAATGCAATATCACTACGTCAGGATTTTGGCGCGCACAGCATGATTGCCAAGACTCGCCGCTTTTAGGGTCTTGCCAATCTGGGGCACCATAATTGGGGTTGATAAAATCAGACCAATGGGTTCCACCAATGGCCATATTGCGGTGGTCTATTTTAACTCCGGGGTTATCCCGTTTGAGCATTTCGACAATCGCGTTTGGGTAAACAGCTATTTCGCACGGGTCGGACGCAATAGCGCCAATACTATCCCCCACGTTCATAAAAATGACTGCGCCGTTATCCCGTGCGGCGATACCTGCCTGTTTTAGATGCTCAGGGCCAACCGTAGGATTAAATGTGTCAGGAGCAGACCCATACGCAGACCAGTGAACGTAATTCCCCCGGTTGTTAGTCTGCCCATTTACAACAGTTTTATCGTCCGTCACCGGGATGGAATGATTTGCTGCACTAAGATCGTCAGACCCATCTAAAGCCAAATCAGTGCCCGCAGGAATAGTGATTTTTCCACGCCCTGATTTATCTGCTGCGATAAACTGCTCTGTAACAGTAGTGCCCGCAAAATCAGCAACAGATACAATATCGGCCTGTCTGTCAGACAGTGCGCGGGGTGCAGTAGCGCCCTTTGCTATGCTGATAGTTTTAGACGCATCGCCACCAGTTGCCTGCACAGCACCTGCGGCCTGAGAAACGGCATCACCCAGTGTATTGCCACCATTCCCAACCGTTGCTGTCTCATCAAGTGGCAGTAACGGCTTGAGCTTTGCGGGGGTAGCAGGTGTTGTGCCAGACGCGGCGGTCGCGGGGGTGATGGCCAACGAGCTCTCGCCTTGCAAAAGCAGCTGAGCTTTGCTGTCCAACTGAGCTGCGCCGCCAGCAACACCCAGCTTATCGTTCATAGCCTGCGTGGCATTTTTGTAAGATGCATCAGACGCCGCCTGTGCAGTTGTTGCTGCATTCTCTGCAGCCTGAACTGCGGCTGGGATTCCCGCTGCCTCAGATACAGCCCCGCCAATAACACCTACAGGGACTTGCTGCGCTTCCTGTGTCCCATCAGGGTTTTTCACAACGCCCAGAACATTATCAGTTGCGGCAATGGTCGTAGCAACTTTCAGGGCAGTAATTGGAGTTCCAGATTGGGTCGTACCGGACATTTTCCACCTAAATTTGGGCACAAAAAAACCGGCTCTATGGCCGGTTGAAATTCGGGAGATTGCTAATCAGGTCAAGCAATCAGGAGTAGATCAGACGCGACAGTCTCGATGTTTTGCCCCAGAGGCACGCCGCCCGCGTCTAGTATCTGGGTGCCGTTAGGAAGCAGCAGCGTATCAAACGACTGCGTGATAGTGCTGCCCAACGTCAGGATCGTCCCGCTTGGGGCTCGCATTGCATTGGGAGGTACAGGCGTGCCGTCTGGCAGCACCGGAACCGCGCCGGATGTCGCGCCGGAAAATCCTGCTGATATGGCGAGCTGCACATCCTGACAAATCACCCGGCCCTGTTGTGTGGTGACGGTCACGCGCACAGTCTGCATAGTATCCGGCGGCCCTGATCCCAGAAACACGCTTACGAGGCCGTTGACGATCGTTACCCAAAGGACCTCAAGATCATCATTAGATCCAGTGGCTGTGGGAACGCTGACAGAGGCAGAGGCCGCATAGTCGCCGGTGCAGCGCAGAACCGCAGACAAGTCGAGCGAGAAATCAAACCGGTCCACGCTCGGCTTCGGGGCCCACGCAATAATGATAACATCCGGGACCAGTCCTCGTGCGCGCAGGTTGGCCGGGGGCGCAATAGGTATCACTCGAGATTGTGCAGGCTGCCATACTGGGGATTGGATTGGCGCAGTCATGGCGTAGAGGCAATTGTTACCGCAGATGCATTCGGAACAATGACATAATAGCAATCGCCCCCCTCATCAGAGCACCGATACGCCATTAACCTCGGGAACCATTTTGGTTCAGAGTATGACGTAAACACTGCAGAATTAGACGTCACCGTGACCGTCCATGTGGTTTGCGTATCAGCCATTATGAACTCGTATCTGTATAGGTGCTGGAATACACGGTGCAGCTGGTGCCGAGGAGTTTTGCGCCAGCGCCGGATGAAACGGGGCCGTTGTTCACAGGCGGCGGGATATTATACGTCTGCGGGCCGTAATAGCCGTTTACTGTATATGTGCCGTTCGCTGCATTCACGTATCCAGATGCAGCCGCCGTGACGCTCCCTAATGAGACACCTAGAAACTGGGTGTAAATGGCCTTTGATATGTAACTTTTGTCTTCTGCATCGCATAACAATGCGCCATCTGAGATGGGAGTTATGGACCCTAAAACGCCTGAATTACTCAGGCTGTATGGGGTTAATTTTGTGAGATCAAAGGCGATTAGGTTGGGGTTTGTATCGTCCTCAGGTCCCCCAACATACAAAATATTCAGAGCCGGATCGGCTGCGATATTTGTATATCCCTGCGTCCCACTCAATTGAGTGATGGATTTAGTTTTATCCGCCGGGAGATAATACGTATAAGGGTTGGCGGAACCCTCTGCTGCATCCGATATATAGATCAGATCATTGTTGTAGGGAACGATATCGCCGGATAGCGCAGGATTTCCCGAGAACGTATTAACTAATGCCCCCGCAGTGCTGAATGTGTATATCGTGCCTTTGTCCTGAGACACTGCCCAGAAATGATCAGCATTGCCGCTGTAATAAACTCCGCCAATAGACAATGACGTATAGTTTGTAATGCTCTTGTCTTGCTTGACGATAAACGCGCCAGTGACAAGAGAGCCGTCATCTAGCGTTGCGCAGTCATAAAATACAGTCTGATTGATATTCTCGCGAAACACGAGTGTAGCAGAGCTGCTCCAGTATTCTACGGTGCCGTTACCCACAAGCCAGAAAGAGTTCCCTGCGGATGGAACAATGACTGCGCTATTTATTTGGGTTTGCACCTTAACCGGAGATGCGCCTACCTGAGCAAAAAAGTAATATACAGATGATGCATCCACGACAAAGCCGTTTCCATTCAATGGCACGGATTTATCCCAGATGCTCATATCTACAGAATACGCATTTAACGTTCCGCCATCAGCTCCGTATTCGTAATACTTGCTTACCGTGTCAGAGCCCATCGCGTTATACGCGCCAATAATCCTCTTATCGGCTGTGATGAGCGTGCGTAAGGCTCCCCCGCTTGCATTCTGCATCAGATTATTGCCTGGGCGCATTCCGGCACAATCACTGCGCACAATTTTAACTGCGTCAGCGGATGGTAAGAGCTGGACCATATCGTTTTTGTCGATATTGCTCCGCGCGGTGATGGCGACCTTTACCTCGCCATTTCCCCCTGAGCCGCCGCTACCATCGCCTGTGACAGTTACAGAGGAAAAATCAGAACGGTAAATCCCCATATCAATTCCCCTCAAATCCGTGGACACGGGCGCTGCAAACGCCATACTGATCAAAAACGTAAATGCTCTCGCCGGGAGAAATCACCATCCCTGTGCGCTCGTAAACATTCCCGGAATTTACGGTCTGATTGTATTCAACGTAATCAGCGCTTGTGATGCCGCTTGCATCAGACGCATTGGAAATGGCAACACGCACGCCATTAGTTTCAGCAGTAGACATATTGCAAAATGCAATATTCATTGTCGCAGGGCTGCTCCCGCTATTTGTGTAAATCTTCACAAACTTTGCGACAGGAAGGGATGCATTCCACCCGTTGGATGCCATTAGATTTGCCCCATAAAATAGAGATACGGTGCTGATGCCGCTAACTGGTTTTTGAATGTGTTGGAGAGTGCCGATTTGAAATTATTTTCAAATGTCGGAACATCACCATTATCAAGCGTATCGTTCCCGCTCTGGTCTGCGGTGTATTGCCCAATCATCGCAGCCACAAACGATGTTTGTCGTAACGCTGTATTTACGGACGTGGCATCGGCTATCCCGACCTGATACCCAAACGAGACCTCGGGCTTGGCCGACCAGACGGCAGGCGCATATGTGTTCGCGCCAGTTCCAGACGCGAATAAAACTATCTGATTAGCTGGCATGAGTTATCCAGTTGCACTGAGGAAAAGTGAGCGTGGCTTTTGTGACCGTGCCAGAGCTGCTCGTAATGACAATTTCATTTCCGCTGGCAGATATGCCGCCCAATGGCGTTTGCAGAGAAAATGAAAGGCCGCTTATCACACCGTCAGAAAAAGAAATGCTTGGAGCATCTGTGCTCTGGGTTGCCGCGGCATAGTTCGAGAGCCATACCCCAACCCCACTCCCATCTCGCCCGTTCGCGCCTAAAGGCAGAGTGAAATTCCCCGACTGTACATCTTCAGAGGCAAACGCAACACGCACCATAAACGCGCCATCTGGGGGCTGCTCACCCACAATGAGCGCCTCGATCCCCGGACACCATAGACCCAGAGATGCAGGTGTTAACGCCTGCGCCGCCCATGACGCTTCGTTCCACCCTGCAAAAAATCCCGCTTCCAGATTGAATGCAAAGACCTTGCTGCTCGGCGAAACTATGACATTTCTGGTTTTGACACCTGCCGGCCTGACATCCACCATGTCAGACAAGATGGCAGCCTGCCATTTGGGCGCGATACTTCCCAGCAGGGCAATGTCCTGCGACATATCAAGGTTGTCTCGAATGGCAGCAGACCCATCCCCGCTCAGGATTTGATCGTACGCAGCCTCGGTTCCCTGAATAGTGCCGTCCCAGATATTTGCGGCAGCCCCAGCGTAAAGCAATTTTCTGTAGTCATCATCACCAAGCGTAACAACCTCAGTGCCCTGTATCCCGTATCGGATGCCGTAGGCGGGAACAGTTAGAGTACGGGGCTGTCCAATTATGCGCCCCCATACATCCAATCCCCATCCAGTTGCGGTTCTGATATTCCAGACGCCGTTATACCATTCGTCAATCAAGGCCTGCGGATCTATGGCCTGATTCCAACCCTCCAAGATTGTCGTAATCCGCGCACTACACGCGTATTGAGACAATACAGTTTTGAGGTAATCGCGCATTACACAACCGAGACGGTTATATTTTCTGGGAGAATTTCAGGGATGCTGTCAGCGCCGACAGAAATGAACAATCCTGACGGCTCAGGAGATAATCCCATAGTAATACTGAGAAGCTTTGCCCATGACCCTATGCCCTGCACAATGTCGTAAAACTGGCTGGCGTAGAGCATGCTATCGATTTTCAATTCATATTCCGAACCCTCCCCGTAAAATGCATCGATAATTGCATCTTGCACGAGATTGGAAAAATTATTCGGCGTGGAAGCTGATTTCACCAACACCACAGATAAAAAGACGGGTGCCTTTTGAGCGCGGGAGAACAAAACCGTCTGCGCACCATCTGCCGCATTATTATCGACAACCGCAGTCGTGCCGGTATAACCGCACCCCGCAGGCTTTTTTTGACGTATCGCCGCGGCCACGTCCGCATCCGACCCGCCATCTACACAGACATACACAGAATGCGGGCTAATCGTGACGTCATCTACCGTGATGGGCGTATCATTCGGATTGTCGCATGCGTACGCATCGTTTACGCCCGCAACAGACAGAACGGCACCCCGGATAGCAGACACAGATCCAGTAGCATTCTTGGCAACTGATGCCCGGCGGCGAACTTCAAAATGCTGCCGCCCCTCAACATCAGAGCCAATGATACCATCTGCAGCATTGGATACAGATGAGAGCCCGACAACAGACTGATATATCTCTATCGTATTTGCTGGGCACGCGATTGGCCCCGTTACGGTGCAGGCAAAATCGCCAGCGCCAGCTCCTGTTGCATCCAGCGTGATATCGTTAGCCGCTGCATATGTGTTGCCATTGCCATCCTGAACAAGCGTACCCTGTGGGATCACGGCATTCGCCGCGCCCGAGCACGCCACAGAAACAACGGTAGACGTAGCAGGCAACCTTTCTAGGAAATAGATATCCCCAATGGCATCCTGCATACGGCCAGAAGCACGCGCCGGGTCCACCCCATTAAACACGGCCAGCATCTGATCATATGCATCACCCAGAATGGCCGTTAGCGTCATAGCCAACTGCCCTTGCGGGGTGGAAAGCGCCGTATTCAGATTATTGCCAAAGGCCGCATTGATATCCGCCAATGCGCCGGAAAGTATGTCTGTTTCTGCAGGGGATACAAACCCGGCATCAGTAAGGGATGGCGCAGGAACAGATGTGGTGCCTGTGGTGAGGGTATCAGACATAGTAATTCCTGAGCATCATTTTCTGAAATATGCAGGCGTTATAATAATACGTCACTGCTATTGAGCGCGCTCTGGTCAAGGGTGAAGTATGTGGTGGACCCGAATCCGATACCTAGCTGCGTTCCATCGGTGAGTTTTAGTAAAATTTGCCCAGTCAGTTGGCGCGAAATTGTCATTGCAGTCAGGACGCATTGAGCAGATTCAACTAAGGGAACTGTTTTGGCTTCTGCCTCAACATCTGATCTGAATACCGGGGCAGACTGCGTGCGGCCTAGAATGTTATTCAGATAAGGCAGTCCTAGGTCCGTATCATACCAGCATTCCCCTTGGAACACGCGCACGGCAGATGCTGTATCCTGCGCTACCGCATAAGGCGCATCAGCTACTGCAATATTACCAGACGCGTCAGCGACTAAATCCCAAGAGGATCGGTCGAGTAGCAAAGTCGAAGGCATGTTGGATCCTTATTATTCCGGGGGGGCTGTCGTGCCGCTTCCTGGCTGAACACCGGAATGCTTATGCTTCGTGAGGCTTATATTCCCCGCCTTCACATCGCCGCTGGCCGAGATATCGCCAGACACAGACACATCGCATCCAATCTTGACTGATCCGGCCTCAATATCCATCGCACCGCTGGTCTTGATCTTGACGCCACTACCAGTGAGCCAGATGTATTCGTGCGGAACAGAATTTAGAAAGCCGCCAACGTAAAGTGCATCCGCAATATCCTGCTGCGCGTAAGAACCAGGTGCGGCAGATTTACGCGATGCTTTGACGTTGGCTATATCCCGGTCCGAGATGATAGCAATTCCGATATCACCCGGCGTAGGATCTACAATTACCGCGCTATGCCCACCTTGAAGTCGGAAATACGGGACATCATAAATCACGCCATGCGGCACCGTGCCTCCCGCACCATCCTGCTGATGAACCATTGGGATTACATCAACAAATCCTACTGGGTTAAGGCCAGATCCCGAGACGGCCTGCACCTGTACCAATAGGGCTGTGCGGCGACCGTTCAAAATATTTCGCACAACCGCAGAAAGTGCCCCGAACTGGGATGTGAGATCACGCGCCCTGAGCAGGGTGTCGAAGGATTTACTTTCTGACAAACTGCCCTCTCACACTTTGCGCCATTACATCAGTGAACCATGGCCCCCCGGGCGTTTCGCTGGATATGTTATGAGCCACTTGCATCACCAACCAACTTCCATTTCCAGATGTGTTGCCGAATGTATTGGCCCAGCCGGTAGGAAGGTATTTGCTCTCAATTTCAACGAATTCATTGAAAACAATAAGCGGATTAAATAAGCAGCGAAACGCTATGCCCCCTTCTGCATAACTCGGGTATCCAACTAGACCTGTGGATTTGGATATATAGGGGACGTTATTCCCCGGGGTCGGGTCATCACGCGGCCAAATTATTAGCTGATTATTACTGATATTTACGACAATATTTGGCAATTTTTGCATCAAGAGTGCAATCTGCTGTCCGGGAGAGCCCGGAAAATTTGGATTCAGCAGAACATCATTGCAGCCTCGGTTGACGAATGCATACCCAGCTTTCGTGGCTATCGTCTCCAGAACCACATCTGCCCGAACTGTGCCCCGGAACACTGTCGGCGCACAAGATGTAGCATTACCAATCAGAGAGGACTGCGCCTGCGCCACAAACCCGACATCTGGAGCATTGCTGTAGTCTGCAAACGCGACTGTGATGCCCCCTTGAAATACTAGGGGCATGCCATTGATGTCGTCACCTGCGTAAATCTGGATCTGATTGGGGCTAGATGTAACGATATCAAACCGAGCAGTAGATAGCCGGTTCATCATATCCAGAGCTAGACCGCTAATCTGGACGGACGCAATCGCAGCTGTAGGGAACTCGGCATTTTCGATTGTGGCAGACACTCGGTAGCCGTCCAAGGTAATTGTATCTTCCCCGTTCGGCCCGAATGCCCCGGAGGCCAGCATAAACACCACCCGGATTTTCTTGCGCGTAAAACTACGGGCGGGACGCTTGGAAACCGCAACAACCTCGCTATCGCTCATGCGTTTTGCCCCGGCACATAGATCAGTAAGTAGCGATCGCCTAATCCGCTATAGGTCGGATCGCTTGATCCTTGTGTATCTACGAAAATGAAATCTCCCGGGAACCCAAGGTAAGAATCTCGTATTAGCCAAGTTCTGTCTTGGCAGATTACCCCGCAAACAGTAACCACTCCGTTCAGAGAAAAGTCTGCGTATAGTCCCGTGCTTCGTTGTCGCAGCGTGATCTGCACTATACAGCTGGGCAGGCTTACCTTTAGCGTCTGAGCCGCAACCGCGTTGAGAGCAATTCGCGCACCATTATTCACGTAGCGCCGTCCATGATATTTTTCATAAATGCATCAGAAATCTCAGAGGATGAAGGCTGCACTACACCGTTTGTCTGGAGTGGCTGCCCTTGTGGCTCATGCGCGTTAGAGAACGAAGACGTGGCCGTTAGTCGAACGGTCTGCAGCGCGATTTCTACGGCGGGCATTGTGATGCCGCCACGGGATGAGCGCGACCAGCGGGAGCCGAGGATATTTACGTTTCGGTAAACCTTCTCCGGTGTAGCTACAGAATAGAGGTTTGTATCCTGCTCTAGCGCCTCCAGCGTATCAAGGAAGTCTTTCCTGACATACATATCCCCAGATCCGGTCAGGGCATTTTTAAAAGTGCTTATACTATACATGCTTACCAGATCAGATAGACCGCCGCCCCCAATTTCGCTGCCATCACAGATGACTAGAATCCGATATATGCTTGGGGCCGTAACTTTGTTGTAAGAAGAAAATGCCCCCTCTTCCAAGGGAGCATCTGAAATCTGGTAACTGCTCTGCCCATCAAGCGAGATAACGTGCGCCGCCGTTAGAACCCTATTTTTTGATGCGTCAAAAATACCCCAATGACTGGCCGCATCGCTCACGAGATAATCTTGCAGCAGCGTCCCCGCCGTTACGGATGCCACGGCTTCCGCTCCCTCCACCGCATAAGCTGCCAATTTAGGCACACCATTAGCTACCGGCACATTCCAAAGAGATGGCAGCGGGACGGCTGTTAGGGGCATGGATATCCAACAAAAAAGCCGCCCCATGCGGAGCGGCGTGATATTTTTATGGGGGTATAAAAAAGACGCAATTATAGCGCCGTTATTTTTATACGCTTTGCGGCCAATGCTTGCAAGCCTATTCGGGCTTTCCAGTTGTTCCACCGCCCGTTTGCACGCCGCCGTGGGTATGGCTTTGCAGGATTGTACAAGAAAAAGGTGGCCCAAAAGCCGCCTCTCCCTCAAGCCAGGGCCTTCCGCCCCACCCTAGCCCGTTCTTCTTCCTCAAGGTCGTGCCAGAGTTGGGTGATGGCTTTTGCGCCTTCTTTCAGAAATGCCATAAGTTCAGGCCGCGTTCTGCGGAAGTTGCACCTAACGGTTGGCGCTACCAGAGATGCGTTAAACAGGGCCTGCCCAATTTCTGTATCGCTCATCCTCACACCAGCGTTGCCACCCTCGAAAGGGTGGCTGGCCTTTGCGGCGCTTACGCTGGTGTTTGGTGAAAAGGGGATGGTGCGGGCTCCAAACCCATTTCCTTCTGGTCTTTAACGGTCTTAGGCAAAAGGTGACGGCCTGCGCCAACGCCAAAATAGGCGTTTGCTACAACTTCATGGAAGCAGAGCTTCCCCTCCTCCGCTGTCTGGCTGACCACATAGCCCATTCGGAAAGACAGGCTCTTAAGGGCGCTCGATACCCTTTGCGACATGCCGCGCTTACGCTTCACTACGCCATAATGCTGCAACCATCCACGGGCAGTACGGCTGCTTGTTACCGCCACACCTGCGGGGCGGACAGCAAGAACGCCATCGACTTTTTGCGAAAGCTGCTCAATCTTGGGTGTGATCTGCTTGTTAACGATACCCTTCATCATGCCGCCGAGAGCCTGCATCATACGGCGTTCGATTTCCGCAACCGAGACGGATGGTTGTGCTGAAAACGCCTGCTGTTCGCGCCAGATGAAATACCGCCGAGCCAACCGGCCCTTCTCGTTGTTCTCGACCATGGATAGTTCCTTGGCCATATCGATAGTGAGACGGTATTCTTTTGTCTTTTGAGGGCGAGATTTTGAGCTTTCCGATTTGGGAACGCTCAAACCATCATAAGTTTCAAAGTCTTGACCTGCTACAAAGCCATACTCATCTATGCGCCCTGGCATCCAAGCACCAAAAGCCCTACCTACTTTTAGGCCCTCATGGAGGGCGCGGCCTTCGACGCCGAGAACAACCTTGCCGCCAATGGTCATTTCAGAAGCCACGCAAATAGCAGCAATTTCGGCGAACTCTGCGGGGATGGGGAGATTTGCGCTCATGCCGCATCTCCTTCGCCAATCGGGGCGCGCAGATGGTCTGCAATCCTTGTGCAAAGATTTGATTGATGACGATGAATGGCTGCCAATTCATGCTTGGTAACGTCCTTCCAATCATTTGACTGGCAAAGGCGCTCCACCTCATCAACACAAATTAAACAATTCTCTGCGGCATATTCTTCGCAGATTTCAATGGCCTTACGAATACCTGGAATCATTGCAGGCGTGATGCCCGATGTGATAATAGAATTCATATCAGTGTTTTCCTTATTCACTGTCAGAGGCATCAGAGCGGTTTCCTAGGCCGTGCTCTGGTGCCTTTTTTGCGTCTGCCAAACCGCGCTCAATCAGGTAAATGATCGCTGCATTTCGGCTTCGAAAACCTTTCGGAATACCAAAGTTATCGATCGCATCTACGATCTCCTTCGGCACCCTCAATTGGACGCGCGAAACATCCTCCTTTTGGAGATATGCCCTATAACCATTTGTATATGCCAATTTTCATTCCTCTTACCGCATGACGCAACTATGTGCGTCTCTGCATGAATATCCATATGTCACCATGTGTGTCAATTGATATGTCACCATTATTTGTGCTGAAAATGTACATACGTTGGCATGCGGAGATAGAAATGGCGGAAGATCAAGAAAAACCAACGACCGAGCGTCGAATTCATGTTCTGCCGGTTGAGCTTTTAGATAGAATCAGGGCGTACCAAGCTGATAACAATATCCCCTCAGAAGTTGAGGCTGTGCGACGGCTATTAAGCGAGGCGCTTCAGGCACGAGATTCAATCGACGACATCATGAAGCAGGTTGCTGCCCAATTTAAGATAGACAGAGACTTACGAAATATCGCCAAGGAAGTTCTGACGGGGCACACTCGGGTAAATCGCTTAGAAATTGAAGATAACTGCGTCAGATTTGGCATGAGGACGGGAGACGCTGGCTCCATCTCTAAAGATGGAACAATGCAAGTGGGAACCGTGGACGACGAAGGTTATTTCCGTCTAGGAGAGAATTGGCCTCGGGCGCGTTCATGGACAGATTCTCCTGCTCCAGAACTAGACGATGAAATCCCCTTCTAGCCCCAGATTCCTCACCCCCATTCAGGCCATGCACACGGCTTTGGGTAGGGTTGATTATGCTGGAATCTTTGGTGCGTGACAGGTTGAGACACTTCGGACGAATTTCGTCCGAAGCCTTTTGCAAAAGGAGTCTCAAATGAACGATCAACAGTTGACCCGTGAAGGCCTTATTTGGCAGGCTGCTAAAAGCATTGCCTCGGCTGAAAAGAAGCAGCTTGTTCCTACATCAATGGGCGCAGCCAATACCGACCGCGAATATGTTTTAACGTTGCTGCGGCAAGTGGCCGCTGCCGTTGACGGTAAGGAGGCTCGATAAACTTACGGGGAGCGTTTTGCCCTCAAAATCCCCCGCGCAATAGCGGCGAATGGTCTCAGCGGTAGCAGCCAAATCTTCTGCTGAGACCCCCGCGCCCTTGTGTAGTTCAATGGCTTTTTCCATAGCCCATTCGTGCGCTTGTGACATACCGCCTCCTATTTCATCAAAACATAAGCCTAGTACAAGAGACTAGAAGGTACAAGAACCCCGACTCCCACAAGACGCTCCGTACGGCTATGGTGCGGGGGTTTTAGGGAGGGTGATTTGAGCAAAGAAGAACTGCCGCAAAGAGATCAAGAAGCTTCTGAAGACCCGAGAGCCAAGCCATGGCCTGATGGTGCGGATTGGAAAGGAAGGCCAGACTACAAAGACCCAGCTTGGCGCAAATATAGAGACATCATGCGCCAGAGAACAAAAGAAATCGCAGAATATGAAGCCAAAGAACAAAGCAGGGCAGGTATATACTTTGGCATATGGGTAGATTCAGGCCCTAGTTATTCCCGATGCACCGTTGCGGAAAGGAATGACGGCCGTAAATTTTGCTTATTAGCCCCCGGAGACGACGGCCTTCCCGGATCTGGAAAATGTTGCACGTCCAAGGAATGGTGCGGTTGCATATGGCGTCCAATCATCGAGGGGATTGATGATGGGAAACATGCACTGTGGGTTAAAGGCGGCAAGAAAGCCGCTCAAGAGCTTTTGAGGAGTGAACTTCAAAAGAAGCAAGAGTCAGAAGACGGTGTTCTGCAGATATCTAAAGATCCGGAAATTGAGGCCGCCCCACAAAAACGAAAACCTTTTTGGAAAAAGATATTAGGTCTGTGATGAAAAAAATTGCCCTCGCGATCTCTCTATTTCTATCCTCTCCATTGGCGCAAGCAGCAGCGGCCGACCTGCCGCAGCAAATCCAGGGGGGGAAGTCATATTCAGATGATGTCATGCCGGATGCCAAACCAAGCGATGCTGGATTGATTGACAAAACCAAATCAGCATCTCTCAAATACGTTGATAATTGCGATCAGGAAATAACACCGAAGATCTCGCCAATTGATCTTGGGCCCAGCCTTCCTAACTCAAAAATTATCCTTCTCCCTGACTCCGTTTGCTACGGCAATGCTGGCGACATGGTGGTAATTTTAGACGGGAATGACCGCACGCTTTTGCGTGTGACCGGGGGCGGTGTAGTCGTGCTGTCATCCCAAACTGCTGGAGTTAACAATATCTCCATCATTGAGCCCGGTTTCTCCGCCCCGGTATGGCACTGGATACCGGATGCACATTCATTCCAGCATTATATGGATGTGCCTCTCCAGTAAATTTTACCCCAGGCGGGTGGCTGTTTGGTGCCCCAATGCAGCTGCCGCGCCGAATTCGTGATGAATGGCTCGCACCACGGAATCAGGGTTAGCCCCATGCGTGTTCACGGTAATCGCATCTACATGAATCGTTTGGCTGTTTGAGGTGCTGTTGTTATTTACTGGCCCCGCGGCATGCTGGATTAAGGGTTGCATATTGTCCAGCATGTTATTGGCGGCAAAGTTGGCGTGGATTTCATTGGCGTATCGGTCAGCTCGCGTTCCAAACCCATCCTGCGCCGCCACCCCAGTCTGTAGCCATTGAAGCGCCCCACCAGCCCCCTGATTGTGAGCATACCCCAATATTTCCATTTTCCGGGCATCTGAAGCGTTGCGAAATGTATCGCTATGAGCCCACAAATATTTCTCGTTTTGGCTAGTATACGCACGGAAGTAGCGTTCCTGCATATCTGGATCACTAAGAAACTGGCTTTGTGACGGGACCGTTTCATGCAGACTACGGGCAGCATCCTTAATTGCACCCTTGCCCATCTGATATTTCCCAGCATAGGCGTTATTATAGCCACCCATCTGGTTGTAGCGGGCGTCTTCAATCTTGGCGACCGATTGAGCAAAAAGACCAAAGCGGCTTGGATTACTAACTGCGCTGCGGGCAGAATTTGATCCACGCGGGATAGTGTCATCCTTAGCTGTCGGCGTAGCATCGGCTAGTATTTCGTATGGGACGGCTGCCAAGGGCGCAACGCGCAGAGCTTTGCCTCCATATCGTAACGCATCCCGACCAACACGGCGCAATATAGGGGCGGCAGCTTTTCTTCGACCTGTAGCCGCCACGCTGCCCCCTGCTTCAGCGGCATCTTTTGCGACTTCCTTTGTTGCTGCCTTTCCTCCCTCTGCCTTGGCTGCGTCCTTCTTAATCCCCTCACCTTCTCCGCATGTGCAGGCCCTCCCCAGCACTCCAAGAAGACTGCCACCAATTTTGACGGATGCGATACTTCCAAGAGTTGTGGCGATGCCAGCCAACCCTACGCCTGTAATGCCAATTCCCTTGGCTAGATTGGGATACTTATCGATAAATTCAGAAGTATCCTTGAGCACCGCATGCATTGGCGGAACGAGGCTGGTCAGGATAGACCGCCCCAAAGCATCGGACTGAGTGGTAAGCTGAACCCAATCCTGCTGGAGTTGAGAAAACGCGGATGCCTGTTCCGGGGTAATCGCATTTTTTCTGGCTTCATCATACAAGCCAGACAGCTCCTTACGCCCACGCTCCAGCGTGTTGATAGTGCCCTGATCAAACCCCAACATCTGGCCCCACGTGTTAGCCTGTGTGGGGTCTATATTTGAAAACCTGTCCGCCAGATCCATCATGATCTGCGTGCGGTCTCGGAGCTTACCGTTGCTATCTTTTAGATTGACGCCGATACTTGAGAATACCCTCGTTAAGTTCTGCTGCCCGCTAATGGTCTGGAACTGGTCGACAATCCCCTGCAAAGAACTCGCCATACCGTCAGCCGTGCCGCCGCTTTCTTTGGCGACAGTTTGCCAAGCCGTCAGATCCTGCGTTGTCATGCCGAGGTTATGCGCCATACGCCCAGCTGCGGCTGACGTGGCTGTGGTGGAGGATAGGAACTCCTTCATGCCACGTCCGGCGGTCAAAATCGCCATGACGCGCAAAGCCTCGCCTTTGGTCCGCCGTAGCGTATCGGCTAACTCTTTCTGAGAATCTCCCACATCCCGTGCATTGCGCACATTTTTTTCACGGGACCTGTCCATCGACTTATCGGTCTTATCTGTCGTTTTGACGATTTTCTTACCCGTCTCGACAACAGATTTCCCTGAGCCGTCTATGGCCCGATTATTACCCTCTATGCTGCGGCGCGCCCCCTGCAGCGCGCCACCCGTCCGGCGGATAGCCTGACCTGTGCGCTGGAATGCTTGCTCCGTGGATTTAGCGGCGCTCTCGCTTGCTTCGGCACCGCTCGTTGCCGCATCAGTCAGGCCATCAATGGCTTTTTCAACTTCCTTTGCGCCGGAAGTTGCTTTCCTGCTATCAATCGCAAACATGACAACAAGCTGATCAATAACATTGGCGGCCATGAAGCACCCTACAGGCTGGCGTTATAGTTTCGCACGGATGCGATTTCGAGGAGATCGTAAAGGTCTTCACTGTCATAAACCGTTTGCAGTTCATGCAGCGTGGCTAACCCGGACGCCACAACGGACGCCACGGGTCGTGAGACGTTCAGGCAGGAGATTGGTTCTCTACGGGGCTTTCCGTTGGGAGTAACGCCGCCACGAGCGGAGAAAGTTGGCGCGCGGCGGCCAGCAAAAAACCCACATGGCAATCAAACGCCGCCCCCCTCACCAGCCCCAGTGTGTCTGGCTCCTCAAAATCTGAGGCAATAACAGCGCGCGTCATATTAGGGTTGGCTGGGTCGGTCCGGATTTTGACGCACGCTATGAGTTTATCGAATGCGCGATCAAGATCGGCCTCATCCATGAAGCCAAAAATCTCCAGCCCTACGCTCGCCAAACCTGCCATTCCGGAGTCCGCTAGTGTCGCCCCGATACGCGCGCCGCCACGGATAGCTGACTGCACCGCATGCCGAGCCCATTTATCCGCCGTAAAGGCATCCATGCGTGTAATCACGAAGGACTTTCCTTTATCCGCCCCCTCTGCGGAAACTGTGTAATCGAACGTGCGCATCAGATAGCCGCCGGGAGAACCCGCTCCCAGATAATTTCGAACGTTCGCGCTTCAAGAACTCGCCCGGCAGATGGGACGCTCACAATAGAGCGCAGCAGACCTCGCACCATGGTGTATTTGCGCCCGATTGATGGGATCTGAATTTCTGCCCCTAGGCGATACAACCCGCGTTTTGCGTCCTGCGCGGCGACAATAACTTCAAAAATCGCAGCGCTGTCGCTACTGGCAGCCAAAGAAATTGATTGCGTTACGGGGTTGGGAACCCAGCCGCCGTTCAGGTAGCCATCAATGCTCATCTGGGTTTCAATCAATTCCCGCGCTTCCGTTTCAAATGCGCGATCTGCCGCATAGTTCTCCAATGTGATCGGGGCATTATAAAGCCCCGGCACAGTGATGGTGAAAACCGAGTTGGCGGCTGTGATATCGTAATCAGACATTGTTATTGGACCTCCACAGACGCCAGAGAGATGGACTGCACGCTCTCACCGTCCATATAGAAAAACATGCCGTCCACCGTGCCTCGTGTGGCCCGCGTAGCAGCAGATGCGATAGAAGCGCCGGGGATGAGATACCAGCCCTGAGTTTGCAGCGTTGTGCTGATGGTCTTCCCGGCCTTGGCATTTACTTGCAGGGCTTCATCGTCAGACAGCGTCACGCCAGCTTGAATGGCCCCGAAGGAAAGCGCCGTATTGATGGTTGCCTGAACGGACGTTGAGATAATTCCATCCCCCACCGCATCGTATGGGATGAGCCCAACGTTGGAGAACATATTCGCCAGATTGATCTGGAAATCTGCGTTCATCCAGATTTGGTTCAGGTAGCTATCAGCCCACGCAAACGAGCCGGATACGGATCCGTCCACAAACCAGTTGAATGATGTGTCGTTGGCCTTGTAGCTGCCATAGAAGCAGTAGCCATTCGCCAGCAGGTTTTCGGCCTGCGTATTGGAGATATTAGAGGGCGTCACACCAGAGAACCGGCGGAACATTAGCGTTGTGCGCCCATTCGTCCGGTTGGGATTGATAGATGCCGCCCAAGAAAGGGCTGCGGCGGCAATCAGCGTGCCGTTGCCATCTGCGTTGCATACGCACGTCAGCCCCGGAGTGCTGTTGGCCTTCACGGTCGCGCCAAATGTAGCGGTCGCATTGGCGGTCAGGATATTGGGGTCTGCATCCTGAATGACACCCCAGTAACGATTAGGGTTCGCCCCCATCCACGTGGCAATGGCAGTTTTAGCCGCAGCATTCGGCTCCTGAGCGAACATGAACCCAGACCAATCACCCTCTGCATCAGCGGCAGCAGAGAGGTATGTTCCATAATCAGCATTCACTGGAGCGGCTGGAAGCGAGTAAAAATACAGGGTGGACGGCGTATCCAAAGAGCCGGAATACGACCCAAAGTAGATGCTGGCGATACTCGCCTCGATGCTGTCTGCCCCGCATTTGGTTGCCACAGCCTGCGGCGTAGAAAAAGAGCTTACACCAGCATCCAAAGCGGCATTGGTAGAAAAGACCAGCCCCTTGAGAATGTTTACCGTACCGGCAGGAGACACCACGCTCGGCGTCACGTTGACGATGCTTTTAATCGATAATGTCATGAGTTGCTCTCGCTGTAAGCCGCGTCCACATTGATCAGGTCAATCGTGGCGGCATCGGCAAATTGCTGCGCGATTGTGTATTGGTAGTTGGCTTGCAAGTGCAGGTCTGCATTCCAGTTATTTTCATACTGGCGCTCGCCATTTATGAATCCAGTCTGGCGCGGGTCATCTGCATAAAGCGGTGCCACATCCCCTTGAGGGCGTTCCTGCTGGAAGAACTGGCAGGCGTAAGGATCACGAAAAAGCGTCACGATGCGCTCAATCATGTCGCCAGCGCCGGGGCCGAACACGCTGACCTGAATAGTAACATGCTCCTGCCTACTTACTGTGCGTGTGCCTATGCCGTATTTTGAGCCATTGGTAGCAATCTGCTGCCGCACAACAATGGTCATAAGCACAAACAGGCCCAGAGGCGCGACCACGCGGTTCTGTTGGCCAAGCCTAACCTCTGTTCCTGCGGGTAAAATAGAAAGCAAAAAGGCCCGCAGTGCCGTTGTTACATCATCTTCGGACAGGTTTGTTGCGATGGGGTCTGCCGCACCACTACCAGTCTGCACCATTCACCGCTGCCCCACTGTTCGGGCTGGCCGACAACCAGCCATTCTGAATCATCAAAAACAAGGATATCACCGCCAAATTGGTGCGCTCGGTCTAGGCCCTTGATATGCCCATAAACGTAAACTGAGCGCGCATCAGTGGATTGGTTGAGGTTGGCAACCTGCTGTAAATCCTCGCTGTTGGCGGCCTGCACCTGAATGGTGATCAAGACCTCAGTGTATTCAGGAGTCACACGCCCGCTAGGAAGTGTCTCACTGCCGCTACTTGCCCTTAATATGGCCTGTATGCACGGGTTAACCGCCGATATAATGCCTGTTACCGGCCCGAAAAGGTTCATCACTTCACCTCGCCATCAACCGCCCGGAGCATCGTGCGGGTATGTTCCAACGGGTTGTTGTAACCCTTCTTGCGTATCGTGCTGGGCGCGTTCGGTGGGTCTGACCAATCAATGATGGACTTCTGAATATCCGACACCATCAGCATAGCCACGCGGCCAAGGGATGTGGCGGAATCCATACCCGTGCGCTTCATGCTTATTACCAGCGCATCAGCCCACTCCTGTTTGTTTTTGGCTATGGCAGTCCGAAAGAATGGACGTGGTGGGATAACGATTTTATGCGCCGCCGTTTCCTTGGTTTTGCCATGGAAGTCTTTACCTACAAAGCGCGTGGCTATCCGTTCTGCCCCACGCTTTCCGACCACAGCATCTGTGATGTATTTCGTGCCGCCCGGATGATCAATCGAGGCCCCGAACTCCTGAATAGAAGCAATCTCAGCAACAGGCGTACCGTCTGGATACGTGGAACCTTCCAAAAACCCTACCCGCGCCATGCGGGCTGTTTCTGAATTGCGCTCAAGTTGCTGCAAATACGCACGCAACTTTCCGCCTCCACGCACCTTTGCCTTTACGGCCATGACCACGCAGGCTGTGGCCGCCCCGGAACATATCGTGCTGTGCGCAAGAAAGCGGTGGCTGCCCAATAGGCCGCGCCCCACTTGGTTTGCACCCACCATGCCTGAGAATTAGTGACAGGCCCCATATCAGCCGAAAGCGATACACTCCCTTTTGACGCCGATGCGATGCGCCCCACCACATTAGAGCCTCCTTGCTGCGCGCTTAAATTAAGCTGCGCCAGATGGGCTGTGATCATCCCCAGCAAAATGCCACGCCTGCCCACGTCCTGCACGGGTGAAGCGTCTGTATTGTTGAGATACAAACCGGCCTCTTCCCACAAAGCGCCGCCAAGTCCTGCATTCACATAAGTGGCCAGCGTGGGATAACGCGCCGACCATTTTGTATAATCAAACTGCGCTATCGCCACGCCTGCACCTTACTTGGCTGGGGTAATGCCCGGAGCGGGCTTCTGAGGGTTAAGCGGCTCTGTGCCCGCCTTGACCGCTTCCTGCTCTTTAGCCTGTCCTTCTGCCTTGGCCACCGTTGGCTGCGCGAAGATCAGTTTGTTTTCCAAAGGCGGGAACCCGGCCTTCTCTTTCACCCAAGCATCCCAGAAATCAGATGGAATAGTGGTGAGGCCATACCCGCCAATCACGCGTGCAGCATTGGCACCGTTCAGTTTGTATTCTACGCCCGGCCTGTTTTTCAGCCGCAGGATAACGCCGTTGGCCAGCTTGCAGCCGATAACGATGGCGCTGGATGTTGTGCCGCTCATATCTTAAATCCCCGTCATGGTTGCAACGCCCGCAGGCATGTAGATGATCGCGCCCCATGTGCCCTGAGACATCTTCTGTTTCCATGCAGAGGATTCCGTAACAATGGCATGCGTGCGCAGCTTTTCGGTAAATGCCGCTTCGGCAGTTTTCTGCGTATCGACCTGGTCAACCACGGCAATCATGGTCTGTACGGTCTGGCCAATTTCATCGCCAAATTCGACAGCCTCAACAAAGCGGAGCTTCTTGTAGGTGTCCGTCAGCAGTGAAAGCGCAGACATGCCGAACTGGTTTTTACGGGTCAGCAGGCCCATGCTGGTAGGAGACAGGCCGATGGTAATGGCGCTGTCAGTCGTCACCATGCCAGCGGTCTGCTTACGCAGCTGGTTGATGAGGTCAATCACATCATCCTGCCGTTCTTCCGGCGTGGCGTTTTTCCATGATGTGCCGCCTGCCGCCTTGGTTTCTGGCACGATAGCCGCGTTCAGGCGCGGGTCGTTCAGGTAACCGTAGAGGCGCAGACCATCGATACCGAAGAAGTAGGTCTTGTTCTGAAACTTGTTCAGCTTGAGCGCTGCGGCTTCTCGCAGGCCAGCGGCCCACTGAATGCGTGCCTGTCCAGCAAGATCCAGTTCCTGCTCACCCCAAGTCGCAAAGACCTGATAATGATAGGACTGCCGATCAGGGAAGTTCGGGTTCAGGTTCACCTGACCGTTGTTGTTCCAGTCACCATAGCTGGAAACTTCACCCGTGGTTTCGACCATGGGGAACACGGCTGTTTTGGTAACCCAATCCCCTTTCTTGACCTCACCCGCAATCTCACCGCCACGCATGGGGGAGAATGCAACCTTGATCAGATTGGGGTCAATCCACGCAGACATGAACGCAGGGATACCCGCGTTGGCCGTGGTAGAAAGTGCGGGCTGGGCATCCATCGCCATGGCGTCCGTGGCCAGTAGCGCGTTGCCTTTGATCATACCCTTTGCTTCGGGCATCACAAAGCCTAGGCGGTTAAGTTCCGCCAGTTGTGCCTGAAAATTATCCATTATGAATGATCCCACGTGGAGATTTTAACAAGCTCGCCAGCGGCACATGCGTTGGCGGCGTAGAATTTGGTTTCAACAGAGCCTGCAACCTTGGCCCCTGCAGCACCGGTAGAAACGCTGCCATCCGTGGTAGATGCAAAGATCTTCTGGCCGCGCGTAGCTGCGGTGGAGGCGTCAGCAAAGAAATCACCAGCCTGATACAGGCTGACCATAAATCCTTCTGGAACAACCATCCCGGCTTCATCGTAAAAATTGTCGATCTGGGCAGTAAGGTCACGATGCACAAAGCCATCGGGGGCAGCCGTTGATCCTGACGGTGGCGCGTTCAGAACGGTCTGGCCGTCTGCCTGAATCCACCCAAACTTGCCAACAGTTACACCGCCAGCGCCTGCGACCAATGCGCCCTCACCCGCCAGCGTATTCGCCGTTGGGTTCATGGATGCGAAATCCCCCGCAACGCCAAGTGCGGGTTCAACATTTACCTGCTGCTGAAATGCCATGTGATTATCCCTTCACCTGAATGCGGTTGAGGCCGAAGCTCTCGCGGAAATCAGCGGTACCTTTGCTGTCTTGCGCGATCTTCTTTGCCGGAGCGTCAGTTACCTGAGTGCGTAATTGCGCGGCCTGCTTGAACAGTGGCTCAAGCCCGGCATCAGGAATGCCTGTGCAATCCAAGCCCATTTCTTTCAGGGCAAAGCGATACACAGCCGCAGCACTATCTAGCGCCACTTCACCAGCAAAAGGCTTCACGGCATCACGCGCAGCATGAAGTGCATTCATGCGGGCAATCGTGTTGCGCTCTACGGTTGCAGCAACATTGGCGAGAGCCGCATCCATCGCCTGTTTGGTAATACCTTTATCCATTCCGCGTTCTTTATCCTCACGCGCAGCGCCAGCAGCTTCCGCACGACGGGCGGCTTCTTTCTCGGCATCTGCACGCGCTGCTCCTGCGGCCTCACGTTCGCCCGGAGTGTCATCCTGCCCCTGCGCGGTCATGGCGGCGATGCACTTGGCAATCTGATCATCAGTAAGGCCAGCGGCCTTCATACGTTCGGCCATGGCCTGCGGATCATCATCTGTGCCGCCTGCATTCAGGCCACCCTCGGTTTCCACGTTCTGCACAAGGGCCAGAACCTGATCCATGATGTCGTCAGGCACGCGGGTCGCAAGAAGATTGCGCAGTGCATCTGCAACATCGCTGTCCTTTGCGCCTTTGCCGGGTTCAGGGGCGCCCTGCGGCAAAGGTGTGGCTGATGTTGCATCATCGATAGCCTTTTTGCAGACCTCGATGTCTGTATCAGCGGCCAGAAGTGGCTTGATAGCCTCCAGCAGCTTAGCGCGACGCTTTTCCAGCGCCGTTCCATTTGTCTGTGACAATGTGTTCTCCGTGGAAGAAAGCGCCGCATCTCCAATAATTGCGTGAGGAACACGCGGCGTTGCGACAAGTGCGAGATGGTTGAATACGATATCAACCATCGTCAGGCTGTAGGGCTGGCCATTCAGCACGCCACCTTGCGGAATTGCCTTGTAAGCATACCCCGCTGATACAGCCTTCAATTCTCCGCTTTCGATTGCGTCGATAGCGTCCTGCGTCCAGACCGTGAACGAGCCAACGAGGTCAGGATCTTCAAACCGCGCATCCGTCACGCTGCCGACTGTAATCTCCGCGGGGTGATCCCCGGCAGAAACAGGTTGGTGCATGAATAGAACCGGCTTGCCGCGCATGGTATCAGCGGCCTGCGCCAGTGCCGTCGGGTCGCGGTAGAGCTGGTAGATCGTTTCCGGCTCAAGCCCCAACTCACGCCAGCCCGGTATTTCGCGCCCATAGTACGGGCATACGCACGCGCTGGAGAGAACGCATTGCGTAATCCGCAAGTGTCCCTCTGGCGATTTCTCGCGCACGCTCTGCACCGCATCCAATGCAATTTGCACGCGGTCTGTATTAACCATCGTTAAACCCCGGTAAAATAGGCCGCCATGTGCACCCGCAGTTGATATCTTCACCGGGCATCGTCCAATGCCCGTCGAGATAAAGCCCCTTCTCTAGATTGAACCGCTTGCCATTAGCGGCCACATGCTCGGGGCGCGGGTGCCTACTCGCGCCAGAGTGCAGCCAGATACCTTCCGAGATGCCCAGGTCCTGCTGCCGTCTACGCGTTATGCTGGCCGAAACTTTGTTGTTCTGGTCTCTGGCAATCAGAGCCGCCCGGCTATCTGCAACATCAAACCGGCGCTTGATCTCATCGGTGAGCGTGCCAAGATCACGCCCGGCCAAAGCGGACTTTTCCACCAACCCCTGAACCTCACCCAGACATTCAGTCGGGATGGATTTTATCAGGCCAATGTTTTCAGTGAGCGCCTGGCTTACCGCTTCCTTTACGGCAGGCGTTGCCTGAAACTGCACCGTGAACCCAAGATCACGCAGACTGTTCCGAACGCTTCTGGTCGCGTGGCCGGAAGCCTGCTGCACAAACTGAGAAGCTAGATCTTCAGCGTGCCTGTCAAAGTGCCCCTGCCATTGCTCCAGAATATTCGAGAAAGTGCGCTTAAGGCGTTCTAGGGGCGTTTCATCCTGCGCCTGACGAGCGTCAAACTGCTCATACGCAGCCAAGACGCGTTTGAGAACGTCCTGCCGCATACAGGCAATATGATGCACCAGAACGGCATGATACTTCGCCCAGATACCCTGATTGGAAAAGACAGGCCGCACATTTGGCGCACGCTTTTTACGCCCATCCGGCTCTACGGATTGAGCGATAAAACGTGTCTTCATGAAAGATTATCGCCCTCATCAGGCACTTCTGGCGCTTCACTGCCTCGCTCCACTACGCCCTGATAAATGCTCTCAGGGTCAGCCGCGATCCTGTCCCGCGCTTCACTGTTCGAGATTACGCCCCGGTCAATATACTCGGCATCAATATCCGCTTTGGTTTTTTCGATGGCCGCGGCTTCCTCATCGGTCGCCTGCCACAGCGTATTGAACTCGAACGTAATGCCCGGATCTATTTCGCCCCATAGGTTCAGCATGCACATATGCATGATCGCTGTGAGGGGATCTCGAAATGTGTTTTCCTGATAAGCGTGCACCCGGTCGTAAAACACCCGGATCTCACCGTCAGAAGAAGCATTCAGACCACTTGGCGTAATGCCTGTAAATTTCACAAGCGGTGTCTGAGCCACTGAGCACATCTGCTCTTGAGCCTGCGCTTGCAACTTATCCAGCCCAGCCAATGCGGCATTCAGGATCTGGATTTCCTCACTGTCCTTGTCCAGCAGGAACGTGCCGCGATTGGAGCGGAAGCGGTTGAAGGCCTCCACACGCCCCAGCAAACCTTCAGGGTCCTGCTGATAGGACGACATATCGGTAGACAGAGCCACAACCGAAAAGGCGTTGATCAGATCGGAAACACTCTGGCGCGTGCGCAGCCAGTTATCGACATACGGCTTGGCCATCTGCGCCAACGACAGACCACCAAAGTTATATGTCGGCTTCAGGATGTCTGGCACATCACGCGACACAAACCGCAGCAGCCGCGTGTGATGCACATTTGCACCCTGCACCCACCACGTAGAGGGCTTGTAAAAATCAGAAGCAAGCGGCGTTGACGTGCTGTATTGGTTTGGGGCAGCCCAGATCGGATCAACAGCGACCAGCTCTTTTAGCGATCCCTTCCTGAAGGTTTCAGGACGAAGCAGTAAGGGCATGGAAACTACATCGCTTGTGCGCGCCTGCCCCACGTCCACATATAGCAGGCCGAGCCCATAATAGCCGTCCATTTCGGACATCTCCCGAAAACGCTCACGCACTTTCAGGCGGATGAACTCATTGCGCAACTGGTCGATGCGCTGGCCTTTGTCGTCCTTGCCAACCGCCTGGAAGTCAATCCATTCACGGGTTGATTCCGTGGCAAGGATTTCCACCATATTGCGATATTCAGCCCGCTGCGCCATTTCAGCAAGGCGCGGGTATCCGAGGAAAACAACACCTTCGGAAACGGCTTCCCCAATCCAGTTCATGAGGGTAGCGCCGGTCGTAGCGCCGCTATCCATGGCTAGTGCAGATTGGCCGCAGCCCTGCACGCCCGGCGGCGGCGTGTACGGCTTAAACACATCACGCAATGGCGGCGCGCCAACGCTCGGAGCAGCCCGGCCCCAATCCATCTTCTTCTTTTCACTGACCGCAAGACGCGGCTCATCGCGCACACGCGGCGGATCCGGCTCTATTGATGGCCGGAACAGTGAGCGGAGACGAGAGAGCATTAAATACGGTTCAGTATGGAGTTGAAGTTAAAAGCCTTCTTAGGCCCCGGCGCAAAAGTAAGCCCCAGAGCATCGGCAATATCAGGAGAGCGCAGGCCGCGCTTTTTCATGGCGTCCTTGCTTTCCACCAGCAGATTGCCAGAACTGTCCAGCCCATACCGAACCGTTGAAAGCTCGGCGGCCAGATCCTCTGCGTTGTCCTTGCTTTCTGCCTGAATGGAGGCGTCACCAGTGCGCAACCAAGCGGCCACCTGCAGCCACAGATAATCGCGCAGTTTCGCGGGCTTGGCGTCTTCCGCAACGACCTCATCGGGCGCACGGCAAGCCACGTTCACATCCACGACCGGCAGCTTCTGTTCACGCAACCGATCAGCAACACCAGCACCCACGCCAACAACGTCAACGTAAATGCTGTCAGCCTTCCAGCGGCGAAAGAAATCTGCCGCCATCCCGGCTGTGGCCATCGTATCCTGCTTGGCCCTGATTTCTATTTTCTCAACGCGCGGGCCTTCACGCAGGACAAATGTTGTTCTGTCGTCACCAAAGCGGGCAACGTCCACACCCAGCCTGCGCTCGTATTTTCCGGTCGCTGGTTCACGTGCAAGCGCAGCCTCTGCCGTTTCCAGAGGGATCAGAACATCGTCGTCCTGCTTAGGGAAATCCCCATCAGCACGCACGCGAACAACATTTGACCCTTCCCCATACTTGCGCACCAAATTAGCGCGGTAGCTGGGGTCAACCAACGGGCTATCAGAGCAGCGAAAGTGGAGCGCCGTGTAAAGCGCCCTGTCCTGCTTCTGGGAGCGCGCAAAGAAACCTGTGTTGCGCGTTGGGTTGCCAACCATGAGCAGACGCGCGCCGTGAGAAGAAAGCGCACCTTCCGCAACCTCGAATATCTCGTCAGGAACGCCGCTAGCTTCTTCAATCACGAACATGATTGAACCGCCGGACGATGAACGCTCTACCGCCCTGTTATCATCCGTGATCTGCACGTCAGACGCATGAAAGCCCTGCAATGCGTCAGGAGATTCCCGGCGGCTTGTGCGGGCAACAGCATACCACTCAGCGGGCTGGCCCTTATCAGATATCCTGTCCTGATTGCGGTCAAACAGGTTTGCCAGCCACAATTCTTCCGGCAGGCCATCTGCACGCGCTCGCTCTTCAGACCGACGCCCCCATTTGGAAAGCTCCGCCCAAAGAACATTGTAAAGCTGCGATGCTGTTGGGGCCGTGCATGGAATGCGGCAGTATTCGTAACACTCCAGATGCCACCAGATCGCCGCAGACGTAGAACCCGACTTGCCGACACCATGACCCGCCCGCACCGACACCTTGGCACCCGGCGGGGCAATAGCCTCCAGCAACTGGCGCTGTTGCGTGGTTGGGTTAAGCCCCAAGCGCTGACGGGCATACAGAACAGGATCTTTACGCCAGATACCGCGCAGCTTGCGGTAATCAGCAATATCAGCCTGAGTTAGAGCCATCTTCCTGTAATGCCGCGTTGAGCAAGCCGGAAACGCCGCCGCCCTTCACTTCTATCGGGCCGCCGTCTGGGCCACTCAGTTCTTGCGTGACCTTGTCACCATAGACTTTTGGTGCGCGCTTGGACATAACCCACTTGAGGGCGTCAACTTGCAGGCGGCGCGCATTCGCGTCTTCGGGAGTTGCAGATCGAGCAACATCAATAATCTCATCTTCAAATACTTCCGTCGCACGCGTGCGTGCGTGCGCGTACCTGCTGCGGAAATTTTCATGCGCGTCGTTATCGAGCCACTCAAATACCGTTCTTTGGCCCGGCATGTGGTCATCTTGGCATATAGATCTTAGGCTCTCGCCTTCCATAATTCTTGCGCAGATTTCATTCCCGATAGACGTTGAGAAAACAGATGGCCTACCCACCTTTGTCTTCTCTCTCGTTATTTTTCTAGCCATTCCGCCTCACAGCGCAAACAAGTCCGGGCGTCTCTTTTCAAGCATCTTATTTACTCGATCAGTTGCGGATCGCCTCCCCTCTCGGGAATAGGCCGCCTGAAGAGCCCGCTCTATTCTTGCGAGCCTCTCCAGAGAACGATTGGCAATATCATCCAATCCTAATCGCCGCATATCACGCTCAAGTCGCCGCTCTTTCTGGATAATCTTTTGTATCGGCGTCCAGCCATTGTAGGCAGAAGTCTTTTTTGCACGTAATGCATGAGCTAGTGAATTGCCACCATCCGCAAGATTGGTGAGCCGCAGCCCTGCCCGTCTAGCAAGATCAATCCATCGGCTCTCAGCCTCCTCCCAATCTAGGCACTTTTCCAAAACAAACATTCGAGGCATATCTTTTTCAAGAATAAGGCCTCGCAGCCAGTTCGTCACATGCCTTGATATAGATCTATTATTGGAAAGCGATCTATGCTGAAGCAGTCTCTTCCACGGGTTCTTGGCCTTCCCAATATATCTGATTTCCTCACAAGAGGATGACGTAAGCGCATAAATGAAAAATCTACCCGCCTCGCTTTTACTTGGAGCGATTATTTCTTCCAAACCAGAAACATCAAAATCACGATATTCCCCGGCCATATCCAACACTCCAGAATGAAAAATGCGCTTCCTGCCTTAACGCTGCTAATTTAAGGCGGCACGTTTTACCCATGCCGTTGACCAATACCTACTACACGGGAGCCAACGGTTAGAGAGAACAGGATTGCGATGCGCGCTACATCGTTAAAGGATGGCCGCCCCCGAAACTGTTTTCGAACTGCCGCAACATTGCTTCACGCTGAACACGCCCATCGACTGCAATCAGCAGCGCATTGGAAACGCGGCCTGATACATTCCCGCGCATCAAACCAAACCGTGGCCAACACCGGATACGCACATCAGGACGAAGCCCCGCGTTCGCGCATTCCATCATCGACAGCGGCAAGTCTGCGCGGTGCCATGTATTTTCTGTTGCGGGCACGATGTCGCAAAGAAGCGACAGGCCGGACACAATATCAAGACACAGAGCGTCACGGCGCTTGAAACGCACGATGTCGCCACGCCTGAGTATCTGCATTTTGTCCGGAAAAAGAAAAAGCCGCACTGTGGCGGCTTGAATTTAGACGCAACTATAGCGCCATCGCTTTTTTATTAAGAACTCAGGCTCTTGTCAACATCATTCATGAGGCAACTTTAAACGGTCGGCGACGATATCTAACGCCTCCTGCAACCTAAGCACGCCCATATGACAATCTGGGTATTCGCCGCGCACAACACGGGACAGCATTCTAACTGGCGTAGTTGGTATATTCTCCGTTAATTCAATAAACTTTCTCCTTGCCTCGGCGTGCTCGACCTCTTGTTCGGGAGAAATCAATTCGCGGCCCGTCTCACCAATACGACTAACCATACGAGGCTGCGGGAACCCGGCACGGTATAGTCCCATTAATTCCCACCCAGCACTCGCTTGCCTCTGGGATAGGCATTCAGCTGTATAAAAATAAAAATCGATTGGCGACACATCGGTTAACCGCTCTGCGCCGACAGCGGACACAAACTCCCGAGGCCTTTTTTTCATAGCCAGCCCGCTGGCCCCTGCATCAGGGGCACCGTATCGAATGCGCTGCTCATTATCCGCATACCGTTTATCGTCTTTGAACATTTTTGATACACGCCGTTTTTCACGGATCGCTAATTCTGCAAATGACGGAGCATTTTCACGAATGCACAACTTAGTCATGCTTCATTCCTCACGTTATCATCGTGTTGCGCCAACCTATGAACCCACAGCATAAACTGCTCCATGGTCATATTATTTTTCATTTGGTTTACTACCCAGCAAACCAGCTGGATATTATTAGGTGTGTAATTCAGGCTGCTATCTATACGATCAAGGCTGGCCCCAAGGGGATTTTTGCCAATCCCTGAATACTGCATTTCTACGTCAGTTAGAGCACACTTCCCTTTTTGCTTAATCCATAAATTGTAAACATCTTCTTTACTTATTCCGCAGAATATCCCCCTACCCCTTCGGCTAGAGCGCGCTGCAGAATATAATTTATCGAGCCATGTTACCAATTTAGGAGGCATCTCAGATAAATCAGCGCCACTCCTGATTTGTTTTTGGCACCGGCGGCAGTACCCAGAAACAATCAAATAACTAATACAGTGATTATAACTGCCATCAATTATCGAAAACTGTGCTTCGGGCAGCATTCTGTGGCATGAAAAGCATTCCAACCGATTACGAACAGATGATGTATTCATTCGCGGGACAAGATGGACATCCATTATTGGAGTGCCTTGTCGGCGGTGATATCTGGCCTTCAGTATGGCAATATCATTTGCGCCACCCTTACTGATATTCCATACTTTAGCCGCCCTCTGCATATTACCCACCCAATCCTGCAACAATTTCAAAAAACGCCAACACCAGCCAAAGGCCAATCACGATGCGTGGCGGTGTGCGGTCAGTCGCGCGCATTCTTGACCAGCTCTTTCTGCGCCTCAGTCAACGGTACCCCAGCCCGCACGTTCTGCAACGCACAGGCCACATCCCAATCAACCGGCGCTGTGTATGTTTCCACGTTGCCGGGCTTTAGAAAGTCTGGGAGGTTTTCGCGCCATTTCATTTTCTCAGTCACCACATATCCTCGCTGAATAGCGTATCAGCAGGACCATGCTTCTTAATGATCTGTCCGGCATTACGCGCGACATGAAATCCGATGCGCCGATCCACAAACCCATCATCTGATGTATTGAAGCCCTGCACAATGTCGATGATATCCGTGCTTTCGATCTTCACGCCTTGTTCCCGCATGACCATGAATACATCATGGTGCCGCTTTGGTCTTGGGGCAGCAAAGACGCGTCTATACTCTTCCCCATCCTCATCGCGCCAATGAACATAAATGGCTGCGCATGTGATGATACGCTTTCCCAAATACCGACGATCTATCCCTTTCGGAACTTTCATCTGGTGCGTATAGCCCTCGGAAAACTCATACCCTCCAGCGCAAATGCGCGCCGTTCTACCTTTAGTGATTTTCCCAAAAGCCAAGACCTTTTGCACGATAACGGGCTTGCGTTTGTTGAGCCATTTCATGGCAGGATCTTCCATGTGAAGTATCCGAGCACAGCAAATACCAGCGCAAAGCCTATACCTGTTGAAAAATTATAACCCACATCAGCCCATGTATGGTGGATTTCCTGCATACGCTGATGGAATCACAAACTGCCCAGAAAGTACAGGGAAAACTTACCCTTTCGGCCCCTTCATCCAGTCGTCATGCAAGGGCAGGATTTCCTCATCCAGCAACCCCGGCTCTGGCTCGTGTATGGGCGGCAGATCGGTGCGTAGTTCCTGTGTGTCCTTACGCCGGTTGGTCGGCCATTCGTGCCAGCCTATTAGGTCGGGTTTGGTCAGGTTTTCTTGCATCGTATCTTTCCGCATTTCGTGCATTCTTGGTCGTAGAAATAGCCTATCACCACTCCGTTTCCATCAAGCCTTCTGCCTTCGTGAAGGATTTTCCAATGGTGAGGGCATCTGATGATGAAGAACCACAACACAAAGCATGATAAGAAAACTGTTGTGCACATGAAGCATATTACTTGCATCACTTTGCATCCCTGCTCTGCACTTCTGCTAAGGCATCGAGAAGATCGCACGCATAGCGATGTGCTCCAGCCGCATTTTGCGTGAAAACAACGACCTGATCGTTAAGGTTGAAGTTCGTTACGATCATCCCATCCGGCCTCACAGAAACGCTCACTGTGGTATTGTTCTCCAATTCAGACATACCCCTAAAATCCCCATATCTTCCCGCAGAGTGTACCGTAGCCACTCATGCAGTCATTTTCGTTCTCACTCTCCAACCACGCTCTCCGTGAAGCCTCGCGGCTGTTTCCTGCGTATCGCTGCATGTTGCGCCTCTAGGTTCGCAATGAACGGCTCCAACCATGCCCTCGCTTCCGGGCCTGCCGTTTCGAGCTGACGGCGATACTCGGCAATGCGCTGACGAAGGCTTGGCTGGTCTGGCTGCATCCGCTTTACGGCGTCTTTGGGCGGCACTGGCTGACGATCCTTCCAAGCGTTGACGGCACGCTCAACGGCAGCGCGTTCTTCCGCCGTGCGGCGCTTGGGGGCTCCCTTCGCGGCCTCGGCCATCTTCACCACCTTGCGCGCTGCGTGAACCTGCCAGCGGATTTTCTCAGCGAACGGCAGCAAGTGGGCGTAAAGCTCAGCCGGTGCGGGCCAGAACTTGCCGCGATCACCAGAACGCGCCCATGCCATCATCGTTTCTCGCGTCCAGACACCGGCGGGTAAATCGCTGCAAATTTCGCAAATGATCTTGCATTTTTCACCAGCCATTCCAGCAACGTCTGGCGCATTCACGACCACTTCAGAGAGGCTGTTCAGCCATGCCGTGACCAAAACAGGGCCGGCAGGCTCAAGGGCTTGCGTGGCTATGCGATGGGCTTCAGCAACACGCTCAGGGGTCAGGTCTCGGCGCAACATCGGAACGCCACGCATAACCGCTTCACCCAGCGCAACGAAATCCCTGGACGGCTCAATGGGAGCGAATGGTTTTGTGATTATGGCGCTCATAGTCCCAAATCCTCCAAGCGCGGAGCCCCAGCGAATGCCTCTCGAACACGCTCTTGGCGTGGCAGTTGCTGAGAATGGACAATCGTTTTCCTCGGTGCGCGCTCAGCCTCTTTCCGACACCAGTTGCGCCACGTTGCCTCCCAATCAGACTTTCGGCCCTTGGCTCCCGGTACGGAAATCCAATAATCCCGAAACTGCTCGCCAATGTCCGTTGGGTTCAATCGCAGGTCAAGCGCAAAGGCCCGCATGGCATCGGTTGGTTTCCAGCCATCAGCAAGCCGAGAGCCGCGACTGTCAGATTTCGATGTCGAAGGGGGACTACAGGGGGTATCCGAACGTAGTGAGGATATATCTCTACTCTCTACTCTCTTACCTGCGACGAAACGCGTTTCGTCATTTGTTTCACCGTGCGTTTCATTAGTTGTTTCATCATGTGTTTCAGAAACAGTTTCTGACCGCGTTTCATTCTGCGTTTCGATATTTGGCTGATTACCGCGCTCTTTCTGTTTCGCACGCCATGCTTTCAGGCGTTCGCGATCAGCTTCACGCTTTTCATCTGACTTTAAGCGCAGGTCAAATTTATCCAGCGCGATCTCGCAAAGCTCTTTATGATAAAGCCTGCCATCAGAGCATTTCACAAACCCACGCAAGGCAATTTCTTTTGCTTTGGCCCAGCCACGCTTGTCTGTCCCGAAATCTGCTAGCATTGCTAGTTCAATATCATCATCGGGTAAGCTTCCGCATGGAACTTGATACCAAGCCTCCCACCACAACTTCATTGCGGCCATGCCGGCGCGTGGGTTTTCAGAAGCTGCATGCATATAGCTAGAGGACTTGAAGTAACGATTTCCATAAAGAGGCATGAAATCATACCCCCTCAAATCGCAATCTGCTGGCGTTAGCGGGTCGGGCATGGTACAGAAACTCTCAGCCATGTCTTGTCACCTCAAGAATTGGTCAGAAGGCCGCCCGGTTCCCCCGAACCAGCGGCCTTCGTCATGTTAGCAGGTTTGCGCCCCGTTGGGTACGGGGTCGCAGGTGAAAAGTTGCTGATAATCACGGCAATATCTCCGTAATCGTCACCACTGTTTTTTGGTCGCATAAACGGCTTTTGACAGAGCGAATATCAAACGTGGCATATTCCGGCCCATCGTCCACAATGAAGCCCAGACCACGTTTATTCCGCACACGCTGGCGGGCTCCCGGCTTCCTTACATTGAGCAACTTTGGTGTAGTCAGGCTATCAATCAGGAACTTGGCGCCACCCTGCACGCCGTCATGATCTGGAGTGCCGCAGGAATAGCGCTCAATAGATACATGCGCTTTCTGAAATGGCTCAGGAACGCGCATGTTAACAGTCGCGCAGGCAACGGCGCGGGCCATCTTCTGGCGCATCCGTGTAAGCGCAAAACGGCTTTGCCCTATGCTGTGGTTGAGTAGAGGATAGGGTTCAGGAAGCTCAAAGCGAATTACCCTCATGCAAACCGTCCTGTGCCATCACGGCGGCGCCCAAGGCGTAACGCATTGTTCTGCAAACGGAGCTGCCGGTTTTCTTCACGCAATCTGATGTTTTCAGCATTCCGGCGCGTGACAGCTTCCAGAAAGCGGGCATTTTCTGCCCGCAGTTGAGTGTTCTCACGCCGGAGTTTAGCGTCTGGGGATAGGAGCGTTTTCAGCATGGCTGCACATGCCCCCAAGCTTTCTTTCGAGCAATTCGAATTATTTGAGATCGGCATAAATTGAAGCGCTCATCCAGCTCTTTAACTGGTAGCCTGTGCAGCTTCAGGAAACGGTAGCGTTCTCGAATGTATAAAACATCCTCGTCCGTTATTGTAGCGCGGCCATTCCTGACGCCGACAGCATTCGTGTTGTGCGCAACACGATCCTGCTGATTATCCTTCGCCGAGGCCCATCGGAGATTCCCGGGTGTATTCAGGAGGCGTGACCCATTGTTGTGCGCCACTTGGTGCAATGGCGTGGGCCGAGGGCCAATAAACGCATCAGCAACCATAAAGTGAGCAAATACAGTAATTTTCCGGCCATCCTGCGAATGAATGGAATATTTCAGATAGCCGTCAGCATCTATAATCCCGCGCAGGCGTCGTCCACGCTGGAAGATACCGTCTCGATCGGCGCGCCTCACATCCCCGCAATCAGACACCTCATAATCAGGATGAGAATTGCTGGTTTTCCAAATAAGGGGTTTCGTATTCATACACCAATCGCCCTTCTATAAATGTCAAGAAGCGTTTCTTGTGTCTCCAAGGCGTCCTTGTCCTTTGTTTGGACAATACGGATAAGCTGACGCAGGACTTTCTTGTCAAAACCCGCAGAGGCCGCCTCTGTCAGAATGTCTTTCTGGTCAGATGCCAGCGCCTTTTTTTCTTCTTCGAGGCGTATATATCGATCCACAATCGACTGCAGGCGGTCGGCAGCAATGCCGCCAACGTTGGCAGTCTCATTGTGATCTTTTGGAAATTCAGTCATCAGATTTCATCCATCAGGTAATATTCGGCAGGCGGCTGGATGCGCTTTATTCCGGCGGCGCTGAGAACGCGCTCAGAAAATGGCTTCTTGCCGTTTGTCATTTCGTTAAGGGTTTGCCGAGCAATGCCGACTGATCTTGCTGCGGCTGATTCTGTTTTGAAACTGTCAGCCCATCGCCTGACAATTCTCAGAACGTCCCCAGACTTCAGACTATTGGAGCGCATCATGCTGCGGCATCCGGATATTGATCATGAATATCCACAAACCTTTTCTTGTGAGGAGGCTTCCCTAATGCCGCTGCGGCCTCGTCAAGCATATCGTCCATGAGCTGAGCTGCATCACGGCATACACTAACAATTCCTATAAAATGGTGCGACTGAGGCTCTGATTTTCCAGTTATCCAATTTCTTGCCGTTTTTACTGTGCATCCAACGGCATGGGCTAAACGCTGCGCTCCGCCTTTTTCTCGCCCGTAACAGTCAAGAAGAACTTTTTGAATTCGTTCTGCATATCGCAAATCAACAGGTTTAATTCTTTCAAGCGGGAAATCTCTTTCCTTATCGTTCACACATAAATTTTTAGGAAACTCAATGATGAGCATATCCGGATGATAGGAAAACCACTCGCCCTGTTTGCGATACTCTGAAAAATGTTCATGCAGCCATGCTTCTAAGCCTTTGGTCCCATCAGATGACCTAACAAGGCTTAACGGGACAGGAGAAGCGCTCTGCAAAGTAGACAGACGTGCAGAAAGGTTTGCTGCATATCCAATCTTCACAAGGCCTAAGCCCTCTGCTTTTACGATATAAACAGTCATTCTCCACACTCCCTCGCCAGCCTATCCGCTCGCGCCTGCAATTTATCCGCCTTGGCATTCAGCCATTGGGCAAGTTCTCGGAAATAGAAGGCTCGATTGAGCGCGCGGCAGGCACGCCAGCGGGTGATACGGATGTGCCATTGGAGGAATAGTCGCCCCATTTGCGATCCCATTCTTCACTTTTGGCGCGATACAGGGCGGCCTGATGTTCAGACCGCGCACGCATCTGCGCCAGATGATTTCGGTAAAGCCGTTCTACATTCAGGAAAATGTGCGCTGGAATAACGCTCCATTCTCCATAGAACAGCCGCTTTATTTGCCCTTCCGTCAGCCCAGTCTTGCGGGCGATAGAAGCGAACGATTGCTTCAGGCAGGAGCGCTCTCCGGTTGCGTCAACAACCTCACGCAACTGGCCCTGAACCTGCCGTGCAATAGCTTCAGGCGTCATGTCGTGACCCCTTTCTGCTCTCACGGAAAACTTTTCTCTCTCCACGGAATTCATCCCTGCCACATTCACGATTGTTGAGGTCGTGAACTGGAGAAACGATGAAGAAGGAGACTGAATTCGGAACTGTAGAATTCGGGGGCACATACTCCCCCGATTTGCTGAACGCCTGCGATGCAGCGCCAGATATCCCGCACGGCACACCGTTCCTCTGGAACGCCATTGTGCGCAACGCGATCATCTGGGCGCAGCTCAACCCCCACGCTACCATCAGGCAGCGCGTGCTTTTGCTACAGGACGTAGCCGACAAGCTGGGGGTTGACGCGGCGTGCATTGGGTGAGTTACCAGCCCATACTGGAAGCATACGAATTGCAGCTATCACAAAGAAAGCGGCACTTATGCGGGGTGGTAAAAACCTTATGGCATCTGCTGCAGGAACGCGTGCGCTTATCTTTCCATGCGTCCTGCTCTTTTAATTTCCTGCATTCAGCAAGAAGTTCGCGAACTTCACGAACCGAGCAGCCCAGCATTCTGGCCGCGTACGATGGTCCCTTTGCATCAAGACGACACTTATCAGCAAACGCTCTCTTCTTGGCGCGTTTCCAGCGTTTGCGTTCTTCTACCGCCTCCTGCGCAGCTATTTCTGCTGATGTTATATTCACTTTAGGGATACTGCCTGCTTTACGCAGGTGGGTGATGCGGACGCTCACAGCCCTGTGCGTACGTCCAATTCCCTCGCCAATTTCACGTGCAGTGCGTCCAGAAAGAACACCCGCAGCTACGGCGCTATCGTCTTCTGGTGTCCATTCATTTCGCCTGCTCATCACGCACCCTCCCCGTCTGTACGGGTATGCTTCGAGTGCTGATTGACCAGCACCCGAAGCCCCACCACCATGGTAATCGCCACAACCACCATGGAGATTCGATATGACGAAATTCTTCCTGACTTCGTGGGCCGAAAGACCCATCCCAGAAAGCGAACGCCTTCATGCGCAAAGGCAGCTGCCTGAAGTGCAAATCGATATAGGATTTTGCCTACTTCGCTCTGGACCTGGTGATGATTTCCAAGAGGCATATCGGATGGATGGGAATATTTCCCTTCGGTCCGTAGAGGTTCCCGATATTGGTCCTTACGAACGAGAAAACTGGGTTCGGAATCTGCTCCGTAAAGCTGTGCAGACAGAGAACGAACCTCCTCGTCTGACATCCAGTCAGGAGCAGTAATAAACCCTGTGAGCGTAGGAATCAGCCTTTCTGGCCGTGGCGTGGCTATTCCTGCACTCATCGCGTTGCCTCCCCGTCCATACGGTGAGGCATACAAGGCTGCGTGCCCGGCAGGGTGTCTAATGCTACCGTTTCAGCGTGTGGGGGATCCGTAATATCCCCCATGCTTTCGCCATCTTTTGAAGAGGATGAAGCCGATGATTGTTGCGAAGAGGGCCGATGGGAAAGAATTTTTCTGCGCAGAAATTCTTTCTCTAAATCTTCCGGACGAGCCTGAGAAATCGCAGATTGCACAAGTAAAATTGCGCGTTCAAGCACTCGAAGGCGAGCCTGTTTGGTCAATGGATATAGAAGCGGAGATTCCACGAACGGGAGTGACAGAATTTTCTCGACGCGGGATCGACGGAATTTCTCAAGAAATTCTAACCCGATTGAAGGATGTTCTGTACCAATGGGAAATGCATCAGCATGTGAGTTACTAACCGCCGCTTTGGAAGATCCCGCTAAGTAACCCTCAAACACTGAGGCATCCTCGACTATCCCGGATGCCTCAGGATTAATACGGGAGCGAGAAAGCTCCATGGCATGAGCTAAGGCCGTTTTACGGATATCTTCAATCATCGCGCCACCTCCTGCGCTGGGGTGCGAGAAATAGCCAGCAGCGGAGTTTCCGCAAACATGAAGCCAATTTGCGTATCCACTGATGGGAAGGAGCGATTGAACATGTCATCGAAATGAGAAATCGAAACTGCGTTGGCGAGTAATGCACCAACTTTGTCGATATGTTGCCTTAAGCGAGGCATATGCTTCTCCCTAAGCACCTGATGATGCTTGTGAGCGCGTACATGTTCCTCATCTGCTGGGTTGGCGCTGCGTATGGCATCTAAGCCAAGCGCTCCAAACAGAAATTGATACACGTAGCGATTGATGAAATGAGAGCAGTTAGAGTGATTGCCAATGGCTGGACGCCGCAACCCAAGAACACGATGCAGTTCAATAAAGAACGTAGCGGGATATTCCCGCTGCCACTGGCGCACCTGATCGTTAATGAGTTGAAGACGGAAGAACTCAGGAAGCGGAAGATGTCGTTCTGTCTTGCGGCGCAGGGCCACAAAAGCCTTAGTCAGAAGAATAGCTATTTGACGCGCTTCTGGTGTATCTGCTCGGTAGGTCATGTGAACGGCTTGCCGCTCTGTCAACCAGTAGATTTTCTCGGGGCGACCACCAGAGGACTTTTGCGCCACACTGACGCAAAAGTCGAGTTCCTTTATATCATCAAGGTTTTTCCGAATTGCTTTTCGAAAGTTACGCACTTCGACGTAACCAAGATGCTTGGAAAGCTCCACATCACTGATGCGCAGTTCGCCATCGTCCTGCCGCTCAATCTTGAAGGGAATGATGTCGGCAGTCATTGGGCGGCATCCCTTACTGGGGTGCGCTTGAGAGATGCGACATATCTTTTGGCAGCTTCTATAGAAGCTAGCGTCACGTTCCCTGTGCGCAAACGAGACATAAATTTCGGATTTCCTGTAGCACCAAGGCTAAAGGCGCGATCAGAGAGAGACCTC
The DNA here is from genome assembly GCF_004014775.2 of Acetobacter oryzoeni. Lineage (NCBI taxonomy): Bacteria > Pseudomonadati > Pseudomonadota > Alphaproteobacteria > Acetobacterales > Acetobacteraceae > Acetobacter > Acetobacter oryzoeni. Next base: position 2,160,420 of record NZ_CP042808.1, read on the forward strand.
TCTTTCTGGACGGTCTCGATCTCTTTCAGAAGTGAAGTGCGTATCGACATAGGACATATATGTCCTATTCCTCTTACGGAAGCAAGGACATTCTTGTCCCGTGAAAGCTAACCCGTTTCAGGGCATAATTGTCCCATGAAAAAACAGGCAGAAACACTAGCTCAAGCTATAGAAGAGGCGATTCAGTCGCGTGATCTGTCCGCGCGCGTAGCTAGTTTGAAGGCTGGCTTAAGTGAATCGGCCATTAAGCATATCTTAAGAGGAACCAGCGGCAGCCCTAAGGTGGACACCCTCGCTCGGATTGCTCATTCGAACAACATTCCTTTTTTCGTTTCTTTTGATGCTCATGGGTTTATCCCCGGAGACATGGAGAGAGATGGCTCTCATCTTGTTCCTTCTCCGAACACGTCTGCGCAAACTCTCGATAATGCCGAGGAGGCTGCTTGGCTCGGGCTCTGGCGCGACATGAACGAGAAACAAAGGCGGATGGCGCTTGCCCTGATACAGGCCGCCATCGATACCGATGCTGCTTAACTCCTCGCTAGTGATTCTGTGTGCCCGTACCATGTGGCGAGTATGACAGAACGAAACGTGAACGGCAAGACAGACAAGCAACGATATGAAGCTATATATTAAAAATATAGGAAGAAATACATGAATGATGATTTAAGTAAAATGAAAAGAGCATATGAATCAGCATCAAAAATAGAAGATGAAAATATCAGAGAAGTATTAGGGGAGATTGCGTTATCAATGTGCCAACTGGCAATAGTAGTTCGAGCACATAACTCAAGCATTTCAACAATTCTTTCAGAAATGGATGTAGATCATAGAGAATTATTTTCAATGACAAATGAAATGACTAACGATATTGAAACCGGGATGAAAGAACTGGCTGCAAAATTGTGGAAAGTTTCTGAATAATGGACGCTGCAATAGATCGCACTGAAGAAATAAAGCGCAAATTCTCGAAGGTGTCGGAAGCCATAGATAAGATATCTTCCTCTAGTCTTGACGGTGGTGGTGGGCCGCCCCATGATTCAGATATGGAACGTCGAGTAACCAGACTTGAAGATAAAATGGATGGCGTTCAGGTCACCTTGAATGCCATACAGATAACTCTTGCTGAAATGCGTGCCAGCATGGCTACGAAAGATGATATTTCATCTATCCGCGCTGATCTTTCTCCCATCAGGGCCGACATATCATCCATCAAAGCTTCACTAGAAGGAAAAGCTTCTGCTTCATCTGTGTCTGAACTTAAAGGAAGAATTGATTCGCTTCCTGGTATCGCAAAAATTTCCGCAGTTGTTGCCTTAATAGGGGCTGCCCTAAAATATCTTCCTGGGATATTTAGTCACTAATTAACTACTCCCCCTCAACCCCGGCCTAACTAGCAGGGATTTTTGCCCAATCCCTGCCCTTTTCTCGCCCAAGCGCGGGCAAAGTCACCTGCCAACCTCCTCTTATCCAATAAGAGGACAAGGTCAGATGAAACGCATTTCCTACTACGTGATCGACATTACCAGACAGGCTTTCTCACTCCTGTCTGTGTCTAGATGGTTCGGCGTGGAGCGCATGATGGCTTACGCTCCACGGCATTAATCTAAGCTCATTTTATCCCGCCCCAAATTCGGAGCGGGATATTTTTTATCTAAAATGGGACATTTTTGTCCTTGCGCCACGATTCATAATGAGACATATATGACCCATCACGAACGAAAGGTGATGGGCGATGGAACAGACACAGACGGTCGAGCAGAAGGCTCCCGCAAAGAAATACGAACTCACTGACGAAACAACAAAGTCATGGGATGGCCGCACGCTGCACCGCATCCGTGCATTGGTTGCGATCGCATCCATTGGCGTAGCTGCTGGTGATCTGGGCGGGTTTATTGAAGCAGAAACCAACCTAGAGCAGTCCGGCAATGCTTGGGTGTCCGGCAATGCTCGGGTGTTCGGCAATGCTCGGGTGTTCGGCAATGCTTGGGTGTCCGGCAATGCTCGGGTGTCCGGCAATGCTCGGGTGTTCGGCAATGCTTGGGTGTCCGGCAATGCTCGGGTGTTCGGCAATGCTTGGGTGTCCGGCAATGCTCGGGTGTCCGGCAATGCTTGGGTGTCCGGCAATGCTCGGGTGTCCGGCAATGCTTGGGTGTCCGGCAATGCTCGGGTGTTCGGCAATGCTTGGGTGTTCGGCAATGCTCGGGTGTCCGGCAATGCTCGGGTGTTCGGCGATGCTGAGGTGTCCGGCAATGCTCGGGTGTTCGGCGATGCTTGGGTGTTCGGCAATGCTCGGGTGTCCGGCAATGCTCGGGTGTCCGGCGATGCTGATGTGTCCGGCAATGCTCGGGTGTTCGGCGATGCTGAGGTGTCCTTAAGCATTCACGTTGGCTGGTTCTCACATGTTGGTTCTGAAAATGGCACCCTCACCTATTCCCGCGCCAAGGATGGCGGCATTCACACAAATCGCGGGTGTTTTGATGGAACTCTTGATGAATTCGAGAGCGCAGTAAAGAGGCGCCACGGCGATAATCAGATCGGTAAAGAATACGCGCTGCTCATTGAGTTTATCCGTTTACGCACTTCCTCTTGGCAGGCTGTCGAGCAGGAGGATGCATAATGAAGATGCAAAAGGCCGATTGGCGCGTTCTGGAAAAGGCCAGTAAGCGAGAAATTAGCATTATCGGAGCGTTTGGTGACGGGAAATCTGTCGATATAAAATTCGATGGCTTTGATCGCCGCGGCATCATTGAACGCAATATTGCGCGCGGATTCATCATGCCCGGTGAATACTTCAACAAATACAAAATAACTAAAGCTGGATCTGATGAATTGGATAGGCATTTCCGCGCCATCCAAGAACGAAAGAAATCACGCGAAGAAAAACGCAAAAAGAAAGGCGCTGCATAATGTCCGGCACAATCCATAAAGACGGCATCCCCGAACGCATCGGAAGCGGTGCGCGGGATGTATGTGACTGGTTGCAGTTTACGGCGCTGGGGCAGTTGCTCTGTCTGGCTGTGTTTTTCTACGGCTTGTTCGCGCTCATCGTTCTCACGGAACCGGGCCGCAAAATAGCTGAATACCTGATCGAGTTGGTCGTCATGATTGGCTGCAATCTGTTCGGCGCTCCCTACCCCTACTGATGCCGCAATGTTTCCCGCTGTCCGCAGCGGGTTGCATGGCCGCATTGGCCGAATGTTTCTCCATGCTAGGAGTAGAAAATGGCTTACACGAACAAGGCATACGCAAACGCCGTGCGTGATGGCATGTTTAATACGGATGATGTGCCGGCGCATGTAGCGCGTGAAATACGCGAATATGAAGCGGCAATAGATCAGCACAGCCAGATCGTCATGCGCATGCGGCGGGATGAGTTTTCAGACCGTGATTTTGCAGACACGATGATCGAATACTCAGAAGAAGCTATCGGCGATATGGTCTGCGCAGTGCGTGAACTACGCGAAAAGCGGAAGGAAAGCATTAAGTCTGCTGCCCTGTCGCATAATGACGACATGCGCAAAGTTGCGGAGTGTGCGGCATGAGCGTGTGGAATGAACACGAAGCAGTCGTGCACTCACTTCTCCTGCAACATGTCCCAGATGATAAACGCGACATGGCAATGAAAGCACTTTCCAACCTGACACGCGAATACGTGCGGCTGGAATTGCAAAACCGCGATGCCATGGAGGCCGTGCGGCACGTGCATCCGTTTCGTGCTCTGGAGGTTGCGTGATGGATGCCGTTCTCGCAACCCTCAATAGAGCGCACGCTGATTACATGCGCGAAGCCATGAAGGCGTGGAACGATCAGATCATCGCGTCTAGGGCGGAAGGGGCCAATACAGATGCATGCGCCCTTGAGGCTATTGGGGCGGCTGAGGATCTGGTGCGTAAGGCAAAGATGGCAGCAGAGCTTCTGCGGTCAGAACTCGCAAAGACGATGCAGCAGGACGGCGTAACAGGTTTCCAGTCTGATAACTGGAAGGCCAGCCTGCGTGAGCGGTTGCCGGAGCCAATGGTCACGGATGAAAAGGCACTTCAAGCCGCCCATCCCGAACTTTGGAAGCCGCAGCCGGATAAGTTCCAAACCACAGAAATGAAGAAACTGGCCCGGAAGCAGGATTTGCCCGGCGTCACAATGAGCAATGGCGGCGCTCCCGTTTTGGTTGTTAGCGCCCGGAAGGATGGTTGAAATGAGTAATGCACTGACAGCGACAGGCGGCTTTGCAATTGATGGGATGCAAGGAGCTATGAAGCTGGCTACGGCTATGGCGTCTGCAAAGATGGTGCCACAGCATTTGCAAGGGAGCCCGGGCGATTGCCTTATGGTTATTGAGCAAGCGATGCGCTGGCAGATGTCACCCTTTGCTGTAGCTCAGGCTACCGCCGTTGTGCGTGGAAAGATGTGTTTCGAAGGTAAGCTGGTCGCAGCGGCTATCCAGACGAGTGGAATACTTGAGGGGCGTCTGCGCTACGATTTTGAAGGAGACGGAGAAAATCGGAAGGTGATCTGCTCGGGGCATATCCGTGGAGAAAGCAAAGAGCGGACGGTTGAGGTCACTCTTGAGGGTGCCAAGACAAACAACGAATGGTGGACAAAAACCCCCGACCAGATGCTGGCATATCATGCAGCGCGGGTGTGGGCTCGGCGGCATGCTCCAGAGGTCATGCTGGGTGTTTATTCTCCTGATGAATTTGATGAGCCTCGCAACCAGCGGGAAGCAATAGATGTGACTCCTGATGCGCACGCAACCCCGACACCCCCCGTCCAGCGCGAACTGACGGAAGAAGAGCGCCACGAACGATACGTCGCACTATATACACGACGCGCCAACACATGCACAAATACGGAATGCTGTGATGGTCTATGGAAGGCGTGGGATGAGAAGATTGACCAGGCGCGCGAAATGGGGAAACCAATACCCCCTGGAACAGTTGACGCCGTTCGGAATATTATCTCGGAACGCATAGAGGCTTTCAAGGAAAAGGCCTACACAAACGCACCCGTTGATGGAGTGCCGGCATGATCCTCTTTTTTGATACGGAGACTACAGGCCTACCCGACCGGTACACTCCCCTCAATTCCGACCGGCAGCCGCATTGCGTGCAGCTTGCGGCCCTGCTGACAGAAGATGATGGAACGGAACGCGCAAGTCTGAACCTGATCGTTCACCCTGATGGGTGGACGATACCGGAAGCAGCGGCAAGGGTTCATGGCATCACAACGGAGATGGCTCAGCGTTGCGGTGTGCGTGAAGCAATCGCAGCCGCGGCCTTCTATGATCTGACCAAAAAGGCCGACCTTCTAGTCGCGCACAATATCAAATTCGATGTGCAGATCATCGACATTATGTTTGCGCGTGTGCCGCGTGGATGGCGTCTGCTGGGCGAGAAGTTCTGCACGATGGATGCAGCTGCCCCGCTGGTGAACCTGCCGCCAACAGAACGCATGATCGCTGCCGGCATCGACAAGCCCAAAGCACCGAAGCTGGAAGAATGCATCAAGCATTTCTTCAATGAAGAACTGATAGGCGCACATGATGCAATGGTAGATGTTCGAGCCTGCGCTCGTCTGTTCTTCCATCTGCGGGATGTAAAAGGAGCCGCAGCATGACCAAAAAACTAAAAATCCTCGGCCCCTACACGCCAGATCATGACGGGCCGTATGCGTGGATTACAGGACATCCGAAACTATGCGTTGTCCACTCTGTTGTGGATAATGTGGCATTTATTACAGTGCTGGGGGAAAGGAATACGTTTACCTGCAATACTTTTGCCTGCTCTGTTGATTATATCAGGAATGCCGAGGAAGTCCCCGAAGCGCGGGAGTTTTGGGTGCTTGGTGGGCTTATCTTTTTAAACAAAGGAGAGGCCACCCGCATACATGACAATGCTATGCCAAGATCAGAATTAATCCACGTCCGCGAAGTGCTGCCGGGAGAAGGCGAATGACTAAGCCCCTCTCCATAGTTGGCTACATCAACCCGCCGGTGGCAGACGCCCTACGCGACCCAACCAGCGGCATCAATGTTACGCAATTACGGGCAGAGCGTAATGGGCCTGTGTCAGCGCCGCTTGTTTTGAAGGCTGATGCGGATGCGGTGATTGCGCAGTTGCGCGATGCTCTTGAGGACGCAAAGAGATTTCATGAGGAGCAGGACAAAGCAATCTCCAAACAGCCACCGTCTGCACAGGGCCGGTGGCGCAGACATCAGCATCAAGAGCAGATCGAGAATATCGAAGAAGCCCTGAAAGGCCCGGAAGCATGAGTGAGGAACTGAAAAGCTGCCCGTTTTGTGGGAGTAGAGAGATTTCGACACCACACCCTAGTGACTTCAATACGTGGGTACACTGCTTAATCTGCATGGCCGAGGGACCAGTAAAAGATACCGCCCATGCAGCCATCGCCGCATGGAACACCCGCGCAGGAGAGAAGGCGTGAGAAGTTTTGCAAGGGCGCTGGCTCTTATTTCCCTAATGGCTGGTATGGTTGTTTTGATAATGAACGGACACAGCAAGGAAGCATTAGAAATCGGAAGCGGTGCATGCCTCTTTGTTATTTTTTGCGGTATGCCGATATGACCACCCAAAACTGGCCCGACCCAACGCGCCCCGGCGTGCCTATGTTTCCAGAGCGGGATGGTTGGCATTGGCTGTCAAACAAACCCAATGAGACCCCGTTCCCGGCTGAATGGACGCATGAAGACTATTCAGACGCTGAAACGGAATGGTTCTGGGATATGGGAGAAGAACCGGAAGAAGCTCATGAAATGGCTGGGCTTTACTATCATGGCCCGTGCCCATTTCCTGACAAGAAAAATATAGCACTATCCAACATCGAAACTCTGACTGATAGGGCGCGAAAAAATATCGTTGCCGCAAGTGGAGCTAGAAAAATGGCAAAGGCACTTTCTCCAATTCTTGATGATATTGATGCAGAAGTTGCAACCATACGTGACCAAAACTCCATCCTCACCCCTACGCAGATAAACGGAATGCTGGCGGCGGAACGGGAGCGGTGCATCTCGGCATGCGAAGATGAAGGCAAAGCCTTTGAAAGCCCTGAATATGCTGGCGGAAAATCCAATGCGTTGGGAGGGGTTGATGGGTGAGACGCTCGCACCTGTGCGGCGCAGGGTTATGGGGGCTAGTGAAGCTGCTGAATATTTGGGAATATCAGAAACTAATTTCAGAATGCTGGCAAGAAATGAAATACCAGCGGTTCAGATAAGCCAGAACAGAAAGGTCTGGCTTATTGATGATCTTGATTCCTACCTATCAGCCAAAGCTGGACGCTCTGTTTCTCCACATAATGGCAATGAATGGGATAGCCTGTGCCGCCGCTTAACCTCAAATTCGTAAAAATATACCGGGATAGGCACGGGAAGACACGTTATTACTTTCGCAAAAAGGGAATGAAGAGCGTCCGGCTTCCAGATATGCTGGATGCCTCATTCCTATCTTCCTATCATTCCGCCCTTTCAGGTGAGGAAAGAATAGAGCCCCGCTCCGAAGGAACTAAAAGTCATTCTCTGGATCATCTCATTGTGCTGTGGGTAAAGTCCAACCACTTCGGGAAACTGGAGGATAGCACCAAGGCTGTATACATGCGCCTACTAAACCGCATCCGTGAAAGCGAGGCGGCGCAAGGTGATGCCGTTACAATGCAGCAGAAGCATATACGAATTCTGGTTTCACACTTTGGAACAGCCCCTACAACGGCGCAACGTATCCTGCGGCTCTTGGGGCAGTTAATGCAATTCGCCATTTCTCTGGGGTGGAGAGAGGATGATCCAACGCTAGGAATAAAGATAAAGCGCCAGAAAAGCGAAGGTATCCATTCATGGACAGAGAAAGAGATAGCTCAGTTTGAGAGGAGATGGACGTCCGGCTCAATCCAGAGGCTGGCGCTCTATCTCATGTTATATACCGGCCAGAGACGTAGCGATGTAGTCACTATGGGGCCAGCAGATATTTCTCAGGGGGCCATTCACCTCAAGCAGAAAAAAAACAAAGACTGAACTGATACTCCCTTTGCATACAGCGCTTCTGCACGAGCTTAATCAGTGGAACGGCACGGGACAGACGTTTCTGGAAGCTGCCAAGGGGAGCCCTTATACGGCAAACGGTTTCTACAACGTATTCAAGTCATGGTGCCGGGAAGCTGAATTACCAGAAAACTGCTCACCTCACGGATTGCGAAAGGCTGCTGCAAGACGGCTAGCTGAGGCCGGATGCTCTGCGCATCAGATTGCCGCCATCACTGGGCATAAAAGATTGACTGATGTTGCCCATTATACACGTGCGGCTGAGCAGAGAAAAATGGCCGAAGACGCGATGTCAATGCTGGGGGAGAAGTGTCTAACCGAAACTGACGAAGTGTCTAACCTAGACGAAAAACGGCAGAAAACTGCGGGGAAAGGAAATTCTTGGTGGACCCGGCGCGATTCGAACGCGCGACCTTTGCCTTCGGAGGGCAACGCTCTATCCAGCTGAGCTACGGGTCCGTGCGCCTTCCCTAACGCAATTCAGGGGTATTTGCCAAGCCTCTATCTGCATTATCCTGATAACTTCCGCAGATAGACTTTTACGCCGCATTCCGACCCTATCATTCTGGGCTAATGGATTTAACGCGCCAAACCATCCAACCATGAGGCCGGAAACCACTTTCCCTCCGGTTTTGCCGGATTTTGTGCTTGCCACGTACTGGCGGATACATCTCCACCTGATGGTAAAAAACTATCTGGCTGCGTGATCCAAGATAGCATGTCCTGCATCACCTGCTTGCCGTTTTTATCGCGCAGCAACAAATGGTGGCCGCCGGAAATCAGATCCAGCCGCGTACCCTTGGGCAAAGTTTCCCATACCTTGGCCATTGCCTTGGAAGGCACCAGTTGGTCCTTATCTCCATACACACAAAGCAGTGGCCCTTTAATTTGTGGCGCGGCGGCAGCGGCCTGCTTCATCAAACCCACTAACCCGCGCAAGGCCTCTAGCTGCGTAGCCCTTAGAGTAAGCGGGTCAAAATACAGGCGCAAAAGGGCTGCCGGATTATCACTCGCCACCACATGCACGGGCAGCTCCCGCCCAGTTACCAAATGATGTGGAAAAAGCGTTGCCAGAACATCTAATGGAATATCTGCCCCTAGACCCAGATTCCACACAGCAGGTGCCAGCAGCAATGTGCCAGCAACAGATGGAGCATCTGACTTAGACATGAGAAGCATGAGAATAGCGCCCCCCATACTTTCACCCGTAAGATAGAGCGGTATCTGGGGGTTTTCTTTCTGAAGGATGGCTATTTCTTCCCGCACATCCTGCACCATACGGTCTGAACCGGCCCATTCTCCACGGTTTGGGGCTTCGCCAAAACCCCGTTGATCTGGTGCGACTACAGTTATGCCCTGTCCGGCAAAAAATGGCGCAGGTTGCTCCCAAGCATCACGGCTATCATTAAACCCGTGCAGCGCCAGCAATATACCCCGTGGTTGTTCCTGCGCCTTCCATACACGAGCGGGAATGGCTACACCGTCAGACAATGTGAACATGCGATCGGGTGGAACAAGCCGCGCAGCTGCCGCAAAACGTGGTAGAGGCTTAGGGGGATCAGGAAGTTTCATACTGCATCCTGCCAAACTCAAAAACACAACCAGTAACGCGCAAGCGTATCGTCCATATCTGCTCACGCGCATGGGAAGATAAGAAAGGTGCAAAACCATAGCCCACACAGCTATCATGCACACAGCCAGCACATGTTGTTCATTTGGGCATCATAGCAAAAAGGGAATACCACACCTATGTTGATACAGCCTGCCAACCCTGTGCCACACCCCAAACTGGGGCATGTTGAAACCATTATGGTGGATAAACGCACAATTGCCTGCGATGGCGGCTTGGGCGCGCTTGGACACCCGCGCGTATGGCTGAAAATTAGCGGTCATCAAACCGTATGCCCCTATTGTTCACGCCTGTTTGTGCTGCAACCAGATACCGAGGCGCTAGCAGAACACTAACCGCTTTTTCTGCATCCTTCGCTTTCACCAACAACAGGTTACAATTACAGGCAAGTTTGGCCTATGCTGCGCGTTCCTTATTGCAGAATGCACCATGAGTTTGCCTGTTATGCCTCTTTCGCGTTTTATTGCCCTTAGTCTGCCTTCTGCTTCTGCCTCAAGGCAGGCAAAAGGCAACAGGCGCGGCCTTGCAGGCTGGCTGGCTCTTTCTGTTGCCATTTTGACGGCGCCTTTTGTTTTCTCACATCCTTCAGTCGCGGCAGAAAGCCCGCAGGTTAAAACCGGCCATAGCATTGCAAGCCTGATAACTGCGTCTGACACAGTTGATGCGCATAGTCGCTTACACATTGCCTTGCGGCTTCAGCTTCAGAACGGCTGGCACACATACTGGCAAAATCCGGGAGACGCAGGAGATCCTCCTGCTATTACCATAAAAGCGGATGGCGCATTGCAAGGCAGCACGCAAACCATTCAGTGGCCAGTACCTCAGCGTATTCCTGATTCTTCACTCATGTCTTATGCCTATACTGGCGATGTAATTCTGCCTTTGGAGCTTCCTCTTCAATCTGCAGACCAGAAATCAGACAAGGTGAACATCACAGCACACGCAAATTGGCTGGTGTGTGAGCATGTCTGCGTGCCCGAAGAAGCTGATCTTGCGCTCACATTGAGTAAAGGCACTCCAGCGCCTTCTGCTCAAGCCCCTTTGTTTGAGCAAACATTACAGCACATGGCTGTGTCCTCACCCTATACGGCAACCTTTTCCTCCAACGGCATTTTACAGCTAACAGGTAAAGATCTTAGCCCCACATCCGTATCCGATGCATGGTTCATGCCAGAGCAACAAGGCAAAATTGCCGAAGCTGCCGCGCAAAAACCTATCATCCGCAACGGTTCTGTGACGTTGCATCTTAAGCCGACTGCAGATTTTTCTGCCCTGCCATCTTTATCTGGAATTGTAGTTTTAAAGGATAAAGCTGATACCGAACGCGCTCTGCAAGTTAAGGCCAACCCCGGTACAGTTACCGATACATCAGAAAATACGCGCACTGCTTCTGCCGGATTTATGCGGCAAATACTGTTTGCTTTTATAGGTGGGCTGATCCTGAACCTGATGCCCTGCGTGTTCCCCATTCTGGCCATGAAAGCATTGGCAGTCACCCGGCTAGGACATGCTGCAAGACAAGAACAAATTCTGAGTGCAGCCTGTTATGCTGGTGGGGTTATCGGCAGCTTTACTTTATTAGGCGCCACCATGATGGCGGCACGGTTAACTGGCTCTGCAGCAGGTTGGGGCTTTCAGTTTCAATCTCCCCTTTTTGTTGGGATGATTTGTTGGCTGCTTTTTTCCATGGCCCTAAACCTTTTGGGCGTGTTTTCTTTTTCTGCTGTATCCATCAACAGCGCACCTCATACACACCACAGCGTATGGAATGATATTCTAACAGGTGTGCTGGCTGTTGTTGTGGCCTCACCCTGCACAGCTCCTTTTATGGGCGTGGCCATTGCCGGGGCTCTGTCTGGCCCTCCCATTGCAGGGCTTACCGTATTTGCAGCACTCGGGTTTGGGTTGGCCCTTCCCTATCTGTTAATTGCAATCTTTCCTTCCTGCGCCAGAATGCTGCCGCGCCCCGGCGCATGGATGATCTATTTACGCCAGTTTCTAGCATTTCCCCTCCTTGCATCCTGCGTATGGTTGCTATGGGTTGCTACATTGGAAGGTGGCGCTTCTATAGTTGCCTTGCTTGGGTCAGGCATGGTGCTGTTAGGGGTAGCCGCATGGGTGTATGGTCTGGCCCAGACACATCAGAACACGTTATCTGACCGCAAACGCTTTGCCTTGCACGGTTTGGCATTATTGGCATTACTTGGTGCATTATCTCTGCTGCCCGTATTACGGCAACAAGCAGCCGCTCCATCTTCTACCCAAGGCATGACCTTGCCCGAAGGCGTAGAAGCTTTTTCCACCACGCGGCTCCAAACCTTACATGACAGCGGCAAAGGCGTGTTTGTGGATATGACAGCTGCGTGGTGCATTACCTGTTTGGTCAACGAACGTGTAGCGTTGGATGTGCCGGAGGTGCGCGAGGCCTTCAAAACCCAGAATGTCACCCTGCTACGCGGAGACTGGACAACGCACGATGCCGCCATTACCGCCTTCCTACGCCAACATGGGCGCGATGGTGTGCCTTTTTACCTGTTTATTCCGGCTAACGGAGCACCCATAACGCTACCGCAGGTGCTCACACCAGGGTTGGTTATTAAAACTATCAGTTCCACACGTTAATGTTGCATGGAACCTGAAAACAGATTGATAACCAACACCCCAATCATAATCAGACCAATACCAATAAGGGCTGGTATATCCAGCATTTGCTTGAAGAACAGCGCACCAATAGCTGAAACAAGCACAATGCCTACCCCGCTCCATATGGCATAAACAATGCCTGTTGGAATGGTTTTGAGCGGGATGGATAGAAAATAGAAGGCACATCCATACGCCGCCAGACTGGCAACAGCGTATCCCCAACGCGCAAACCCGTGTGAGGCTGTCAGCAAGGATGTGCCGATAACTTCAGATACAATGGCAACTGCCAAGTATAAGGAAGGTTTGGAAACCATTGTATCTAAGCTCTACTTTTTAGCTAATTTTTTCAATACCCCCCATATATGGGCGCAGAACATCCGGCACGGTTACAGAGCCATCTTCGTTCTGATAATTTTCCATAACCGCAATAAGGGTACGGCCCACAGCAAGGCCAGAGCCGTTCAGCGTATGCACAAAAGCAGGAGCCGCACCGGCCTGCGGACGATAACGGGCGTTCATACGGCGAGCCTGAAAATCCCGCGTATTGGAGCACGAAGAAATTTCCCGCCAAGCATCCTGCCCCGGCAGCCATGCTTCCAGATCAAAGGTTTTAGCTGCGCCAAACCCGGTATCACCCGCGCACAGCAGAACGCGGCGATACGGAATGTTCAACTTTTCCAGCACCTTTTCTGCACAGCGCGTCATGCGCTCATGCTCGGCATCACTTTCTTCTGGCGTGGTTACGGAAACCATTTCCACTTTTTCAAACTGATGCTGGCGGAGCATCCCACGCACATCTCGCCCAGCAGCCCCTGCTTCGCTTCGGAAACACTGGCTTAGTGCTGTCATACGCAGCGGCAGTGCTGAAGCCTCCAGAATATCGCCAGATACAGAAGCTGTAAGCGGCACCTCTGCTGTGGGAATAAGCCAGCGGCCATCTTCCGTACGGAAGGATTGATCTGCAAATTTTGGCAGCTTGTCTGTTCCGTACATGGCATCATCATTCACCATGACGGGCACTTGCGTTTCCGTATATCCGTGCTCGGTAACGTGCAGATCCAGCATAAACTGGCCCAGAGCACGCGCCAGACGCGCAATACCGCCACGCAGCACCACAAAACGCGAACCAGAAAGCTTGGCTGCTGTTGCAAAATCCATCTGCTTTAGCGTTTCACCCAGCTCAAAATGCTGCTTGGGTGTAAACGTAAAGGCAGGCTTTGTGCCCCATTCATGCTGCACTACGTTGGCGCTTTCATCCGGGCCTTCTGGCACGGTGGCATCCAAACGGTTGGGCAGGTTAGCCAAAAGTGCCGTGCTTTCACGCCCCAGTGCGTTTACCTGTTCTTCCAGCGCTTCCATTTCTGCGCGCAGGGCCAAGCCTTCAGCTTCCAGATCACTGCTATCGCCACCATTACGCTTCAGAGTTCCAATTTCACGTGCCAGCGCTTTGCGGCGTCCTTGCTTTTCCTGCAACACGGTCTGGGCCTGGCGGCGTTCTTCATCCCATGCCAGCAATTTGGCCGAAACAGGCTCAATCCCACGGCGGGCAAGATCGGCATCAAAAGCAGCGGGATCAGCCCGCAGGGCGCGAATATCATGCATGGGTCAGGGAACCTCCTGCTGGGTGTTGGATGTATCTTCCGCTTGGCTGGCCTTCCATTTAGGTTCGACCAAGCGCGCACAGATAATGGAAATTTCGTAAAGTAAGACCAACGGCACGGCCAGACCAATCTGAGTGATAACATCTGGCGGCATCAGAATAGCGGCAATAACAAAAGCGCCCACAATGGCATAACGGCGGAAACGCCGGAGCATATCTGCCGTAACAATGCCCACCCGTGCCAGAAGCGTAAGCACTACCGGCAGTTCAAACGCCACGCCAAAAGCCATGATAAGTTTCATGACCAGTGAAAGATATTCGGAAACCTTGGCTTGCAGCTCAATCTGCACACCATCATGCCCCGCACCGGCTGTTTGGAACGACAGGAAGAAACGCCAAGCAATGGGGAAAATAAAGTAATAGGCCAGCGATGCCCCAACCAGAAACAAAATGGGCGTTGCAATTAGAAATGGAGCAAAAGCGCGCTTTTCCGACCGGTAAAGCCCAGGGGCTATAAAAATCCACGCCTGCATGGCCACAACGGGAAAAGACAGAAAAGCCGCGCCAAAAAACGCCACACGAATATAGGTAAAAAATGCCTCATACAGCGCGGTGTAAATGAGATGCGGCTGCTCTCCCTGCTGGCGCATAATTTCACCCAACGGACGCGCCAGAAACAGATATATATCACCTGCGTAATGATAACACAGTGCAAAACACAGAATAAAGGCAGCGCCCGCCCATAACAAACGGCGACGCAATTCCAGCAAATGATCAATCAACGGCATTGGTTGATCGTGAATAGGATCTTCCCCCACGGTTTCGTTTTCGTTCATGGTTGATGATCCATCACCTGCTGTTCTGGCTCAGCCCCTTTTGGCTGCTCTGTCTGCAAATCCACATCCTGCTGCCATGCTGGCCTGCTTGGGCCAGCCACACGCACCAATCTTTCACCCGGTGCCACACTACGCCCACCGTGCATGACGCGCACTGGCGGCAAAAATGCTGGAGGGTGCAAGCGGTCCTGCTCCTTCAAAATGCGGCGGACAATATTGGGCGGCAGTTCTGGCGGAGCGCTGGCAATATCCTCATCCGTTACGGCTGGCTCATACGTGCTGGGCACGTAAGCAGAAACATTGGTTGTGCTTTGTGTGCTGGAAGCAGGCATATCCAATGCACGGGGACCGGCGGGAATATGCTGTTCAGCAATTTGTGGCGGCGGTGCGAAAGAACTGCTTAGCGTGCCATCGGAATCAATAGCCTTCATGATCCGGTTGCGTACGTTGAGGTTTTTGAGATCCCGAACCTGATCACGCACTTCCGTCAGATCGGCTTCACGCACCATTTCATCAACGTGGGACTGAAACTCCCCCGCCAGTTTGCGTGCCTTTTTTATAGCTCCTGCCAGCCCACGAATAGCCACGGGCAAATCCTTCGGGCCGATCACGACCAGAGCCACGGCGCCAATCAGCGCGATTTCAGACCAGGCAAAATCAAACATGGGCAGTTCCGTTGCTGCACGCACCGCACGGGAAAAACAAAAACGCCCGCACAACCAGATGGAGAGTATCTATCATGAGCCTTCTGGCGCGGAAACATGCGGTTTTATGCTTTCTTCCGCAACTTCTGGCGTTATCTCTGCCTGTTCATCTGTATTTTCGGCAGCCGTGGCTGAGCCAGTATCAGTCTGTAACGCATTCTCTGACTGTGCATCCGTGCCTGATATATCGGGCGCGTGTTCTGCCTGATCAGCCGCCTCTTCTGCGCCATTTGCAAAAGTGATTTCTGTTTGTGGGCGCCCCATTGCCCCTGCGTTTTCTGGCACTTCTACCAGCAGTTCTTCTCTGCGCGGCAAATCCGCCAAAGAGCGTAAGCTGAAATGGCGTAGAAAATCCTGCGTTGTACCCCACAACACAGGCCGCCCTGGTACTTCCTTGCGCCCTTTGGGCATAATAAGTGCTGATTCTATCAGCGTATCCAGCACATTCTGGCCAAGGCTTACGCCGCGTATTTCTTCTATCTGCACACGTGTGCAGGGCTGGTGATAAGCAATAATTGCCAGTGTTTCCATAACCGCACGTGAAAAACGGCGAGGCCGCTCCAACACGCGCGTAAGAGCTGGCGCCAAGCCTGGCGCTGTCCGAAACTGCCACCCTCCGGCTATTTCAACAGGCATCACACCCCGGCCTTCATAACGCTGCACAAGGGCTTGCAAAACAGATGTTACAAAGGCGGCCAGATTATCCACTCCATCTGGCACAAGCTGGCGCAATTCCAGCAACTCCGCCAACCGGCGCGCACTTACAGGTTCGGTAGACGCAAAAATAAGTGCTTCCGCCAAGCGTAAAGCTTCTTCTGAAACCATAGTATTTTCAGGCTGAACTACCTTCATGGCCTCTGCACTTTCAGAAGCAGCATTATCCGTTATGTCCGTGGTCATGAATTTTGCGTTTCTTCTGTGGCAAGTGCGTTTTCAGCACTATCTGGCTCATGCGTTTCTTCATGCGGGCGTAGCATGATCTGCCCAAACACCTCTTCCTGCCGCAATTCTAGCCTTCCACTTTTTGCCAGTTCCAGCCCTGCAATCAGTGTGCCTGCCACGGCGGCACGCCGTTGGCGCACCGCATCTGCCCCTTCGGCCTGTTCTGGCAGAACATCAGGCAAAAACGCATCCAGGCTACTCCAGCCCGGTGGTGTTTCCCCTAACAAGCGTGTCAGCCTGCTTAAGGCATCTTGCACTGTCCAGAACCGTAACGTGCGTGGCGCATAAATACGCTTACGAGCATTACGCCGCATAGCCGCCATATAGGCCCGCATGAGCTGCGGCATATCTAGCGCCAGACCAGACCGATCTATTTCCACCAGATCTTCGGCCACGCCACGGGCAAACACATCCCGCCCCAATCTGGGCCTATCATCCAGCCAACGTGCCAGTTCACCCATGCAGGCAAGCTCTATCAGCCGTTCCTGCAAGAGTTCTGCGGCTTCTTCGCCTTCTACGGCAAGTTCATCATCTGGGGGAAGGAGCAGGCGCGACTTAAGCCACGCCAGCCATGCCGCCATAACCAGCCAGTCTGCGGCCAGTTCTAACCGAACCCGACGGGCATTTTCTACAACGGCAAGATATTGTTCTACCAGTTGCAGAATGGAAATACGCGCCAGATCGACCTTTTGCGCCCGTGCCAGATCAAGCAGAAGATCCATAGGACCTTCAAACCCATCCAGACGCAACAGCGGCACACGCGGCACCTGCTCTGCCTGCACATTCGCATGAGCAGACAGCGCGCCAGAAGCCTCTACTGTGCTTGGCGCACCTTCAATATCTGCCTGCGTGTGTCCTGCTTCCATTCTGCCAGACCAGTTGCAGCTTACTGCCGCACAACCATGCATGCCATGCCGCGTTCTCGCACCGCAGAGCAGAATTCACGCGCTGTTGCAACAGAAGCAAAGCCTTTTACGCGCAAGCGATAGAACGTGGCGTTATTCTGCTCCGTCCGCACAAAGGAAGGCGTGCTATCTCCGAACAAGGTGGGGTAACGAGACTTCAGGCGCGACCACTCCTTACGCGCTTCATCTTCGCTCTGCACCGCAGCCAACTGCACCTGATACTTCCCGCCCTCTACGCCACCATGTGGCACAGTGGATGCTTTTGTATCTGCCGGTGCCGCTTTAGCCGCAGCAGTATCCTTGGCAGGAACTGGTGTTGCTGGCTTTGGTTTCGGGCTGCTTTCGGCTGACTGTGCAGCCGCAGCGGCGTCCCCTTCCTCTCCGCCGGATGAAGCTTCGGTTTCTTCCTGCGCAGAAGTACTTTGTGCATCTGCCGGAGATGGTGCGGCAGCGGGTGCTTGTTGGTCTGCTGCCTGCCCTGTGCCTGCTCCTTCAGCGCCAGTTGCCAGAGCAGGTGCCCCCTCCGGTTTACCAGCATCCCCTTCACCCTGTGCACCATATTGGGCTGCCAGAGCTTCTGGGTTAGGTTTTTCCGGGGCAGGAACAGGATGCGCCTTTGCATCACCTTCTTCATCCGGCATGGCAACAGAATCAAGCTGCATCCCACCCGGATCAACCGGCTTTGTACGCATGGAAACCGGTGGCGGACCCATAATGGGAATACCATGCTGATGGTGCCCCACCAATGCCCAACCACCAATACCCAACACCAGCAAACCGCCCAGACCAGCAGCCCCATAAACCAGACGCCGCGTGCCCGTATCGCTGCTTAAAAAACGGGTCAGCACGTTTTCTGTGGGGCGGCCACCTACGGCTGCTGGCCGTGTAGGTGCTGGATCTTCATAATCCATGCTCATGCGCTCACGCGCACGGCTGATCCTGTCATCCGCTGAAAATTTGGGTCGGTCTTCATCACTCATCAGCGCATTTCCTCCACAGGTTCCACACCCATGACTGCAAGACCAGAGCGGATAACCACCGCCGTAGCTGCAACAAGGGCAAGACGCGCACGGGTAGCCTCTACGGCATCAGGCTGAAGGAAGCGCAAAGAGGCATCATCCCGGCCACGATTCCAAAGGGCATGAAAGTCACCCGCCACATCAGCAAGATAGAAGGCCACACGATGAGGTTCCCGCGCAAGCGCTGCAGCTTCCACCATACGCGGCCATTCTGCCAGACGGCGGATAAGCGCCATTTCTGCATCAGATGTCAGAGATTCGAGCGATGCTGAGGCCAGAGCGGCATCATCAGCATCACCATACACGGCAGCTTCGGCTGCGGCCCGCAACACGGAGCGACAGCGAGCATGGGCATACTGCACATAAAACACCGGGTTATCACGCTGCTGCGCGACAACCAGATCAAGATCGAACTCCATCTGAGCATCGCTCTTGCGGGTTAGCATGGTAAAGCGCACCGCATCACGCCCAACTTCATCAATCAGATCACGCAGCGTGACAAACGTGCCAGCACGTTTGGACATTTTAACGGGCTGCCCATCACGCAGAATGTGCACAATCTGGCACAGCACTACTTCAAGCGGCACCGTATCGCCCGTAATCGCCTTAACAGCCGCCTTCATGCGTTTGACGTAACCACCGTGATCGGCGCCCCAGACGTCAATCATCATCTGCGCGCCACGGGCTACCTTGTCTGCATGGTACCCAATATCGTTGGCAAAATAGGTATTGGTGCCATCAGACTTGCGCAGCGGACGATCAACATCATCTCCGAACTGAGTGGAACGGAACAGAAGCTGCTCACGCTCTTCCCAATCTTCCGGCAGCTTGCCTTTGGGAGGCTCCAGCACGCCTTCATACAACAGTCCCTGCTGTTCCAGCTTGCTGATAGCCGCATCTGTTACGCCACGGCGCAGCACTTCGGCTTCTGATGTAAACACATCATGATGCACTCCAAGGGCTGCCAAATCTTCCTTGATAGCTGCAAGCATATGCGCCACGGCAAAACCACGCACTGTTTCCAGCCACGTGGCTTCTGGCGCTGGCAGAGGTGCCCCATCGGCATCGGTTTCTGTCAGCTTGTTGCCGTATTCCGCAGCCAGTTCCATACCTACGGGAATAAGATATTTCCCCTGATATTGCAGACCACCCGGAGCCAGCGCAGAAAAATCATCCTGCGTCATTTTGGTGCCTAGAGCTTGCAGGTAACGCCAGTAGGCTGCCCATGCCAGCGCCTTTACCTGTGCGCCGGCATCATTAATGTAAAATTCCTTGGTAACGGCAAAGCCTGCCTTGGCCATAAGGTTGGCAAGGGCATCCCCCACCACAGCGCCACGGCAATGCCCAACATGCATTGGCCCAGTTGGGTTGGCGGAAACATATTCCACATTCACCCGTAAGCCCTTGCCTGCCTGAGATGCCCCATAGGCTTCACCCGCATTCAACACTGCGGGCAGAATGCCACGCATAACATCGGGCTTGAGCGTAATGTTTACAAACCCCGGCCCTGCCGCGGCTACTGAGGCAACACCTTCTACCTTTTGCAGGGCGGTTACCAGATCAGCCGCAATATCTGCCGGTTTGCGCCGTGCCACCTTGGCCAGCAGCAGAGCGGCATTGGTTGCCATATCTCCGTGCGAGGGGTCTCGCGTTGGGGTCAGTTCCACGCGGGCCAGCGTTTCTTCCGGCACATTGGGCAGCAGTTCCTGCACAATGGCCAGAACATGTTGACGGTAACGCTGAAACACACAGTCAGACATAAAACACTTAACCCCGTAATAGTAAGAAAGCGCTGGAAGCGCGTTTATCAGCCTGCAACAGACAGGTCAGTCAACCGTCTATGTTCTTCCATGGCGTAGCGATCTGTCATGGAAGCCACATAATCCGCCACCACACGCCGTAACCCTGTGGCATCTTTTCCCTCTGCCTCACGCTGCCATTCAGCCGGCAACAGAGATGGCGACTCCGTAAGCGTATCAAAAAGCTCGGCCGTAACGTGCCGTGCCTTATGCGTCATACGGTTTACACGCCAATGGCGATACAGATGCGCAAACAGAAACTTGCGGATACCTTTATTGGCTTGGGCCATGGGTTCATGAAACGCCACAACCGGACCGGAAGCAGCCCGTATATCCTCCACATGCCGGGGCGCCAGATCCTGCAGACGCTCGCGCGTGCAGATAAGCACATCCGTCACCAGCTTATGAATAACGCGGCGCACCATTTCATGCCGGATACGCTGTAAGGTCCGCTTATCCTGAGAAGGCAGATCAGCCGCAGCCTTCCGCACTTCAAACAGTTCTTCCCCTACCACTGGTACATCCACCAGATCATCCAGCGAGAGCAGGCCTGACTTCACGCCATCATCCAGATCATGCCCGTGATAGGCAATATCATCTGCCAAGGCTGCCACCTGTGCCTCGGCTGAAGCGTATGTGGAAAGTTCCAGCGGGAACAGCGTGTCCAATTCCAACAACCGTGCAGATGGACGTTTGACCGGACCGTTATGCTTGGCCAGCCCTTCCAACGTTTCCCATGTCAGGTTCAACCCATCAAACGCCAGATAGCGGCGTTCCTTCAGCATCACCTGACGGAGAGCCTGCGTGTTGTGGTCAAACCCGCCCCATTCCTGCATGTGGGCTGCCAGTGCATCTTCCCCCGCATGCCCAAAGGGTGTGTGCCCCAGATCATGCGCCAGAGCGACGGCTTCTGTCAGATCTTCATCCAGCTTTAGAAACCGGGCCATGGAACGGGCCACCTGAGCCACTTCCAAGGAATGTGTCAGGCGTGTGCGAAAGAAATCTCCCTCATGGTTCACAAACACCTGCGTCTTATATTGCAGGCGACGAAAGCCTGAAGAATGGATGACTCTATCCCGATCACGCTGCCATGGTGAACGTGTCAGAGATTCCGGCTCATCATAAAGGCGACGCGCCCGGCCTTCTCCCGGTTGAACGGCATAGGGCATCAGATCCCTGCATTCTGTCGTGTCTGGCACTCCTGCGGTTTCCTTTGCAGCACGGTCCACCAGCGTGTTGCCGGTATCTAATCCGAGTGAAACTTATAGGAGTTTAGAATATTCCGCCAAAGTTGACTATTCTTGCTATCTTGCCCCTTCAAACCAGAAGGCACGCAAGCTATTTAAGAGAGTATGACACAGCCAACACCCTTTTCCGTTTCGGAATCTGCAGCAAACCGCATTGCCAGCGTGATTGACAAAAAGCAGGCAACTGCCACCCCAGAAAACCCTGCACCGGTTGCCATGCGGGTATCTGTAGAAGCCGGGGGATGTAACGGCTTTCAGTATCTCTTCACGCTTATTCCTGCGGCTGATATTGCTGCCGATGATACGCGCATAGAAAGAAACGGTGCGCTGGTGGTAGTAGACCCAGCCAGCATGGATTTACTGGCCGGTGCAGAGCTTGATTTTGCAGACAAGCTGATGGGCGCACATTTTGCGGTAAACAACCCCAATGCAGCGTCTTCCTGCGGCTGTGGCACAAGCTTTTCTGTGGCATGAAACTCGCGACCTGGAATGTAAACTCCGTCCGGCAACGTCTGGATCTGGTTCTGGATTGGCTGAAGCGCGAACAGCCAGACGTACTGATGATGCAGGAAATCAAGTGCGAGACAGATCAGTTCCCCAAAGCTGCGTTCGAAGATGCTGGTTATGGTTGCGCCGTAGTGGGGCAGAAATCCTACAATGGCGTTGCCACCCTTGTGCGCGGAGATTTTAGCGTAACAACAGACCACCTCCCCGGTTTTTCAGACCCGGCCGCGCGGTATGTAGAAGTGCGCACCCAAGATATGGTGCTAGGCAATCTCTATCTGCCCAATGGCAATTCGGGCGGAGAACAGGGCTACGCCACCAAGCTTGAGTTCCTAAACGCCCTCACAGCCCGCGCACGCCTTTTGCTGGCGGAAGAAACAGATTTTGCTTTGGCGGGTGACTACAATATCTGCCCTGCCCCCATAGATTGCGCCCCCGGAGCCCTTGGCCCAGAAGATGCGCTCGTACGCCCACAAAGCCGGGCTGCGTATCGTCGCCTGCTATGGTTGGGGCTAACAGATGCTTTGCGGGCATTACACCCAACAGGTGCAGCTTATACATTCTGGGATTATCAGGCCCGCACGTGGGAACGCGATTGCGGGCTGAGGATTGACCACATGCTGCTTTCCCCCCGCCTTGCCGAACGTCTGCAAAGCGCTGAGCCAGACAGAAATGAACGCGCAATGCCGCGCCCATCTGACCATGTGCCATTTATTGTAACGTTAAAAGATCCAGCAAAAACAAACGCTTAAGGATATAAAAACCCCGGCGCAATTCTTCATTGCGCCGGGGTTGCAATATGCGACTAAAAAGATCTTGGTTCTGTTCTGTTTTATTGTACAGAGAGGAAGTCCTTTAAAGCCGCATTAAACAATTCTGGTGCCTGCAAAAAGGCAAAATGGCTTGTATCTGGCTGCAGCATCAAAGAAGCATCGGGAATATGTGCGGCAAGATAATCCAGGTGTGAGCGGTTAATCATCTCATCCCTATCTCCATCCACAATCCATGCTGGGCAACGGATGGCAGCCATCTGATCTTCCGTAAACAGTGCATCACGCTGCCACTGCCAAAGGCTCCAAACGTCCTTATAAAAAGTTCCGAACTGGGCAGGCGTTGGGGAAAGACGTTTGTAATCCTGCTCTGCCCGCTTCATGAATGCATCTACCACCGGGTTATCACCACATTGCGTGTTCAAACCGGCCAAGGACATATGCGGGCCATATGCAAAAATACGTGCAATTTTATCTGGGTAAGTTGCTGCCAGAATAATGCTTTGCACGCCACCATCGCTCCAGCCAACAATGCTGGCTTTGGAAATTTCCAGATGCTCCATTAACCGTGCAACATCATGCGCCATCTGGTGATAACCAAGAGGTTTATCACCAAGCGTGCTACGCCCATGCCCCCTGCTATCAACAAGAATGACACGATGCGTTTGGGCCAGAAATGCCGCCTGCAAACCCCAATAATCTGAATTTGCCATACCACCATGCAGCATGATGACAGTATTTTCCCCCACACCACCTACTGCATAATATAATGAACACCCATTGATCTGAGCATGCTGCCCCTTGAAATTAGCCAAGGGAGCTGGCGTTGCTGGCAATGTTTGCCAACGCAGATGCTTACGATCAGACACGCATCTTCTCCTTAAATCACAATGTAACGGGACACATTTTCCGCCCATTTCACTTTAGTAATTTAGGAGCCCTTTTTGTTATAACAAACCATCCAGTATGGATCATACCAAATATGCAAAACTTTTTTAAACCTTCGGAGGGGGTGTTTGAAAATCTGCAGCTTTGCCTGCTTTTATGGCCTGTAGAATCAATTTCCACCTTTTGCATACCAAGCGTGGATGCAGTAAATGATAGTAAACGCTCTGCCTATTTTTAAAAATAATCTTTGATAAAAAATATAAAATGATATTCGCATCATAAATATATTTATTTTTTACAAAACCTCTCTCAATATAAACACGGTTGCGGATAGAAAAATAAGTACGAGAGAAATTTTCTTCTTCACGCAGCCAGTGTTGTAATGCAGAATCATGAACCTGCCATGATAGTTCCAGATCTTTCAGCACACTGTTCTGGCACGCCCAAATTTGCCCGCCATTTGCAGTAATTCGTAATGTAAAATCATAATCATCAAAATAAAGGAAAAGCCGTGTATCCGGCAGTCCTACTTTTTGAATCCAACTTTTATGAAACCAAAATCCACCATAAGCCGACATCTGCATTTGCAAACATTTCAGCCCATCTTTCTGCCAAATCTTTGCTTTCTGTTTCCGCAGCAAAGTCTGCATGGAAAAACCAAAAAATGAGTTTTTTGTAATGCCGTGCAACTTACAGGTTTTGAAAAGTTTTTTATATGTTGTTTTATCTTCTCTAAAGCTGCTGAGGCATATTTGTGTATTTGCTCCCATACCGTTCCATGCTTTGGCAAGCGCCGTAAGAGAAGCAGGCTCAGGCCTGTTATCATCATCCAGCACCCAGACATGCTGTGTATCTTCACGCGCTGCAGCAGCTTGAATAGCCGCATGAAAACCACCCGCAGACCCTGTGTTGGTTGGTAAGCGTACAATGGTAAGCTGACTGGCTCCGAATATTTCTGGCAAGCTGGCAATTTCTGCCGCCACACTTTTTTCTGTGCCATTATCTACAACAATGGCATGCCCAACTCCTGCGCCAAAAACACCTTCTAAAACCTGTTTTAGAAAATGGACACGGTTACCATACGTAACAATGGCTGCGCATGTTCCTTGCAGAATTGTCTGCTCATTCCATTCAAGATTATCGTGCATGCACATGTCTGCCCGTTGTGAAATGCCGTTATAAGTCGTCAGCCGAAACAAACTTCCCAATGGCAGAAACCATAAACGTGGCAAACACTGCCACGTCTCCAGCATATCTAATGCTGCTGCTTATCTGGCAATAAACAAAGGCAGTTTCATGATACTTGCATAACATTTTTGCATATCATCATCCCACCGCAATGCATTTGGCTGCCACTTCAACATCTGGGGGGAAAGCTCTGGCGTTACCAAACGGATATAATTCTGCTTGGCCAAAGCGGCGTGCCACTTACGAAAACATGTTCCGCTCCCCAGCCAACCACGCCGCACGAGCCCGTTGCGGATATTCTGCAGCCCCAGTCGATCTGCGCTGGCTTGCAAACGTGTCATGAAGCTGTGTTTGGGCCGTAATGGAAACAGCCATACAGGCACACCTGTGCGGCACGCATCTGCCAACATGGACGCACTGTCTCCGGTTACCACAAACCTGTTGGCTTCGTGCAAAAACTTCTGGAACGGGTTAACGCCTTTGCGGAATATATACATCTGCATTGGAATAGTTTTGCTAATATCTTCCAGCCATCCTTCAGCCTCAACAGGCGTTCTTGGGCTGGTCAGCACATGCAAAGGTTCCTGATTCACCCGTGCAAGTTCATGGCTGAAGCGTAGCAGTTTATACGTATCCTGCTTATCCAGAAAAAACTGCCGTGATGGTGCCCCGTATAAAACAACAGTGCCACCATGCCGCATATTGGGGTCTATTTGCGGGATGAATGTCTGGCTTTTATGCGCACCGTTTAAGGGAAACCTTAAGTGTAATACGTTGGGTGCTACCGGATAATCATCCTGCGGCAGAATGATTATCCGATCCAAATCCGCTGCAGGCACGTGGCTGGGACGCCCCAACTGCACAATGGCAGGCGTGTTTTTACAACGCCCACGCAATGCCAATGCAGCTTGCACTGCGTTACCAAAAGACAGAATCAACCGAAGGTTTTGGGTATCCGGAATCTGCTCAGGCAGGCTGAAATCTGACTGAAGCGAAATAATCCGGCACGGTAACCCAAGCATATCTGCCAAGGCCTTGCACTGCGCCATTTCCCCAACACGGTGGGTATCCAGTATCCATACCTCAGATGTATCAGAAACTGGAGTTGCCTTAGCCATTACCTCTTCCAAAATCCTGCTTTCGGCTCATCAACATGTACGGCACCAAACGGGTCAGGAAGATCACCAACTCACCTATCAGCGTTGCCAGTCCAGCCCCCGTCATCTCCAATCCTGAAGTTAGGAAATACAGCAAGGGCAGTGTCACACACATTGTAAACAACCGGCCCAGCAAAATCTGATGGGCGCGGTTGAGAGAAACCAGCAAGGGCTCCAGCGGCACATCCCACAAATCCAGAATGGCAGTTAATGTCATCAACAGCAAAAGTGTGCGGGTTCCAGACCACGGTACAGTCAGCAGCACATGCAACAACCAAGGCCCCAGCACAAACACAATAGCCAGCACCGCCGCCGAAAACACGCCGAGCACTTGCAGAATACGATGCGTGACCTGCCGAATGGAGGTCCAGTCTCGCTTATCTTTCAGAGCCACCAGTTCTGGATACAAGGCTGGTGTCATCATCTGGGCCGGGCGGGCCAGACCATCAGAAATCTGCCATGTCACGTTGTAAATGGCAGCACTTTGCGGCCCAAGAACAGCACCTACAATCATAACCGTTAAGCGTGAAGAAAGCCGCGCAAGTGCCTGATTGATGCTGACAGAAAAAATAAAGCGCCAGATACCCTTGATAGGGCTTACCCAAGGCACACCGAATATACGGAAGTTCTGCAAACTATCAGAGCGCAAAAGCAGATACGCGCCCATTCCGTAATTGATAAAGAATGATGCTGCTGTTGAAAGATACCAGATCATCAAAAAGCTGGTGAAAGACCAATGCCAGAACAGTCCGGCAAGGCTGCCTACCAAACGGATCAGCCCGCTTCCACTATCTGCCAGCACAGAAAGTTCATATCGGTCCAAAAGCCGCATCACGCCCATGGCGCCGCCTGTGTTCATGAACAAAATAACAGTCATGTACCAAAACGGCGTGGCAGAAGAGGCATCTCCCCAACCCAAAAGATTCCCGAACCATTCACACAGCAACAGAGCAAGCCCCATACCGGCCACGGCCCCTATGCCATCCAGCAACATGCAATGGCGTAAGAGCATCTGGAACGGATGCCTATCTCCATTACGGTACAAACTGCTGCCGTATTGCAGCAAAGGTTGCCAGGACTGAAACCGCAACCCAGCCGAACAGGAGAGAACAAAGGAATTGATAAGCAGCAGAACACCGTAATCCTGCAAACCCAACGCACGTGCAGAAACAGCTGTGGTTATAAGAGACAGAACGGCGCAAAACCCGCGCCCCCCCAGAATATACCCGGTATTGCGAAAGACACGGACAAACAGCGCCTTAACCTGACTACTCATCATGCGTGTGTCTTACCCCAACCGCGTATCTGGTCACTCATCTGTTTCCTCCCCGGCATAGTTCCCCGCTGGGCTGGGGCCTTGCTTGTGTGGGCTGCTTTAGAAGACTCCGCCCGCCAAGACAAATCTTGCACAGATTTTGTGTGGTTGCGGTGTACAGCCCCTCTTTTATTCACAGTTGCGTGAAAATAGGCCCTCTACCCGCCTGTTTGGAGGGTAAAACACTTGCGTGATAGCTATTTTTCATCACACTGCAAGGCGCAAAAGCGGCTTTTTCCTGCGGATCTTTATCTCAAGAACCTGTAGGAAACGGCCCTGTTTCAACTCGATCAAGGAGACAGGCTCATGGCTTGGACCGCACCAAAAGTAACCGAAATTCCGTTGGGCGCTGAAATCAACAGCTACGTTTGCGGCCAGAAGAAATAAGTCAGGGTTATACCCAGCTTAGCCGCCAGCCATTACCGGTGTGAACGCCGGTTTTGCACTGGCGGCTTTTTTATTTAGATGTGTTGTTATGCTTGAGATTGTTGTTCTTGGTGCAGGTGCAGGTGGCGGTTTTCCGCAATGGAATTCTAACGCTCCTGCTTGCCGCCGCGCCCGTGCGGGAGACCCCGCAGCCCCTTCCCGCACTCAGGCCTCGATTGCTGTAAGCGGAGATGGCCAGCACTGGTATGTGCTCAATGCCTCGCCCGATCTGCGTACCCAGATCAATCAGACACCGGATATGTTCCCGCGTGAGGGGCTACGCTCCACCCCCATTTCTGGCGTTGTGCTTACAAGTGGGGAAATTGATGCCATTACGGGCCTGCTAACCCTGCGGGAACGGCAACATTTTGATCTGTATGCCACACAACCAGTGCTCGACCAGCTCAACGCAAACCCTATTTTTAATGCGTTGGACCGCACGCTTGTGCCACGCCATGCCATGCAGCCAGAACACCCTATTTCTTTAGCGCCTGCCGGGTTTAGCATCACGCCGTTTATTGTGCCGGGCAAAGTGCCCCTTTACGCAGAAAAGGCCGAGAACCCCGCTGAAATCATGAGCAATGGGGAAAATATCGGGCTGGAAATAACGGATGGCCACGCCCGCGCCCTGTTTATCCCCGGATGCGCGATGATGACGGATGCCCTACGCAACCGCATAAACGGCGCAGATGTTGTGTTCTTTGATGGCACGTTGTGGACGGATGATGAAATGATCCGTGCCGGACTGGGCAGCAAAACCGGCCACCGCATGGGCCACATGTCCATTGCAGATGAACCTGATGGCACCATTGCTGCCTTCCGCTCCTTGCATGTGAAACGTAAAATTCTCATCCACATCAACAATTCCAACCCTATTCTGCTGACCGATTCACCAGAACGCCGTGCCGTAGAGCAAGCCGGATGGGATGTTGCATTTGATGGAATGAAAGTCTCGCTATGACCAACCAACTGCTCACCCCGGATGAACTGGAAAAAGCGCTGCGTGCCATAGGCGCAGAACGCTACCATAACCTGCACCCTTTCCATCGTGCGCTGCATGACGGCAAACTGAATAAAGGGCAGGTTCAGGCATGGGCGCTGAACAGATATTACTATCAGGCCAGCATTCCCGCTAAAGATGCCTCTCTCCTTGCGCGCCTTCCCACCGCTGAACTGCGGCGTGAATGGCGGCGACGGCTGGAAGACCATGATGGCACAGAACCAGGTTCTGGCGGTGTAGCCCGCTGGCTGAAACTAACCGATGGCCTTGGGCTGGACCGTGCCTATGTAGAGTCACTCGAAGGATTGCTGCCCGGCACACGGTTTGCTGTAGAGGCCTATGTGCATTTTGTGCGTGAACGGTCTGTGCTGGAAGCCATTGCATCTTCCCTAACAGAACTGTTTTCCCCCACCATTATCAGCGAACGTGTTTCGGGCATGTTGCAGAACTATGCCTTCATTACCGAAGAAACACTGGCTTACTTTAAGCCACGCCTCACACAGGCCCCGCAGGATTCCGCTTTTGCTCTGGCTTATGTAAAGGAGCATGCCCGCACGGTTGAGCAACAGCAAAGCGTGCTCAATGCGCTGAAGTTTAAATGTGGGGTGTTGTGGTCCATGCTGGATGCGTTGGATTACGCTTATGTCACACCCGCCCGTATTCCACCGGGTGCTTTCCGCCCAGAAGCTGCGGTATGAACCAAGTGGCTGATGCTTCCAATGATTTCTGAAAACAGTATCCTCCGCTTTGCGCGGGGCACACGCTTGCAACATGACCGCGTGCGGGATGTATGGTTCATTCAAGCGCCTGAACGCGCCTTTCATGCAGACCCTATTGCAGTTGAAGTGCTGCAACTTATAGATGGCACCCGCAATGTGGGGGATATACTGGATCTGCTCTGCCAGAAATTTTCAGCCCCACGGGAGATTATTGCGCGGGATGTGCTGACCCTTCTACAGGATCTGGCTACCAAACAGGTTTTGCAAGCCATATGAGTGCGCCGCCGCCTCCCATGAGCTTGCTTGCAGAGCTCACGCACCGCTGCCCTCTGCAATGTCCGTATTGTTCCAACCCCTTGCAACTGGAACCACGCACACAGGAACTTGGCACGCAGGACTGGAAACGTGTGCTGGATGAAGCTGCTGCAATGGGCGTATTGCAGGTTCACTTTTCTGGAGGTGAGCCTATGGCGCGGCCAGATCTGCCCGAACTTGTAGCTCACGCAGCTAAAGCAGGATTATACAGCAATCTGATCACCTCCGGTGTGCTGCTCAACGCCCAAAACCTGCAAGAACTGGCTGATGCCGGGTTAGACCATATCCAGCTTTCCTTTCAGGACGCCGAAGCTGAAAGCGCAGACCGTATTGCCCATATGAAAGGGGCTCACGCCAAAAAACTTGAAGCCGCACAGCTTATTAAAGCCGAAGGCCTACCGCTTACTCTTAACTTTGTAATCCATCGGCAAAACTGCGAACGTGTGCCTGCCATGCTGGCCTTGGCGGAACAACTTGGGGCCAGACGCGTAGAAATTGCGCATACGCAGTATTACGGCTGGGGGCTGCTCAACCGTAATGCGTTATTACCAAGCCACGCTCAGGTAGAAGAAACAGAAAAGGTGGTTGCAGAAGCACGCACCCGCCTTGCGGGCCGCATGAGCATAGATTTTGTAACACCAGATTATTATGCAGACAGGCCCAAACCCTGCATGGGCGGGTGGGGCCAGCGCTTTCTAAACGTTTCCCCCGCAGGCAAAGTGCTGCCATGCCATGCGGCAGAAAGTATTCCGGGCGTTCAGATACCTTCTGTTACAGAAGAATCTCTCGCTCATATTTGGGAAAATGCGCCCCTATTCCGCTTATTCCGTGGCACAGATTGGATGCCCGAACCATGCCAGTCCTGTGCATTCAAGGAAGACGATTGGGGCGGATGCCGTTGCCAAGCCTTGGCACTAGCTGGAGATGCTACGGCAACTGACCCAGTATGCCACCGTGCCCCGGATCATGACCTTATTACCCAAGCCATAACTGAGCGGCCAGAAGCCCCACCGCCTTTCCATTACAGGCGCTATGGCAACGCCAAAGTGTAAGGCGGGTAAAAAATCACCCAACCAGCCCAGATAAAATAGTCTTGCTGGTTGGGATAACTTCAAAACAGATTATGCTGCTGTTTTACGATTTGCCTTGAAAACACCACTTGCAAATTCCCAGCACCGCCCAACGTCACGGATAACACGTGCAATGGCTGGCGTGGTTGTAGGACGCAGCAAACGTGGATCATAGCCAGAGAAGCGACGATCATCCTCATCCAGACAAAGCTGCATGAAATCAGGCAGGTTGATCTGAATGTTAGTTACTTCCTTGGTGCCAGTTACCGTAAAGTTGTTATCCTGCGTATGCACATGGCCTTCATCATCCACCGTGCGCACCAAAGACAAGCGCTCGTAACCGAGAAAAGCCCAAACAGCCAGAACCTTCAGCTCAAAGTAAGGCCGCCGCCACCACGGCATAACAGCCCGGTTCCATGCCAACCAGTTGGCAAACAGCAGGATATGGCGGCATTCCTCCTGCATAATGGGCTCAAATGTATCTGTTAGTTCAGGTGGAAAATAGCCAGAACGCTTGGCCAGTTCAAACATGCCAAAAGCAAAAAAGCTGTCCGCACATTCGGAAAAACCCGTCACCAGATACGCCCATTCAACATCCTTGGGCTCAATGTAGGGCGGTTCCGGTGCCATAGGGATGTCATAGGCTGCCACCATTTTGGACAGCACTTCCTTATGCCGGTTTTCCTCCCACGCATTGCGGGAGATGGCATCCTTCATATCCGGGTCTGTCACCAGATTGGCATAAGCCGCCATGCGCAGGCGGGCCTTGCCCTCTGTCTGCACAGCGATATCCCAGATAGGCAAGGAAGTTACGCGCTTGAGCGTTTCTGGATCCAGCTTAGGCCAGTTGATGACAGATGGCCTGTAGGGATTAAACGTTTCACGGAACATTTGCGCCAAGGCGTGTTTATGCGCCTCAGACCCCGGTTTAAGCGGCCCTTTTAGAGGGCTTACCCAATGGCGGGCACGATAATCAGCTTCTTCCACAGCTGCCTCATTGGGCGGCGGGGGCAGATCATCCATGCTTTCAGGCAGATGAGAATAGATATCGCTCAGAGAACCCATGTGAGGAACCTGTTTTCTAGGGATCTCGCCTGATACGACACCCAACCGTTTGGGCAGACATTCTGGCAGATCCAGTAACGCAAACGCGCCTGCCTCGCACAGCCCAAAGATGGGAATGCGAAGCAGGCGCGATGTGTATTAGTGCAGATCAGACAGCTTTGAAATGATCTTAGTCACTAAGCCGTAATCAATCGCTTCCTTGGCGGACATCCAGTAATTGCGGTCCGTATCTTTTGCGACTTTTTCATAGCTATGGCCGGTTTCCTTGGCGAAAATCCGGTTCAGCCGTTCACGCATCTTGATAATTTCACGCGCTTCAATGTCAATATCCGTTGCAGGGCCACGTACGCCACCCATCGGCTGGTGCAGCAAAAATCGCGTATTCGGCAGACAGAATCGGCGATCTTTGTGCCCGGCGGCAAAAATCAGCGCACCAGCAGATGCCACCCAGCCTGTTCCGATCATGTTGATTGGAGCAATCGAATCGACAAAGCGGATCATGTCATGGATTGTGTCACCACTTTCCACATGCCCACCGGGAGAGTTAACGTAAACATCAATCGGCTGGTCAGATTCACCAGCCAGCGCCAAAAGGCGGCCCGTTACATCACGGGCGATTTTGTCATCAATCCCGCCAAAAATCAGCACTTTCCGCTGCTTGAACAACTTGTGTTCCAGTTCGCCATGCGGGGCGCCGGCTGTTTTTTCTTCTGCCTTCTCCGGGGTTGCCGGAGTTTCCGGTTCGTCATCCATCTTGATGGCGTTACGGGGGAAAATGCCCGTCATTGCTTTCTCCGCATGTTCTGTATCTGTGTACATTCCCTTATCCTGCGCTGCCTAAGCCTGCCTGCCAAGGGGCAATCATGTGCTGTCTCGCCAGCCGGGGCGGAAAAGGGTAAGGTGCGCTCCGTCTTACTGTCTGGTTTCCATTAGTCGGAGTATCCGCGCTGCCATGCCGCAACCCTGCTTAGAACACAAGCGGACACTCCGCAGCGCCATAGGTTTAAAATCTGCTGTACGGCTTGGAATGCTCATGGCCTCTGGAGCACTGCTGCTTGGCGGGTGCAGCCCCCATAAAGATGCGATTGATGGAACGCTATCATGGATGCAGCATATGCGCGGTGGGGTTATTGCCTCCCAACGCCCACCGCCGCCGGGTATTTATGACCCCTACCCGCATGTTGGCCTCACGCCTACACAAGCGCCAGAAATGCCCTCGCCCCAAGACCGTGCGCTTGTAACCCAGGAACTTATTCGTGAGCGCAATCTGGCCTATCGGACAGTGGCCGCCAATGGCAGCCTTATTCCCGATATTCCGCCCCCGCCTTCTGCCGCAGCGCAGCCTCCTACAAAAAGTGCTACGCCCGCAGCTGGCTCATCCACGCAGCCAAATGGCGCTGCTCAGAATGCGTCTCAACAAGCCAGTCTGCCGGAGGGCGTAAGCGGCGCCATTATGGATGCAGCAGATTCCTCGCCAGACCAAAGCGCACAAAGCTCCGCCTCCCAAACCGGCAAAGCGTCTTCCAAAGATAGCCATGCCAGTAAGAAGCAAGACGAAACCGCAGAAACCGAGCCTGAAGTTGGTATGCCAGAAGTGCGCCCCAAAGCCGCACAAACAGAAATACCAGCTTCTGACATCCCGCAGATTCCCGATGCGCCCCCCACAGCACCATCATTCCCGGGTTTTGATGTACCCTCTGATGCGCACGTGCCGGATACCATCAAACCAAACTATGATCTGGTTGATGTAAAAGGCACTTCGTTCCATTTTGTGCCGCAGTCAGATGTGCTTTCCAGTGGGCAGGAAAATATTCTCAGCAAGCTCAAAGCTGATCATCCCAATGGGCCATTCTTTATTCGTGGGTTTGGCAATGCCTTATCCCTTAGCGCGCAGGATCAATCTGATGCCGTAAAACTGGGGCTTTTGCGGGCGCAACGTCTGGCAACGGAACTGGCAAAGCTTGGTGTGCCTTCCGCCAGCATTCATGTGCGCGGTGATGCCTTTGGCACAGGTGCCAAAGTAGCTACCAGCCCCTAAAACCTACCGAAAAAACGCCATTCCCACATTTTAGGCAGAGTGAGGAGTTGCCTGTTCTGTTCTGACGATTACTATGCTTCTTCCCACAAACCTGCGGGGGTTCCTTACCCCCGGTTCTTTAGAGCATCAAAAGCCCATGACCGAAGAGTTCCATCGTATCCGCCGCCTGCCGCCTTATGTATTTGCCTCGGTAAACCAGGCCAAGGCAGCAGCCCGCGCGCGGGGCGAGGATATTATTGACCTCGGCATGGGCAACCCGGACACTCCCACCCCGCAGCATATTGTCAACAAACTGCTAGAAACGGTGCAGGACCCACGCACCCACCGTTATTCCGTCAGCCGCGGCATTCCGGGGCTGCGCAAGGCTGTTGCCGGGTATTATGAACGCCGCTTCCATGTGGGGTTAGACCCGGACAAGGAAGTGATTGTCACACTGGGTTCCAAGGAAGGGCTGGCCAATCTGGCCTCTGCCATCACCAGCCCGGGGGACACCATTCTGGTGCCCAATCCTTCCTACCCCATTCACCAGTTTGGCTTTATTATCGCCGGAGCTTCCATCCGCTCCATTCCGGCCACGCCTGATGAGAACATGCTGCGTGCGTTGGAACGGGCTGTGCGCCATTCTGTGCCCAAACCCACGGCATTGATTGTCAACTTCCCGTCCAATCCAACTGCATATCTGGCTGATCTGGATTTTTATAAAGAACTGGTTGCCTTCTGCCGGAAGGAAGAAATCTGGATTCTATCTGATCTGGCATATGCTGAAATCTACTTTGGCGATCTTGTGCCACCTTCCATTCTGGCTGTGCCGGGTGCGAAAGATATCGCCGTAGAATTCACATCTCTTTCCAAAACCTATTCCATGGCAGGGTGGCGCGTTGGCTTTGCCGCAGGCAATGAACGCCTGATTGCCGCCCTTACCCGCATTAAATCTTATCTGGACTACGGTGCCTTCACGCCTATTCAGGTGGCTGCTGTAACGGCCCTTAATGGCCCGCAGGATTGTGTTGCTGATTTGCGCGCTCTTTATAAAGATCGGCGCGATGTGCTGATCCGCGGCTTGCATGCGGCAGGATGGGATGTTCCTTCCCCAGAAGGTTCCATGTTTGCTTGGGCACCTATTCCTGAACCATTCCGTGAAATGGGCAGTGTTGCCTTTTCCAAACTTCTTCTTGAAGAAGCTGGCGTGGCTGTAGCCCCCGGCCTTGGCTTTGGTGAATATGGTGATGACCATGTTCGCATCGGGCTGGTTGAAAATACCCAGCGCCTGCGTCAGGCCCTGCGTTCCATTCGTGGGTTCCTATCTGCGCATGGTATCTCGCCGTCTTCCTCTTCCTCTCCTAAAAAGCCGGAGCCTGTTGCACCGTGACATCCTGTTCCAATTCCTCTCCTCTTCGTCTTGGTATTGCCGGTCTGGGCACGGTTGGTGCTGGCGTTATTCGCCTGCTGCGTATGAATGCAGATCTGCTAAGTGCACGCGCAGGCCGCAAACTGGAAGTGGTAGCCGTAAGCGCCCGAGACCGCTCGCGTGACCGCGGTATAGATGTTTCCACTCTGCGTTGGCATGAAAACCCGCTGGATCTGGTTTCTGACCCCGATGTGGATGTTGTTGTAGAATTGATTGGCGGAAGCGAAGGTCCGGCCCGTGCGCTGGTAGAAAAAGCGCTATCTGCAGGCAAACCTGTTGTAACCGCCAACAAAGCGCTTCTTGCTGTGCATGGCTCCGCCCTTGCCCAGCTTAGTGCAGACAACAACGCACCGCTGCTGTTTGAAGCCGCCGTAGCTGGTGGCATTCCTGCCATTAAAACAGTGCGCGAAGGTCTGGCCGCAGACAAACTGCTACATGTTGGCGGCATTCTGAACGGTACATGCAACTATATCCTTACGGTAATGCGTGAAACGGGTAAGGATTTCGATCTGGTGCTGAAAGATGCGCAGGATCTCGGATATGCAGAAGCTGATCCTTCCACCGATATTGATGGCATTGATGCCGCACATAAGCTGACAATTCTGGCTGGCTTGGCTTTTGGCCGCCCTGTAGCCTTTGATTCCGTGCAGGTAGAAGGCATTCGCCAGATTGGCGCCATTGACTTTGCTTTTGCGCGCACCCTTGGCTATCGCATCAAACTTCTGGGCCTTGCCCGCCTGACAGATGCCGGACTTCAAGCGCGTGTTGCCCCTTGCCTGCTGCCCCACAATGCACCTATTGCGCAGGTGGATGGTGTATTTAACGCCGTTGTGGCTGAAGGCGAATTTGTGGGCCGTATCATGCTGGAAGGCCGCGGCGCCGGTGCTGGCCCAACAGCCTGTGCTGTAACAGCAGATCTGGTTGATATTGCTCGTGGCCACACCATTCCGGTCTGGGGTGTGCAAGCCAGTTCAGAACCGGCGTTGCGCGCTTGCCCGGCTGGCACTGGCGCCGGTGCTTTCTATCTGCGCTTGATGGTAGAAGACCGCCCCGGCGTTATTGCAGATATTACAGCAGTCTTGCGAGATTGCGGTGTTTCCTTGCGCAGCATGCTCCAGCATCCTGCGGAAAATGAAACAACTCCGTACGTTCCGCTTGTTCTGGTTACGCATCAGACATCAGAATCCGCCATGCAGGAAGCTATCACCAAAATAGATGCCTTGAGCGTGGTGACGGACAGCCCTGTGATGATTCGGATCGAAACAGCCTGATTCTAGCCACCTTTTCCGGTATCATAGACTTTTAAGCAAGGATCCTGTTTCTGATGTCTGATTCCATAGGCCCCTCTCCTTTTGTTGTTTCTGACCGCAATCTCGCGCTTGAACTGGTGCGTGTAACGGAAGCCGCTGCTCTGGCTTCTGCCCGATGGACGGGCCGCGGACGCAAGAACGATGCTGATGGCGCAGCTGTAGAAGCTATGCGCACGGCATTTGATACCGTCGCCATTGATGGCATGGTGGTAATTGGTGAGGGGGAAATGGATGAAGCCCCCATGCTTTATATTGGTGAAAAAGTTGGCTCTGGCGGCCCCGGCATGGATATTGCCGTGGACCCGCTGGAAGGCACCAACCTTTGCGCCAAAGATATGCCAAACGCCATTACCGTGGTGGCATTGGCTGAGCGTGGCAACTTCCTGCATGCGCCAGACATTTATATGGACAAGATTGTGGTCGGCCCCAATCTGCCTGATGGTGTTGTTGATCTGGATAACTCCATTGAAACCAACCTGAAAAATCTGGCTAAAGCCAAAGGCAAGAGCGTTCAGGATCTTCTGCTCTGCACGCTAGACCGTGAACGGCATGAAGAAATGATCACCCGCGCCCGCGCTGCGGGTGCGCGGGTGCGCCTGCTGACAGATGGCGATGTGGCTGGCGGCATTGCTGCCTGTCTTGATACCAGCCAGGTTGATATCTACGTAGGTTCTGGTGGTGCACCTGAAGGTGTGCTGACTGCTGCTGCCATCCGTTGCGTAGAAGGACAGATGCAGGGTCGCCTGCTGTTTGAAGATGATGGGCAGCGCGAACGTGCCCG
Organism: Acetobacter oryzoeni; assembly: GCF_004014775.2. Lineage (NCBI taxonomy): Bacteria > Pseudomonadati > Pseudomonadota > Alphaproteobacteria > Acetobacterales > Acetobacteraceae > Acetobacter > Acetobacter oryzoeni. The sequence continues at coordinate 2,197,749 of NZ_CP042808.1, forward strand.
CAAAATGAACCCCGGAAAAGACCCAGACCGTAAACTGGGGCTGCATGATCTGGCTGCTGGATCTGTGCTGTTTTCTGCCACCGGTGTTACCACTGGCACATTGCTGCGTGGCGTTCGGCAGCTGCCGCATCAGGCTATTACGCATTCTCTGGTCATGCGTTCCAAATCTGGCACGGTGCGCTTTATTGAAGGCCACCATAACTTCAAAACCAAAACATGGGCTCCGCAATAAGCAGCTCTGAATTTTGATGCAAAGCAGCACCTTGCAACTTTCTGAACCCACTGAAGAAACTTCCACTCCTGCTGTATTGGGGGTGGAAGCCAGCTTTATTGGGCGGCGTTGGGTTTGGCGGGCCGGAGCAGAAGACCCTGCTCTGATGCGTCTGGGTGCTGCTTTGGCACAACAACTGGGCATTCCAGAAATTGTTGGCCGTCTGTTGGCCATGCGTCAGATCACACCAGATCAGGCTCCGCATTTTCTGGAGCCTAAGCTACGGGCACTTATGCCTGATCCTTCCAGTCTCACGGATATGGATAAAGCTGCCAACCGCATGGCAAAAGCTGTCCAGAACCGTGAAGTAATTGGTATTTTTGGTGATTATGACGTGGATGGTGCCTGCGCTTCCGCCATTCTCGCCTCATTTTTTGAAGAACTCGGCTGCACCGTTCATACCCATATCCCGGATAGAATGACCGAAGGATATGGCCCTAACGTAGCCGCACTGGATAATTTAGTAGCACAAGGCGCTTCCATACTGATTTGCGTGGATTGCGGCACTGCTTCTGCAGATATTCTGTCTCAAGTGACAGACAAAGCCGATGTGATTGTACTGGACCACCACAAATCGGAAGATGCCCTCCCCCCAATTCTGGCAACAGTTAACCCTAACCGGCCTGACTGTTCCTCTGGCTTGCATCATATTTGCGCGGCAGCCCTCGCCTTTCTTGCCGCTGTTGCAACCACGCGAGACCTAAGACGTGCAGAGTGGTTTACAGCAGACCAACCTCCGCCCGATCTGATGCGTCAGCTTGATCTGGTTGCCTTGGCAACGGTTTGTGATGTTATGCCCCTGCATGGGCTTAACCGCGCCTTTGTAACGCAAGGGCTAAAAATTATGGCCCGCCGCCAGCGTACTGGCCTGAATGCCCTTATGGAAATTGCTGGCGTTACCAAAGCCCCGGATGCTTTTTCCTGCGGCTTTGCATTGGGACCGCGCATCAATGCCGGTGGCCGTATTGCAGAAGCAGCTTTAGGCCTGCGCCTGCTCCGTTGCCCGGATAGTTTTGAAGCACGCCAGATGGCCGAACGTCTGGATGCCGTAAACCGCCGCAGACAAGGTGTTGAGGCCGATATTCTGGACCGCGCCATGCAACAGGCAGAAGCCCAGAAAGAAGCGGGGCATGCTGTTATTTTGCTGGCCGGAAAAGATTGGCACCCCGGTGTTGTCGGTATTGTAGCGGGGCGTATTAAGGAGCGGTTCAATCGGCCTGCCCTTGTTGGGGCTGAACAGGAAGATGGCATCATTAAAGGTTCTGGCCGTTCTGTTCCCGGTTTAGATCTTGGCACCGTAATTATTGCGGCACGCCAAGCAGGAATGTTGAAAACCGGCGGCGGCCACGCCATGGCCGCAGGTTTTTCGCTTACAGCAGATAAACTGGAAGAATTTCATACTTTTCTGGATACTCGGTTGGCGCAAGCAGCCACGCTTCCAGAAAAAGTGCCTCTTACCGTAGATGCGGTGGTAGCTATTTCTGGCGCCACAGCGGAATTGGCGCAGGATATGGGAGCCCTTGCCCCATTTGGGGCCGGAAACCCGGAACCTCTGTTAGCCATACCACGTGTAACAGTCATACGGGCAGACCGCATTGGCCGAGATGGCAACACACTGCGTCTGCTTCTAAAGGGTGAAAATAATGGCCGGTTGAAAGCGCTACTGTTCCGGGCGCATGAAAACCCTTTAGCGGCCAAGCTGGAAGATACAACACGCCCTGCCCTACATCTTGCCGGGTATCTGCGGGCAGAAAGTTGGAATGGCAGAACAGACGCTACATTCTTTATTCAGGATGCTGCGGCTGCCTGATAACAAGCCTGCCCTTACGTAACAAATCAAAGCGTATAGACGCTTCCTGCCTGCATGATCTGCAAGTAGGAAACGCCTGAACCCTCTTACGTATTCTGGGCCGTTTCTTCGCGCCGGGCCTGAACTTCCTTTTTCATGGCCGCCTGCACTTTTTCAAAGGCACGCACTTCAATCTGGCGCACTCGCTCGCGCGAGATACCATATTCGTGCGCCAATTCTTCCAAGGTGGAAGGATCATCCTTCAACCGGCGTTCCGTGAAAATCCGGCGTTCGCGCTCATTAAGGTTTTCCATGGCGGAAGAAAGTAGTGCCTTCCGGCCTGAAAGCTCCTCATTCTCAGCGTAAACATCTTCCTGATTGGTATGATCATCAACCAGTCGGTCTTGCCATTCACTATCCTGATCGGCCCGCATGGGCGCATTCAGGCTATGATCTGGCGCAGCCATGCGGCGGTTCATATCCACCACATCCTGTTCAGATACACCCAGTGTCGTGGCAATCTTGTTCACCTGCTCTGGTTTCAGATCACCATCATCAATGGCCTGCATCTGCCCTTTCAGGCGGCGCAGATTGAAGAACAGCTTTTTCTGAGCCGCAGTTGTGCCCATTTTCACCAAAGACCAGCTATGCAGGATGTATTCCTGAATAGCCGCACGAATCCACCACATGGCATATGTGGCCAAGCGGAACCCTTTTTCAGGGTCAAACCGCTTTACGGCCTGCATCATGCCAATGTTGCCTTCGCTGATCAGTTCATTAATCGGCAGGCCATAACCACGGTAACCCATGGCAATTTTTGCAACCAGACGCAGATGGGAGGTAACGAGCTGATGCGCTGCCTTAACGTCTCCCTTATCGCGCCACAAGCGTGAAAGGCTGAGTTCCTCTTCTGGTGTAAGGAGAGGATATTTGCGGATTTCCTGAAGGTACCTTGAAAGATTGTTTTCAGGCCCAACATTGATAACGGAAGATACCATGTGTTGACTACTCCCCTGAACTGGAAACTCCCTTGAATGCTTTAGGTTCCCGTAACGCCCGCAAAACATTCATAAAAAGAGGCAAGATCCAGTCATGCGATGGACAGATGTCTTAATCCTCAATCCCTCTGTCCTCCGTATGAGCGACAAACTGAAAAGAGGCTCTCCCACCAGTTCGGCTACGGTTTCCAAGGCCTAGTGGGTGCAACAGGGTGCGCTGGAAAAAGCACATGTGTCAAGAATTCTAAGATGCATGGCAGAAGACAGCCAGATTTCTGGACCTGCGCAGTCCTGTTTATTGTTTCCGAATCGAAAAACCTATTCCTGATCTACTTTGAGGCTGCGTTCCAACACCTGCATATCTTCAGGCATAGGGGTTTCGAACAGTAGTTTTTCACCCGTTCTGGGGTGTGTAAAACCCAACCGCGCTGCATGTAGGGCCTGACGCGGAAAATCCAGCGCAGCCGCACGGGCAGCAGATGGCAGAACACGAGAAGCTGCGGGAATCCGACGCAAATACAGTGGGTCACCTATCAAAGGGTGCCCATTCGCAGAAAAATGCACACGAATCTGGTGGGTGCGTCCTGTTGCCAGCTTGCAAGCCACAAGGGCCGCTCCTGTGCCAAAAGCCTGCAACGTGCGATAATGCGTTAGCGCCCATTTCCCACCTTTGGGCGTGAGCGCCATACGTTTACGATCGCGCTTATCGCGCCCGATAGCGCCTTCAAAATCTCCTTCTGCCGGATTAGGCAGCCCCCAGCAAAAAGCCAGATAGGCACGGTCTATCCGGCGTGCCGCAAAATCTTCTGACAAGGCCTGATGCGCCATTTCTGTTTTGGCAGCGACCATCACGCCAGAAGTATCTTTATCGAGCCGATGCACGATACCGGGGCGGCGTTCCCCACCAATGCCTTTCAGACTTTCCCCACAATGCGCAATCAGACCATTTACAAGGGTGCCTGTTTCATTCCCCGGCGCGGGGTGAACAACCAGACCGGCCGGTTTATCCAGCACAATCAGATCATCATCTTCATACAAAACAGTGAAAGCAATATCCTCACCCTGCGGCACTGCGGGAGCAGCGGGCGGAATGGTAAGTACCACTTCCATACCAGCACGGGCTATGGCTGCGGGTTCCCTTATACATATGCCATCACACGCCAAATGCCCTTCTTCAATCAGGCTTTTGATGCGTGAGCGTGAAAGCGTTTCCATTGTGGCAGCCAGAAAACGGTCAATCCGTTCTCCTGCCTGCTCTGGTGTTACTGTAAAGGAGATGGATGTTTCCTTTACAGGCAAAGATGGATCATAACCATTTTGCATTATAACCATCTGTGCCAACACCCACCCGTTTTTCAAGTTTCATGCAGAAGGAAAAGATGAAAACGCACAAAGCCTTTTCCACTGCATACCGTCAAGCTCAGGATACCATGTCGGACTACAAGGATACGCTGCCAGATATTGTTGCTGTGCAAACTACATATCGGGCAAGCATCTACAAACGGCTGTTTATCCTTGTTTGTCTGGCCGTTGGCGTTGTGCTCTCACTTGGTGCCAATTTTCTGATTGGGCCCGCTCATCTCTCCCCACGCCTGTTTTTGCAGACACTGTTTCATTCAGCTTCTGTGCCGCAGCAAACTGCCATTATTGTGTGGCAGATTCGTATGCCTTATGCCCTGATGGCTGCCTGTATAGGTGGCGCTCTTGGCCTGGCCGGCGCAGAAATGCAGACAGTTCTGGCCAACCCATTGGCTAGCCCGTTTACATTGGGCGTTTCTGCTGCCGGAGCTTTTGGGGCTTCTTTGGCTATTGTTTTGCAGTGGCACATTGCTGGCGTGCCCGATAACTGGCTGGTAGCAGGATGTGCCTTTGTGTTTTCCGTATCCTCTGTTTTTGCATTGGATATACTGACACGCCTCCGGCAGGCGGATACCAGCACGGTTATTCTGTGTGGTGTTGCGCTTGTTTTTTCGTTTCAGTCGCTTGTTGCTCTCATGCAATTTGTTGCCAGTGAAGATACGCTGCAAGATCTGGTATTCTGGACGCTTGGCAGCCTAAGCCGTGCCACATGGGCTACTCTGGCTTTATTGTCTGGAAGTCTGGCTCTTATCTTTCCGCTTTCTCTACGCTCTGCTGGTGAGCTAACCCTTTTAAGCATGGGTGAAGAACGCGCGGCCAGCCTTGGGGTGGATGTCCCTCGGCTTCGGCGGGCGGCCCTCTTACGTATCAGTTTTTTATGCGCTCTTTCCGTAGCGTTTGTAGGTGTTATTGGATTTGTAGGGTTAGTAGCCCCACACATCGCACGCCGGTTGGTGGGAGAAGATCACCACTTCAGCCTACCTGGCAGCTTACTGACTGGCGCACTTATTCTATCTGTTTCTTCTTTGGTCGCACGCATTCTGGTGCCGGGCATTGTTGTGCCTCTTGGCATTATTACGTCACTGGTGGGCATTCCATTCTTTCTGGCCATCATTCTTAAACAGCGGCCAATGGTATGATGGCAGATAAACCTTTTTCAGGCCTGATAGCGCAAAATCTTACCGTCCATTACGGACGTCATACGGTGCTGGATGATCTGACAACACCTTGCTTTCCACATGGACGTATCTGCGCCCTGCTCGGGCCAAATGGTAGCGGCAAATCTACCTTACTGCGCGCCATGAGCGGCCTCTTGCCAGCTAAGGGTTGTGTCACACTAGATGGTCTTCAACTTGGCAGCCTGCGCTTGCCTGAACGCTCCCAACACTGCCTGTATCTCCCGCAAGCACTTCCCGCGCCCGTCAACATTACTGCGCTGGAAGCCATGCTGGCTGCAAAACGTGTTACGCTTGGCAGACAAGGACAAAGTTTTGCGGATGCTCCGCATGAGGCAGATATTCAGGCTTCATTGGATCTTCTGAAGCAATTTAATATTGCCCATTTGGCGTTGCGCAAATTGAACGAACTTTCTGGAGGCCAACGCCAGCTTATTGGTCTGGCACAGGCACTTGGCCGCCAACCGCACGCCCTGTTGCTGGATGAGCCACTTAGTGCTCTGGATCTGCATTATCAGTATGCCGTTACAAAACTGCTCACGCAGATCACCCGCACAAATAACCTTGTCACGTTGATGGTGCTGCATGACCTGAACATCGCATTAAACTTGTGCGATCTGGTATGTGTGCTGCATCAAGGCCAAATTATTGCCTCTGGCCCTCCGGCGGAAGTTTTAACTCCAGCACTGCTCCGCACCGTGTACCGCGTAGAGGCACGCATTGAAACGACAGCCGATAACCACCGATTTATCGTGATTACCGACTGTATATAAGAGACTACTCTTTAGCCTTATTACGTCCCGCAAAACGTGTATCTTACCCGCTCTTCAGGCTGCGGAGGTTGTGCATACCGCGCCATATCTGCCTGCTCTGTATAGGGTGAAGCTGTAAGCTTCAGCATTTTCTCAAACAACGTGTAGTCATCATTATTCACGGCAGCACTTATCATGGCCTCTATCAGATGATTGCGCGGGATATAACATGGGTTTACGCCGCGCATGTTTTCCGCCCGCATAGCAGGAGCTTCCTCCGCTTCCTGCATTAAGCGCTGCCGCCATTGGGAGAGCCACGGCTGCATGCCTTCCAACATATCGGGCACATGCTCACCTGTTATGACGCGCTCATCACTCAAACTGCGGAATGTATTGGTAAAGTCTGCCTGATGTTCCTGCATTTGAGCAAACAAGGCGTGAAAGAATGCTTCATCCCCTGCTTGCTGTGTTTTCAAACCAAGCTTTGCACGCAATCCCGCAAAATATGCGCCATGAAATAACCCTCCAAACTGCTCAAGCGCCTGCCCTGCCAAAGCAACACTTTCTTCTTCATCTTCGGAAAGAAGTGGCAGCAAGGCTTCCGCCAGGCGCGTAAGATTCCACAGGGCGATTGTCGGCTGATTGGTGAAGGCATAACGCCCGCGTTCATCAATAAAGCTGAACACGGTATTCGGGTCATACTGATCCATAAAGGCACATGGGCCATAATCTATGGTTTCCCCCGATACGGCCATATTATCCGTATTCATCACACCATGAATAAAGCCAACCAGCATCCACTGGGCAATAAGCTTGGCTTGGGCCTCAATAACCTGCTGAAGAAACGCCAGATACGGTGCTGGAGCTTGTGCTAAATGTGGGTAATGGCGGGCAATGGCAAAGTCTGCCAAAAGCCGTAACCCTGCTAGATCCTGCCGTGATGCAAAATACTGAAATGTGCCAACCCGGATATGGCTGGATGCCACACGCGCCAGAACAGCCCCGGGCAACATGGTTTCACGTAAAACAGTCATGCCCGTTTTTACGGCAGCCAATGCACGGGTGGTGGGAATACCCAAGGCGTGCATGGCCTCACTCACCACATATTCACGCAGCACAGGCCCCAACACAGCACGGCCATCTCCCCTGCGCGAAAACGGCGTGGGGCCAGAACCTTTAAGTTGCACTTCCCACACATGGCCTTGGGCATCCCGCACATCCCCCAGCAACAGGGCTCGGCCATCCCCCAAATGCGGGTTAAAGCTGCCAAACTGGTGGCCTGCATACGCTGTAGAGAGTGGCTCCACCCCTTCTGGCATGGCGCTACCAGATAACATGGCTACGCCCTCCGGGCTGGCCAGCCATTCTGCATCCAGCCCAAGCTGATCTGCTAAAGCATGGTTCAGCCGGATCAGCTTAGGAGCTGGTGCAGGAGAAAGAGGAGCATTGGCATAAAACCGCTCTGGCAATGCTGCATAGCTTTGTCGGAAAGGAAGTGGTGCCATAACTCATTTCTCCGGAATAAAGACGGAAAGCGGCCAAGTGGCTCAATAACGGCCTGTGTTGCTGAAAACAGCACCCATTCCGCCAGATGCAAACCCGCCCCACGGGGCATGCCTGTCTGGCTCTCTGGCACATAAAGCCTGAACATGATAGGAAAAGCCCCATCACGCCTGCCAACTCAGACCTAGATATAAGAACGTCTGAAAGCAAAAAAAGAACCGAGGCAACGGAGCCACCAGACTATCTGGTTCAGACCCCAGCGCCGTGGAGACAGCAGAACCCATGACCACCGAATCTGACACCGCCTTCAAGATTACCCGCAAAACAGACATCACCCCCGCGGCAGAGCGGGAAGCCATGCTGGCCAATCCGGGTTTTGGCCGCGTTTTTACCGACCACATGGCTGTTGTCACCTATACGGAAGGCAAGGGCTGGCATTCTGCTGAAATCCTGCCCCGCCAGCCACTGATGCTGGATCCTGCTGCATCCGTACTGCACTACGCGCAGGAAATTTTTGAAGGCATGAAGGCCTATCGCACCCCGGATGGTAGCGTGCAGCTTTTCCGCCCAGATGCAAATGCCCGCCGCTTCCGCCATTCTGCCGAACGCATGGCTATGGCGCAGGTGCCTGAAGACCTGTTTCTGGATGCCGTTACACAGCTTGTGAAGCTGGATAAGGACTGGGTGCCCAAGCCCGAAGTTGGCACGCTGTATATCCGCCCATTCATGATTGCAACGGAAGCTGCCCTTGGCGTAAAGCCGGCATCTGAATTTAAGTTTATCGTGATTGCCTGTGCCGCTGGTGAATATTTCTCCAAGGATGCCGGCCCGGTTTCCGTATGGGTGGAAGAACGCACAGTGCGTGCTTCCCGCGGGGGAACGGGTACTGCCAAATGTGGTGGCAACTACGCTGCCAGCCTGACAGCCCAGATGGAAGGTAAGGAACACGGCTGCCATCAGGTTCTGTTCCTTGATGCGCAGGAACGCCGCTGGCTGGAAGAAATGGGCGGCATGAATGTGATGATGGTGTTTGAAGACGGCACCCTGCAAACACCTCCGCTGGATAGCGGCACCATCCTGCACGGCATTACGCGCGATTCCCTGCTTACTTTGGCGCGTGATCGCGGCCTGAAGGTAAAGGAAGAACGCTACGCTATTGATCAGCTTTATGGTGATGCTGATTCCGGCAAGCTGAAAGAGGTGTTTGCCTGCGGCACCGCTGCAGTTGTGACACCTATTGGCACATTCAAAAGCACAGAAGGCGGCTGCACCATCGGTAACGGCCAGACTGGTGAAGTCACCAGCAGCCTGCGCAAGGCTTTGTGCGATATCCAGTTTGGCCGTGCAGCAGATCCGCATGGCTGGGTTAAAAAAATTGGCTAAGTTGCAGGTATCCTTCCTGTAAACGTATCCCTTATACCCCGGCTTAGGCTGGGGTATTTGCCTATTACAGACCTTAACATCTTGCAGAAAGCCAGATGCCCAATGCTGGACATCAAAACCCAAGGGGCATATCCAAACCCTATGGCTTTCTTTGTGCCTTCCCTTCCGCTTACACGGTTTGCATCAGTATGACAGAAACACCCCATCTGGTTCTGGTAGATGGCAGCGGTTTTATTTTCCGCGCCTTTCATGCCCTCCCCCCCATGACCAGCCCGGAAGGTGTACCAGTAAATGCTGTTTACGGCTTTACCACCATGCTGGCCCGTTTGCTTAAAGACCATGTAGGCACCCATCTGGCTGTGCTGTTTGATGCCAGCCGCCAGACATTTCGTTCAGAAATCTACCCGCAGTATAAAGCGCACCGGCCCGAACCGCCTGAGGATCTGCGCCCCCAGTTCAGCCTCATCCGGGAAGCCACGCAGGCCTTCAATGTGCCGGGAATCGAACTCCCCGGCTGGGAGGCCGATGATCTGATTGCATCCTATGCAACGGCCATTCGGGCACAGGGTGGCACATGCACCATCGTTTCATCCGACAAAGATCTGATGCAACTGGTGGGAGACGGCGTTTGCATGCTGGACCCTATCAAACAGACACCAGTTGGCCCCGCTGAAGTAGAAACCAAATTTGGTGTGCCCCCCACAAAAGTGGTGGATGTACAGGCCCTGATGGGAGACCCCACAGATAACGTGCCCGGTGTGCCCGGTATTGGCCCCAAAACAGCAGCAGCCCTTGTGCAGGAATACGGCACGTTGGAAGCCGTTTTGAATGCAGCTCCGGAGATGAAAAAATCCAAGCGGCGTGACATGCTGATCGAACATGCCGAAGCCGCACGGGTTTCCCTCCAGCTCGTCACACTTGCCACAGATGTCCCCCTGCCCGTGCCGGTAGAAGAGCTTGGCACACGTGAACCAGACATGTTGGTTTTGGCAGACTGGCTAGACCGCATGGGCTTTCGCTCCATTCTTAGCCGTATGGGGCTTGGCCACCCTTCTGGCGCCCACGCTCATCGTGCTGCCAGAAAAGTCGCCGCAGCCTCTGTTGCTGGAGCCACCACACCCGCTGATGATGCCTCAGCCCCCGATGCATCTGTGCTTTCTGCCCCGTATCATAATTATGAAACCGTGCGCACAGCAGAAGCCCTGCAAAAATGGGTAAGCGCAGCGCAGGAAGCCGGTATCTGTGCTGTGGATACAGAAACAGATGGGCTAGACCCGCTTGCGGCCAATATTGTCGGGTTTTCTATTGCAACGGCTCCGGGCAAAGCCTGCTATGTGCCCTTAAAACATGAAGGCACTCTGGAAGCCCCAACAGGCGAACAGCTTGCGGTTGATGCAGCCCTTAAACTCTTGGCTCCTCTTTTGCAGGATGATGCCGTTTTAAAGATTTTCCATAACGCCAAGTTTGATCTGCTCATTCTGGATCATGCGGGCAGCCCTCTTTCCAGCATTACTGCTGTAGATGACACAATGCTGATCTCTTACAGCCAGTCTGCTGGGTTGCATGGGCAAGGCATGGATGAGCTTTCTGCCCTGCACCTCAATCATACCCCCATCACGTATGACAGTGTGACGGGCACTGGCCGCAACCGCCTGCCTTTTGCACAAGTGCCTGTTGCAACTGCTACCAAATATGCGGCTGAAGATGCCGATGTAACCTTACGCCTGTGGCATGTTCTGCACCCCACGCTGCGCACCAATAAGGCATTGGCGCTGTATGAGCAGATTGAACGCCCGCTTTCGGCCATTCTGGCTGACATGGAAAAAGCAGGCATTGCAGTAGATCGCGCAGAGCTTGATCGACTTTCCAAGGACTTTGAAGCCCGTATGCAGGGCATGGAAAACGATATTTATGAAGCCGCCGGTCGGCAGTTCAATATTGCTTCTCCCAAACAACTTGGGGAAATCCTGTTTGATGAAATGGGCCTGAAAGGCGGCAAACGCGGCAAGGCTGGAGCATGGAGCACGGATTCCTCTGTCCTGCAGGATCTGGCCGACCAAGGGCATGATCTGCCAGCGCGCATTCTGGCATGGCGACAGCTTGCCAAGCTGAAATCCACTTATACGGATGCGCTGTTACGCCAAGCCGGACGGAATGACCGCGTGCATACATCTTTCCAGATGGCGATCACCTCCACCGGGCGCCTATCTTCTACAGACCCCAACCTGCAAAATATTCCAGTACGCACAGAAGAAGGCACACGTATCCGGCAGGCCTTTATTGCGCCCCCAGGCAAGAAGCTGATTTCTGCTGACTATTCGCAAATCGAACTGCGGTTATTGGCTGATGTTGCCAATATTCCCGCGTTGCGTGAGGCTTTTCAGCTTGGGCAGGATATTCATGCCCGCACCGCATCGGAAGTGTTCAATATCCCGCTTGAGGGGATGGATGCCCTAACACGGCGGCGCGCCAAAGCCATTAACTTTGGTATTATTTACGGCATTTCGGCTTTTGGGCTCGGCAAACAGCTTGGCATTCCTGCGGGCGAAGCGCGCACTTATATAGATGCCTATTTTGCCCGTTACCCCGGTATCCGTGATTATATGGAACGCATGCGCGAAGAAGCGCGCACTCATGGCTATGTTCTCACGCCTTTTGGCCGGCGCTGCTATGTGCCGGGCATTCATGAAAAAAGTGCTGCCAGACGCCAATATGCCGAGCGACAAGCTATTAATGCCCCCTTACAGGGTGGCGCGGCAGACATTATAAAACGCGCCATGGTGCATTTGCCATTAGCCTTACAAAAAGCAGGCTTTGGCGAAACACGCATGCTTTTGCAGGTGCACGATGAACTGTTGTTTGAAACAGATGAATCAGAAGCCGAAGCAGTAGCAGCAATTATTAAAAACGTTATGGAAGCAGCAGCAGATCTTGCTGTACCGTTGGTTGTAGAAACCGGAATAGGCCAGAATTGGGCGGAGGCACATTAAAACCATGACACCGGCTGGAAAACGTATAGCCCTCATGACCTTTGGTGTGCTGGCTCTGGCGGCCGCCGGAGGTTACACAGCCACTCATCTGGCCTTAAAGCACGGCGTGCAGCTAAACACCTATGGCAACGAGGTTGGGGGTTCCTTCCGCCTTATGGATTCCACAACAGGCACCATGACGGACCAGACCTTCCGTAACCGTTGGATGCTTGTTCTGTTTGGCGCCACACATTGTGCAGAAGATGCCTGCGCCCCTGCCCTGCGCAATATGTCTGCTGCATTGGATCAGGTAGAAGGTGGCAGGCACAACGCCGTTATCATTTTTGTAAGTCTCGACCCAGACAGGGATGATGCCGAACGCCTCCGCCAATATGGTGAAAGTATTGGCCCACGGGTTGTAAGCGGCACGGCGGCTCCCTTTGCCTTGGCTGATCTGGCAAAGGAATATCATGCTCCTATTGAAAAAGTGCCTGACCCCGAATGGACATATACCATGCGGATGTCTCCACAGTTTGTCGTTATGGGGCCGGAGGTGCGTTACAAAGGGGTGATTGACGCCCGTGCAGATAGTGCCCATATGGCGGAAGACCTGCGCCGCATCATGCAACCTCAGAACGGCGAATAATCTACATTAAAATACATGACGCCATGCTTTATACGTGATGGCGTAATGTATGTTCTGCATGTTTTTTATTTCTGCCAGAGCTGTACTGTATTCTCATGTCGTTGTTTTCAAAACTTGGTACCAGCTTACGGTTTTATGCATCACTTGCCGTTATTGGTATTATTTTTCTGGCATTGGACGCAGGCTCTTTTCTGCTACGTCATACACTGCCGGAAGGGCCAAAACGCCGTAAAATAGGGCAGGCATGGCTTTGTTTTATGGCCCGGCTTGCAGTGCGTTACCTTGAAGCAGCCGGTATTTTGGAATGTGACCTGGCAGAGCTTAACACTCTTAAAAACGTTCCCAATATTATACTGGTTGCTAACCACCCCTCACGGTTGGATAGCCTTATTCTAGCCTCTGCCCTGCCGCATCTGGTTTGCGTTACCAAGGCCTCCATTTGGGAGCGTCCAACCTTAGGCAGCACATTACGCACTGCGGGTTATATTCGGCATGATAGCCTTTTGCGGCTGATCGGACCTGCTTCTGAACGCCTGAAAGAAGGTAATCAGTTACTCCTGTTTCCCGAAGGCACACGTTCCCGCGCAGGAACAGAACCCAGCCCCATGCAGCCGGGTTTTGCTGCTATTGCACAGCGCACACGCCTGCCCGTGCAAACGCTCCTGATCAAAACGGACTCGCCTTATCTTTCTCAAGGATGGCCTTTTTTGAAGCAGCCTCCCCTCCCTATGCGCTATCAAATACAAACTGGCCCGCACTTTCCTGCCCCCGCCAGAGATGAAGCAAGCGGGCGCGCTTTGCTTGAAGCTGTTGAAAGCTGGTTGAAAGACCATTTGGCCTGAATGCAAAACAGGCTCAGCATGAGTGGTTTCATGCTGAGCCTGCATCATAGAAACACTATTTCGTTTCACCTTATTCCTGAGGAATAGGCGGCAACGTAGAATCTACCGTGATAGGGTGATCCCCCTGAAGGATCTTTTTAACTTCAGCCTCGCTCCCCACAGCTGGTGGTGACCCTCGCAAAGGCATGCATGCTGTTTCCTTCACCGTCAGCATTGTCACAATACCAACAACACCTGCAAACATGAGGTAATAAGCTGGCATAAGCAGGTTACCCGTATGCCCCACCAGCCATGCTGTTACCAACGGTGTTGTGCCACCAAACATGGAAACAGATACGTTAAACGCCATAGAAAGCGCCGTATATCTGATAGGTGTATAAAAAAGCGCCGGCAAAGTGGATGGCATGCTGCTGGTAAAGCAGACAAGCGCAAGACCAAGAAGCATAAGGCCCGCAAAAATCAGCCAATCATTCCCACTCTGCAACAGCAGTACTGAAGGAATAGACAGCACCAGAAGAGCAATACAGGCCCCGATAATCATGGGGCGACGCCCCAGTTTATCGCTTAAATACCCACCCATTACATTCAATGGCATCATCATCAGCATAACGATGATAATCAGCAAAAGCCCTTTGCTTTCAGCATAGCCTAAAGCAACCGTCAGATAGCTGGGAATGTACGTCAGCAACATATAGTCGGTTACGTTAAATACCAGCACAAGGCCCATGCATTTGAGCAACTGGCGCCAATGCACACGTAGCAGTTCACCCCAGCCCGGTTTTTCATCATCCCGCTGCGCGGCCTGTTCTGCATACGCTTGAAAAGCTGGCGTTTCTTCCAACCGGGAGCGCATATATACCCCCAGCAGCCCCAGTGGGCCGGCAATTAAAAAGGGAATACGCCATCCCCACTGCAACATGGCCGTATGGCTCAGGCCAATTTGCAAGGCTGTTACAATGCCTGCACCTGCCACATACCCAGCCAGAGTACCAAACTCCAGCCAACTACCCATAAGCCCGCGATTTTTATCGGTGGAATATTCTGCAATAAAGGTGGCCGCACCGGCATATTCCCCACCGGTTGAAAACCCCTGCACCAAACGCGCCAGCAGCAAGAGCAACGGAGCCCATAAACCAATTTGGGCATAAGATGGAATCAGACCGATAGAGAACGTGCCGATTGCCATTGCGATCATGGTAAAGGCCAGCACTTTCTGCCGCCCGTACCGATCCCCCAGCGGCCCAAAAACCATACCGCCAAGAGGCCTGACCAGAAATGCAACAGTAAACGTAGCAAAAGTTGCAATCAGACGAGTGGCAGCATCATCCGATGGAAAAAAGACCTGCCCCAGCGTGACGGCAATATAACCATAGACACCAAAGTCGAACCACTCCATGGCATTACCCAAAGCGGCTGCGCCCACTGCTTTGTTTAACATCTGGGCATCAACAACAGTAATGTCCTGCGGCTTCATCTGTTTACGGCGCTTAAACCAACCAAAATGCGCGTGCGCCGCTCCAGAATCCTTCATAAAATATTCCCTCACCTCTTATTTCATACGTAATGTGCATCTAAAATATTATCATTGTGCAGAAATTTATTCAATATTTTTCTAATTTATACTATTTTATGATGTTTTGTTTGGTAAATTAATTTACATATTAAAAAACAATACTTTAAATAACTTTACTACACCCATTGAATGCAAAACAAAGTCATGCCTTAGAAACGAAATACCAGCATGAATGTTGCATTCTCCGTAAATGAAAAATTCTTTGCGTTCACTGAGGAACGCCGCATATCCATAAACAGTTATAAAGAGGCTTCTGTTTTGATAGGCCTATCCATTCTCCTTCGCCTATACTCAGCAAAGAGAAATTCCTCATGTCACGCATAAAACAGATCGTATATACAGGAATGGCTTTAGGATGCTTGGCAGTGCCAGCTTTTGCGCAGAGCACTTCTAAACCGCACAGGGCAGGCCCCACGCCGCAATCTTCCATTTATTCTGATGGAACGGGCGATAATATGATCGACAGGCTTAACAATGCTCAACTCGATCAAAATTACCAAGGGCCTTATTACTTACCAGGACAAAAAATCCCGCCCTTTCAAAGCACACCACGCAGCCAATTAGAAAATGCTGACACTGCTTCAAAAAACAACACGGATAATTCAGCAAAACAACCAAAAGAGAATACTGCTACCTCAAAATAAAATACACTTTTAAGGTGTTCCCCTGCTTCTCGCAAAGCAGGGGAGTTTCAAACTTACCTATTTGGGAATCATCAGGTGTAATAACGAGGCCCCGGCAAAAAACACTACGGTACTCAGCGTCCAGATAGCTACAAACCATCCAATCCGTGCCCCGATATTCTTTGGGGCACCATCGCCATTGCCCTGAACAATTTTAGTGATAGCCATTTGTTCCCGTCACCTTTCCGCGAAACACACGATAGGAATAAATTGTGTAGGTTAGGATAATTGGTAGCAGAATAACTGTGCCAACAAGCTGGAACAATTGGCTACTTGGAGGGGCCGAAACATCCCAAAGTGTCAGACCGGGTGGCACAATATAAGGCCAAACCGTAATACCCAAACCGGAAAGGCATAAAAAGAACCAGCCGAGCGCGCATAGAAATGGGCTTTTGGAATGTTCATGCCTTAAGCCGCGCACGAACAGAACGCCCAACACAGCCACGAGAACTGGCACAGGAAGAACAAAAACGATATTTGGCCAATCTGTCCAACGGCGTAAATAAGGCGCATGCAAAAGTGGCGTCCACAGGCTGACGGCCACAATCCCTGCGAACAACCCGATGGCCAGCTTACTTGCCCAGCGGCGACAAGATGCTTCTAGCGCTCCGGTCGTGCGCCAAATCAGCCAGGTTGCTCCTAACAAAGCATAACCACACATCACGGCGAGACCGCACAGAATGCTAAAAGGCGTCAGCCAATCAAGCGCACTTCCGGCAAAGGCACCATCAACAACTTTTACACCCTGAACAACACCCCCAAGAATGGCGCCCTGACAAAATGCGGCAATGCCAGACCCTGCCATGAAACCGACATTCCATAACTTCTCGCGGCCTGTACCATGTGTCATGACCCGAAATTCAAATGCCACGCCACGAAAAATCAGCGCCAGCAGCATAAGAATGATTGGTAAGTAAAAAGCTGGCAAAAGCGTGCCATATGCTCCCGGAAATACACCGTAAAGCACAGCCCCACCCAGCACCATCCATGTTTCATTGCCATCCCATACCGGGGCAATGGTGCTCACCATCACATTGCGGCGGCCGGGGTCACGCTCCAATGCAAACAGCATGCCAATGCCAAGATCAAAACCATCCAGAATGACGTAGATCGAAATAGCCGCTACCAAAATAACGGCCCATATAATCGGGAGCCAATATGTAAGATCCATTATATTCAAGCTCCTTTACCAGAAGTAGATTCAATAACTTCCGGATGCATACGTTCTGCCAAAATGTCGGATGCGTTTGCAGAGCTGGTTTCCTGCTCACCTTCCTGCGGTGCGTGCCCTAGTTGGCGCACCAAAATGCCAATGCCAGAACCAAACACAATCACATACACCACAACAAAGGCTGTCATTGTTATAGCCATGCTGGGCAGCATAATTGGTGAAACACTTTGCGATGTTCTGAGCAGACCATAAACTGTCCAAGGCTGCCGCCCCACTTCCGTGGTAACCCAGCCACACAGCAAGGCCAGAAAACCTGCTGGCGCCATACACACCGCAACACGATGGAACGCAGCGTTTGTAAACAAGGTACGTGTACGCCGCAGCCACAAAGACCAGAAGCCAACCAACATCATGAGCACACCAAGCGCAACCATGATACGGAAGGAAAAGAAGATAACCTGTGAAGGCGGACGTTGATCACGCGGGAAGTCTTTCAGCCCCGGCACTTTGCCTTCCAGACTATGCGTTAAAATCAGGGAACCAAGCAGCGGCACTTTTACCGCATAATCGGTATGCTCGGTTTTCATGTTGGGAATACCAAACAAAAGCTCCGGCGCACGGGCTGTGGAATCCCAATCCCCTTCCATAGCTGCAATTTTTGCTGGCTGATATTTCAAGGTATTCAGGCCATGCGCATCACCTGCCATGATCTGTAATGGGGCCACAATAGCTGCCATCCACATGGCCATGGAAAACATGGTACGCACTGGAGCCGTAGCAGCTTTGCCTTCTCGCCGCGCTTTAAGCATATGCCACGCGCCTGTTGCGCCAACAATAAAGGCAACTGACAAAAAAGCCGCTAACCCCATGTGTACCAAACGGAATGGGAAAGACGGATTAAAGATAATGGCCAACCAATCTGCTGGCATAAAACGCCCTGTTGCGGGATCTATCATGTAGCCACGCGGCGTTTGCATCCATGAGTTGGAAGACAGTATCCACGTCATGGAAATCAAAGTGCCGACTGATACGCAGCACGTAGCCGCAAAATGCAGCTTGCGCCCAACCTTGTTCATGCCGAACAGCATGATGCCAAGAAACCCGGCCTCAAGAAAAAAGGCTGTCATGACCTCATAAGACAAAAGAACCCCTGTAATAGGTCCTGCCTTTTGAGAAAAAACCGACCAGTTCGTGCCGAATTCATACGACATCACCAGACCGGAGACCACGCCCATACCAAAAACGATTGAAAATACCTTGATCCAGTAACGATATAGATCAAGGAAAACAGAACGTCCGGTTTTCAGCCAGCATCCTTCCAATACAGCCAAGTAAGCTGCCAGCCCAATTGAAAAGGCCGGAAAGATGATATGAACACCAACAGTAAAGGCAAACTGGAAGCGCGCCAAAAGAAGCGCAATATCATGCGCAGGTTGCATAGGTTCTTTCCAAACTTATAATTGTGGTATTTTGACCGAAAATTGACGTTGGATATTAATAAAAACGCCATCTATACGCCGTTAATGCCATAAATGTGCATTATACACCGGAAACAACACCACCATGATTTGGTTATAAACCTAGATCAACAGTAAGTGTGCGTCCAAGACCTTTTACTTATCTTATGATAAAAGGTGCTTATCATAGAAAATTATTATCTGATGGATGTGTTTATTAGATACCACCTGCCATCTTGCCACAAATATTCATCTGCCTATGCTAGGCATGAGTTGCGATTATATAACGCGTCATGCATTCAGGAGTTCCCTCACAGTGGTTACACCGCAGCCAGTTGATACCAAATTAACGCAATCGGCCCTTTTTCTTGTGATGACCCTGAATGATGCCCCCACGGTGCGCACTCAGGTTCTGGATCTGCTTGGTGATATTTCTTCACTTGTACGAGGTGTCGGGTTTCGTATTCCTGATGGAAAATTAAGCTGTATTACCGGTATTGGCTCAAACGCGTGGGATCTCCTTTTTGGCGCACCACGCCCTAAGGAGCTTCATCCTTTTCAGGAAATTAACGGCGTTCATCACGCCCCCTCAACACCGGGGGATCTTCTGTTTCATATACGCGCTACGCGTATGGATTTATGCTTTGAACTGGCAACAGCCCTTACCTCCCGCTTAGAAGGCGCTGCAAAAGTTGTAGATGAGGTACACGGCTTTAAGTATTTTGATGCACGAGATCTGCTCGGTTTTGTTGATGGCACCGAAAACCCAACCGGGCAGGCAGCTTTTGCAGCAACTGTTATTGGAGATGAAGACCCTGCCTTTACGGGCGGTAGTTACGTTATTGTGCAGAAATACCTGCATGACCTGAAAAAATGGGATGCCATACCAACTGAGGTTCAGGAACACATTATCGGCCGTAAAAAAGTATCCGACATAGAATTGCCCGAAGCCGCCAAACCCAGCTACGCGCACAATGTTCTGACCAACATTGAAGAAAACGGGCAGCAGCTTCAAATTGTGCGTGACAACATGCCTTTTGGGGAAGTGGGTAAAGGAGAGTTTGGCACATACTTTATTGGCTATGCGCGTTCTCCTGCACGCACAGAGCAGATGTTACAAAATATGTTTATCGGAAAGCCCCCGGGCAATTACGATAGAATTCTGGATGTCAGCACAGCGGTAACAGGGTCGCTTTTCTTTATTCCTACCAGTGAGTTTCTTGACGATGCTCCAAACTTCGGCACAGAAAATACACAGGCATCTCCAGAACCTGTAACGGCTCCTCAAAACCCCAAAGCTCTGCACGGTTCTCTTGGCATTGGATCATTAAACAATAAGGACGCCTAAAACATGAACAACCTGCATAAACATCTCGCCCCCATTTCCCACGCAGCTTGGGCTGAAATTGAACAGGAAGCCTCTCGCACCATTCGCCGCAATCTGGCTGGCCGGCGCGTGGTTGATACACCAGAACCCAAAGGTACAGCATTTTCCAGCGTTGGCACGGGCCGTAACAAACAGATCCAGCCGCCAAGTGATGGCGTACAGGCTGTACAGCGCGAAGTGCTTCCACTTATTGAAGTGCGCGTGCCCTTTACCTTATCTCGCGCGGAAATTGATGCCGTAGAACGTGGCTCTCTGGATTCTGATTGGCAGCCCGTTAAGGATGCCGCCCAAAAAATTGCCTTTGCAGAAGACCGTGCCATTTTCGATGGCTATACCGCAGCTGGCATTAAGGGCATTCGGCAGGCATCATCCAACCCTCATACAAAACTGCCGGCTTCTGCAAAAGATTACCCTCGGGCCATTACCAGTGCGCTGGACACATTGCGCCTTGCTGGTGTGAACGGCCCTTATGCCCTCGTTCTTGGCACAAAAGCTTATCAAGCCGTGAGTGGCGGAGATGATGTTGGCTACCCCGTGCTTAAGCATATTGAAAGCCTGATTGAGGGAGAACCCATTTGGGCTCCTGCTATTGAAGGTGCCTTTGTTATCTCCAAACGTGGTGGAGATTTACAGCTTGATATCGGGCAGGACTTTTCTATCGGCTATCTAAGCCATACAGCAGAAACCGTTGAATTGTATCTTCAGGAAAGCTTCACTTTCCGTGTGCTTACAAGCGAAGCAACAGTCTGCATCGCGTAACTTTTTAAAGAGGTGTCGTGCCATTTACGGTAAGACCGTCACGACACCTCACTTAAACATCCAATAAATATCACTATTTATCTTATTTTATGAATAAACAATTGATTTGTATTTATCAAAAATAATTCCTTATTTAGATATTATAATATATTTTTAATTACGACATATAATATATAAAAAGTTTTTTACTTTTTTATTTCTGGCTTAACTTAAATAAATACAAATAAAATAGGTTACACACTCCATAAAAACTCCAATAAACTCTATGTAGTTTATTTTTATAAAACAAATTATACATCAAATCTGCGGCATTTCGATTTTGCAATGACTTCCCTGATCTTGCGATTACTGTTATTGCATTATCGAAACAAGGTGCGTTCCATTAAATATACTGCAGATTTCGCACTGTCTGTTGTTATGGAGATAGAAATTTTGGACACAAAAACGTCTTCATCCCACCCCCTTCAACAGACTTCAGAAGGATATAAACAAGCTTTAGGCAAACGTCAGATCCAAATGATCTCTATAGGAGGTGCAATTGGCACTGGTCTTTTTCTTGGTGCAGGAAGCAGGCTTCAGGCTGTAGGCCCCTCTCTTGCAATCGTTTATCTCGTTTGCGGCATTTTTTCCTTCCTTATGCTCAGAGCATTGGGGGAACTGGTTATGTACCGGCCTACCAGCGGCAGTTTTGTTTCCTACGCGCTGGAATTTCTGGGGCCTCGTGCTTCTTATGTCGCGGGTGCACTGTCGTTTTTCAGTTGGGCCATGACAGGTATTGTCGATATTACCGCCATTGCCCTTTACATGCATTTCTGGGGCGTATTTGCGGCTGTTCCTCAATGGGTCATGGCGTTAATGGCCCTTATGGTGATTACATCAATGAATCTTATTGGTGTAAAATGGTTTGGCGAGATGGAATTCTGGTTCTCGCTGATTAAAGTTGCCGCACTTTTAATTTTTCTTGTTGTGGGAAGTGCTATTTTAGGCCTGCGCGTTCCAATTGATGGACACACAACTGGCCTGCAGTTGATTACTGAACATGGTGGCCTATTCCCTCATGGAGCACTCCCTGCGCTTGCTCTCATGCAAGGTGTTGTCTTCGCCTATTTTGGCATTGAGATGATTGGCACTGCCGCTGGTGAATGCCAGAATGTGCGTGAAATCCTGCCATCTGCCATCAACAATGTTATTTGGCGGATTATTATTTTTTACGTTGGTACTGTTACTCTTCTTGTGCTGCTTCTGCCGTGGTCATCTTATCAGGCAGGGATTAGTCCATTTGTAACGTTTTTTTCCAAACTAGGTGTTCCGGGAGTAGATTCCCTTATGAACATTGTGGTGCTCACTGCAGCACTCTCCAGCCTGAACTCTGGCCTTTATTCCACAGGCCGAGTGCTTCGGGCGCTGGCGCTCAACGGTTCCGCACCACGTTACCTCACACATATGAACAAACAATCTGTGCCAGCAGCTGCCATTCTTACAACTGTTGCCATTTATCTGGTTGGTGTTGGGTTAAACTACCTTCTGCCATCACAAATTTTTGAAATCGTTCTCAATATGGCGTCTTTGGGAATAATCAGCACCTGGTGCTTTATTCTCTTATGCCAGATCAAATTGCGCCAAGCTATTAAGGCTGGTCGCATTGCTCCTACAGGTTTTGCAATGCCCGGTGCCCCTTTTACATCCTGGTTAAGCATTGTGTTTTTCCTTTGCATTTTACTGCTGATGGCACTGGATTACCCAACCGGCACCATGTCCATCGCCGCTATTCCATTATTGGCTGTTGTGCTCATTATCGGATGGAAAACCTCCAGCCAGAAGCCACACAATATTGTTCCACAAACACTCTCCTCGGTGGAACTTACTGATGATGCAAACTTTCCATGTGCAGAAAACAATCAGGTTTCCAAGGAGCACATTTGATGAGCAGTATTATCAGATATTTTTCTTTTAAATCTTTGCGTTTCCTTCTGCCTCTTGCCTTATCCGCCATTACTGCAGCCACATACTCTCATAGCGCATACGCTGCCGATCAGTGGTACACGGGGTCTCTTGTTTCTCCATCAGGCCCCCTCTCCAAACAGGGTATGTTCCTTTTAGAACCTTATATGTACTACTCTGTGCCCTCAGGTATGATCGGGCCGCACAATAATAATGTGCCCATGTCCTCCCCACGTCAGCAATCGGTTACCAGCTTTACCATTTACCGATATGCCTTAACTGATTACCTGAGTATTCAGACCACTCCGGCCATCAGCTATCGGTGGAAGCATGGTGATACAACCAGTAGTGGCCTGAAAATTGGGGATGTTCCCGTTGATCTGATGTGGCGCTATCTGACGGCAGACCCCAAACGGTTTATTCCCACACTCAATCTGATTACCGGCGTTTCCTTTCCTACGGGTGATTACTCTCATCTGGGACGCTCGCAGGATGGTGTTGGCAGTGGGGTTTACACATACCGCGCAACATTAACCGAACAATCCACATACACCATGCCCAATAACCACGAGTTGCGGTTACGGTTATGGGCAACCTTCCGCCGAGCACTTAATTCTGCTCACCTGAGAGATGTTACAAGTTATGGCACCACACGCGGTTTCCGAGGTCACGGACAGCCCGGCATGTATGGTGAAGCAGGATTTTCCTTGGAATATGGTATTACCCAGAGATGGGTTTTTGCAATTGACGTAGCGCGAGATTGGGCCAATGGCTCCCGTCTAAAAGGGCACTATGCTTCTGGCCTGAAAGTAGATGAACTCAGCTCGGGTTCGGGAGATTGGCAGGTTGCCCCAGCATTAGAATACAACTGGACACCCAATTATGGCGTGATTGCTGGTGTTTCTGTTTATTATGCGGGGCATAATACATCCCGCGTCGTATCACCACAGTTTGCCTTTAACGCGTTATACTGACCAGATTTGCAAAACCTAGCCTCCTTTCCTTATTCACTCTTTGCCCACAAAAAATCCCCACTCGTAAGTGGGGATTTTTCTTAGGCTCATTCTAGTCATTCTTTATTTCTGCGCAGCACCATCAGGCAGCGCATAGGCAATAATATAATCGCCTACATCTGGAGAATGGCTCATACCACCGGCAGAAATAACAATATATTCCTTACCCGTTTTAGGTGAACGATAGATCAGTGGTGCTGCCACGGCCCCAACTGGCAAACGCTCACGCCACACCTCCTTGCCGTTGGCAGAATTAAGCGCCCGCAGATAATAATCCTGCGTTCCTGCAAAAAAGACTAACCCAGAAGCTGTGGAGGTTGGCCCCCCAAGCGTGGGCATACCCATAGGAATTGGCAAATGGGTTTTAATACCCATAGGGCCCAGATCCTGCGTGGTGCCCATCGGCACCTGCCACAGCAATTTCTTGGTATGCAAGTCAATCGCACTCATGGTGCCAAAAGGTGGTGTATTGCACGGCACTGCAAGTGGTGACTGCAGAATATCAATTCTTACACCAGAATAAGGCCCTGCAATTTGCGGGCGTATTGTACCCATAAAGCCCGGCACTTCATCTGTAGAAGATTTATATTTTTTAGCTTCTTCGTGCGTCACCAAAGACATACGCAAGGGCATACGCATGTCATTTACAAACATAACACCCTTAGCTTCATCAATAGAGATGCCGCCCCAGTTCATCCCGCCCAAAAGGCTCGGCCATTCAATGTAAGGTTTTTCACCCGGCGGGGTAAACGGCCCTTCATAAACAGAGTTCTTGAACATGATCCGGCAATAAAGCTGATCAAACGTACTGACACCCCACATAGCGCTTTCTGTAAGCGGATCTGCACCAATAACAGGCATCCCAACCGAAAAAGGTTGTGTAGGAGAAAGATGCTCGCCCTGTGCGGAAGGAGACGTGGCAACCTTGCGTTCCTGCACCTCGGTCACCGGAGTGCCTGTTCGACGATCCACAACAAAAATATGGCCGGTCTTTGTAGTCTGGATCAGTGCTGGAATTTTTTCACCCTGTGCATTTGTAACCGTATACAGCACAGGTTGAGAAGGCAGATCATAATCCCATACATCGTGATGAACTGTTTGAAAAACCCATTTGGTTTTGCCTGTTGCTGCATCCACCGCCACAATGGCAGCACCAAACTTTTCTTTTACAGCATCACGGTCCCCACCCCAGTAATCTGGTGGGCCATTGCCTGTAGGCAAATACACAAGATTAAGTTCTTTATCATATGTCGGGACCGTCCACACATTAGGCGTTTCCAATGTATAGGTCTGGCCTTCTGGCGGTGCGCCAGTGTTGTCCGAATGGCCAACATCCCACGCCCAAACCAAGGAACCATTCCGCACATCATATGCACGCACAACCCCGGACGGCTCACCGTGCACGATATCACGCACCCAACCACCAATAACAGCCACATGCCCCATAACAACAGGCATAGAGGTTGGATGGTAACGTCTGCCCCCTTCTACCGGCCCCATCTGAGGTTTAAGGTCTACTACACCATCAACACCAAAACCAGCGCATGGTGTGCCTGTATGTGCATCTAGCGCGATAAAACGGGCATCTACCGTTGAAACCAGAATACGCTGTCGGCACATCTGTGCTGAACCAGCTGTTTTTTCCGCTTCGGTAAGTGATACATCTTTATCAATATCGTAATAACCAACACCGCGGCATGTTACGTGCTCTGCAGTATGAGCTTTCGGGTCAAACTTCCAGATCGGTTTACCTGTATCAGCATCCAGTGCCGTGATAAGATTTTCTGGCGTGCAGGAATACAATACATTCCCAATTTGTTCGGGCGTATTTTCATCAACCCCTGTTCCCGCACCATGTATCCGCCGACCTGTATGATACACCCAGGCGACTTTCAGCTTATCAACATTTTGCGGGGTAATCTGGGTATACGGCGCGTAACGCGTTCCGGCTGCATTCCTACCAAAAAACTCCCAATCTTCTGGCCCATCAGCTTTATCCGTCTGCGCCAATTCGGGATTTTTTTCTGCTACTTCCGGAGAAATAATCTGCCCATGTGGGTAAAATGCTTCAACAAGAGTAAGCAGCAAACATCCAACAATACCCAAACCTGTAAAAACGCTTTTGCGCCGTACTGATTGGCTGATATTGGAAAAGGTCGCCACAGCCCAAATATTTAACGTGAATAAAATAGCTGGAACCACCAAGCGTGGCAGCAGGGCCCAATATCCAAATTCTGGGGTATCAAAGACAGCCCATAAGCACGTTGCAATAAATGTGCCTACAGCTACCCACAAAGAGAAACGATTTTTGAGAAAGACCAGAATAGCCGCTGCAATATAGGCCAAGCCAGCAAGGAGATAATAAGCAGATCCGCCCAAAAGAAGAAGTTTCCCCCCTCCATAAACAAGAGCACATCCTGCAAGAAAACTTATTAAAGAGAAAAAAGCGCGATAGATACCACCTAAAGGTGGTTGGTGATCTGTGGGCTGGATATCAGCCATTTTATCACTCCAATAATATCAATGTCCGGCACATAGGCCGATACGAGGTTAATGACTGACAATCAGAAAAAATTTTGCTCTGGCAAACAGTGTAATAAAACTTTTTACACCGTAAAATTTTGCCATGCCGGTTCTGAAGTGAACCACAGAACACCTTATTTTTCTGCCGCGATAAAAAGAGCTCCTCACCTGCGAAGTAAGACTAAAAGAAAAACAGGCTGCTCTGTCTCGAAAATTATAGATATTGTCAAGCTGGGAAGACTTGGGAATCCGCACAATATTTGTAAATTTCAAAGCAAATATTTATGACTTCCAGGATAAAGCTTATGCGCGCTACCAGACTTTTGATAAAAATTCTTAAAACATCACTCTCATTCATATCCTAATGAAATAGTATATTTTGCTGATTTTTTATACGTATATGCGAAAACACCCTCATCTGAGGCATACAGCCTCAAAAATCCGTCAACATGAACGTGCTCATCTACATATTTCATGCCATCAAATATTAAAGAGTGCATTTTCCGAATTTACTTTATGAATATAATGAAAATTATATACGATATACGCATATAATTATTTATATAAATTAGAAATATTATTGCATATTAGAAAAGTATTTCATGACCATGCATATAAATACTGCATGGTCATGAAATTTATGTTGGAAATAATAAAATTTACAGTTCGCCAGTTAAAAACTGGGCGCGACCGTAACCAAAACTCCAATGTTCTGCAGAATTTTCTACAACAGAAACCATGAGATCTGAAGGCTCTATGCCGCATTTCTGCTGCAGCGCTTCTGCCAGCAAACGATAAAACTCCGCAAACTGCTCCTTAGAACGTGGGCGCGATGTAACCTGAAGTAACACGAACTTGTTCGTACGCGGGATATCCAACCCAGTATCTTCAATAACCATATGGTTAGAATCGTGCTCAGAAACAATCTGATATCGATCACGCTCTGGCACCTTAAAGGCCGCCAGCATGGCTCCATGCGCAGCATCTAATAATGTGCGAATTTCTTCTGGATTACGGCCTTTAACAAGATGGAAGTGAAGAAGAGGCATAACAATTCCTTTACAAAATCAACTGAACAAAAAACAGTTTACTCACAAACAGTTTCAAGAACTTTGCGGAAAGAGCCAATCATACCCCGCAATTCCTGCTCTGACGCAACAAAAGGAGGGCCAAAAGAAACCGTATCTCCCGTACAACGGAGCAAAAGCCCTTGACGTAGGCCTTCTTCAAAAATAGCGGACCATCGTGCGCCAGCTTTGCCTTCTATGGGTTTGATATCCACAGCAGCAGTTAAACCGATATTACGGATATCAGAAACACAAGATAGATCTTTCAAACTGTGCACTTCTTCTTCAAGAACTGGCTCCAGTTCACGCACACGGGCAAAAATATCTTCACTTTCCATAATATCGAGCACAACATGCCCCACAGCTGCCGCCAAAGGATGCCCAGAATACGTATATCCATGACAGAATTCTATGGCACTTTCAGGACCTGTCATAAATGTGTTGTAAATTTCATCCGTAACAATCACCCCGCCCATCGGCACCACACCGTTTGTAACAGCTTTGGCAAACGTGATGATATCAGGCTTTACACCAAATCTCTGGGCCGCAAACGGAGCACCCATACGGCCGAACCCTGTAATCACTTCATCAAAAATAAGAAGGATACCATTTTGCGTACAAATCTCACGCAAACGTTCCAAATACCCTATTGGGGGCACCAGTACTCCAGTTGACCCTTGCACTGGTTCCACAATAACTGCAGCAATTGTAGAGGCATCGTGCAACGCAACCAATCGCTGCAAATCCTCAGCCCGTTCAGCCCCCCATGTTGGCTGACCATGTGAAAAAGCTGCATATTCTGGTTCATACGGATGCCGAAGATGGTCCACTCCCGGCATCATACATGGCGCAAACATCTTACGGTTGGATACAATGCCCCCAACAGACATCCCCCCAAAACCAACCCCATGATATCCGCGCTCACGCCCTATCATACGAAAGCGATTACCTTCCCCCTTAATACGGTGGAAACCTAAGGCAACCTTCAAAGCCGTATCTACAGACTCTGAACCAGAATTTGCAAAAAACACATGGTTCATTCCTTCTGGAGCCATCTCTGCAATGCGTTCAGCAAGGCTTATGGCACCAGAATGCGTCATCTGAAAACTCGGTGCAAAGTCCAGCGTTTCCACCTGCGTTTTAACAGCTTCTGCAATACGTGGATGAGCATGCCCCAAAGGAGTGCACCATAGGCCTGAAAGCGTATCCAGCAAACGCGTGCCGTTGATAGACGTATAATAAATACCTTCAGCTTTTGTAAGCATTCGAGGTTCTGGGTTGGCGCGCAATAGCCTATTGCTTGTAAAAGGCTGCCAGTAAGTGCCCTTACGCGCTTCATTTACAGAATCAAAATTGCTGCTCATGTCTACCATAGCATGGGTTCCATCATAATGATGTGTTTGAACTTCTGTCTTGCACGGAAGTCAGTAAATAACCGTAACAAAATACCATGTGTTATGATATGTACAGAAGCACCATTTAATCTGGAATCTGTACAGGTATAAAATGCCCTTCTCTCGTCCCCCTTTGTTCCAATTCAAAGTAGATCAGAGAGAGACGCTCACACACCATCTTGTTCAATTTATACAAAAAGAAATTGAACACAGGCATATCGCTCCAGGAGAACGTCTTCCTTCCATTAGAAAACTTGCTGATATTTTTTCTATCAGCCATGTAACAGCTGCCAATGTGTACAATAAACTATCTGAAAAAGGATATATTCATTCTAAAAACCGCAGCGGATATTACGTCACAAAAATCCCCGTTACATCTACATACACACAATCATCATTCAATCCTGAATGGCTTTTGCAGTATGCTTATGAAGATACATCTCCGCACATTAAAGCAGGTGGTGGCTGGCTTTCCGAACAGCAAATATTTACATCATCTATTCAAAAATCTTTAAAATGTATTACGCAATCAAATTTTATTCCTTCTCTTATGGAGTATGGAGATCCTGCTGGATTACGATTACTGCGAACAGATATTCGTCACCTTTTAGAACGCAGGAATGTACATACAATAGAAAGTGCCATCACCCTTACACACGGAGCCAGTCAAGCTCTTGAACTCTCCTTACGAGCATGCACACATCCCGGAGATATCGTATTAGTTGATGATCCCGGCTATTGTAATCTTTACCTTTTACTCAAAAACCTCAATTTACGGGCTGTTGGTATTCCATACACCAAAGAAGGACCAGATATAGATGCCTTGCTAAAAATACAATATCAGACAAAAGCACGCATTATGGTTACAACTTCAGTTTTACATAATCCGACTGGTTCGTGCACATCTGCGGACAATATTCGTCAAATAAATGATATTTCAAAAAAAATTGGTATAACGTTAATCGAAGATAATATTTTTCTTGATCTTACACCAACTAGCCAACCTTTCTTATCACAA
This sequence comes from Acetobacter oryzoeni, assembly GCF_004014775.2. Taxonomy (NCBI): domain Bacteria; kingdom Pseudomonadati; phylum Pseudomonadota; class Alphaproteobacteria; order Acetobacterales; family Acetobacteraceae; genus Acetobacter; species Acetobacter oryzoeni. The sequence continues at coordinate 2,227,422 of NZ_CP042808.1, forward strand.
GAAAATAATAATGTTATTCATATAGGAAGCTTTTCAAAAACTATTGGTCCAGGTTTGCGGGTTGGCTATATTATTGCTCCCCCTGAAATAACCCGAAAAATTCTTTCTCACAAAATGTCAATCAGTCTTACAACACCACAAATCAATGAAATGATTGTACATAATATTTTAAGAAGTGGTTTATATATTACGCATCTCTCAGATTTACGTGAACAACTTTTTCAAAGCCAGAAGGCAGTCTCAAATTCCCTCAAATCTTCTGGACTTAAGGTTTATAATAGACCGATGGGAGGCTTATTTATCTGGGCACGATTTGCATATGACATTTCTCCTTTAACAATCACACAAATAGCCGCTGAAAATAATATTCTTTTAGCTCCTGGTTATCTATTCCGCCCCAACCAAGAACCATCACAATGGTTTCGTTTTAACGTAACACTCTCGGATAATAAAAAATTATATTCGTTTTTGGAAAATATTACACGCACACATTCACATAAATAAGGATGCAAGAAGTATGATCTTGCATCCTTATTTATTTTCCTAAGTAGTTTTCCGTTACTTAGAGTTCAGTTCGGTATCAGCTTTTAAAATTGCACCAAGAAGAACATTAGCGCCTTTTTCTGCATCCTTTTCCAGAATACTCTCTTCTTCATTATGACTGAGCCCATCTTTACAGGGCACAAAAATCATTGCTGTTGGCGCAACATGGGCCAAATAACCAGCATCATGACCAGGCCCAGAAACGATACGGCGTGCACTATAACCTTTTTCCTGCGTTGTCTGTTCAACCATACCAATGCAGGCTGGATCAAAGTGCACCGCTGGGGCATCCCATATCTGCACGATCTCAACAGTAACCTGATTATCTGATGCAATTTTTTCCATCAGTGTTTTAAGTTCTTTCTCCATACGCAGAACAACTGCATCGTCTGGATCTCGAATATCCACTGTGAAAAAAACTTCACCCGGCACCACGTTGCTACTGTTGGGCCTATTCTCAATCAACCCTACAGTTCCCACAGCACTTGGACCATGTGCCTTTGCAACTTTACTCACGGCCTCAATCATACCTGCAGTTGCCACCAAGGCATCATGCCTTAATGTCATTGGCGTAGAACCTGCATGAGCATCCTTGCCACGCACGGTTACTTCATACCAACGGGCGCCCTGAATACCCGTTACAATACCAATTGTTTTGTCTTCTGCTTCTAAAATAGGCCCTTGTTCAATATGCAGTTCAAAATAAGCAGAAATTGGATGCTGCCCGCATACCTCTTCCCCTCGATAACCTATGGCCTCAAGCTCATCACCAAAACGGATACCTGCGCGATCTCTTTTTTCAAGCACTTCTGCTTCTGTAAAGATGCCTGCGAAAACACCAGAACACATCATGGGTGGAGAAAAGCGAGAACCTTCTTCATTTGTCCAATTAATCAACTCAATAGGATGACGTGTGGCATATCCGGATTGATGCAGTGTCCGCAAAACGGCTAAGCCACCTAATACACCTAAAATACCATCAAATTTTCCACCTGTAGGTTGTGTATCTAGATGACTCCCCATGGTGATAGGTGGCAGATTATTGTCCTGCCCTGGACGCCGCGCAAAAAGATTACCCATGGAATCATAAGAAACTTCACAACCCAAGCTCTGGCACGTGCGCATAAACCAGTCACGCACCAGTTTGTCTTCCTTTGTCAGGGTTAAACGGCGTACCCCTCCTTTTTCTGTTCCGCCAAACTGTGCTGTTTCCATAAGATCTGCCCAAAGGGCCGCACCATCAATGTGTAGGTTGCTATTTTTTGCTAAATCGGACACAGATTTTCTCCTGAATATAGAATATTGTAATTATGCTGGAATCTTTATTGGATTATTAGGATGTTGGTTCCATGTCAGTTCACCTTCTTCAGGTTGAGGTTCCATGGTAATACAATCATCAATTGGGCACACATGTGCACAAAGATTACACCCTACACATTCTTCCTCAATAACTTCGTAATGACGTTCACCATCTACTCGGGTTTTAGAAATTGCCTGGTGTGACGTGTCCTCACAAGCGATATGGCACAAGCCACAACGCACGCAAGCATCCTGATCAATATTGGCAATGGTTTTGAATTTAAGATTAAGCGTGTTCCACGGAACAAATTTTTGAATAGCCTGACCGCTTACAGCAGGAATATCGACATATTCTTTTTGATCCATCCATGCAGATAATCCATCCACCATGTCCTCTACAATACGAAAACCATAATGCATGGCGGCTGTACAAACCTGAAGGCTTGTTGAGCCCATTGCCAAAAATTCTGCGGCATCACGCCATGTTCCAATGCCTCCAATACCAGAAATAGGCATACCAGCCATTTCTGGATCTCGAGCAATCTCACCAATCATACGGAGAGCTATGGGTTTAACTGCTGGGCCACAATATCCACCATGTGTTCCTTTTCCACCCACAACGGGCATAGGCGCCATGGCATCCAGATCTACACCAATAACAGACTGGATCGTATTGATAAGAGAAACACCATCAGCTCCACCGCGTTTTGCCGCACGAGCTGGCATAAGAATATTAGTGATATTTGGCGTAAGTTTAACAATAACAGGCATACGTGTATTTTGTTTACACCAACGTGTTACCATTTCCACATATTCTGGAACTTGCCCTACGGCCGCACCCATATTGCGCTCTGACATTCCATGCGGGCAACCAAAATTCAATTCAATGCCATCAGCGCCTGTTTCTTCAACAATAGGCAAAATGGCTTTCCATTTTTCCTCCTGACAAGGCACCATCAAGCTGACAATAATGGCACGATCTGGATAATCTCTCTTAACAGATTTAATTTCTGCAATATTTACAGCCAATGGTCGATCAGAAATAAGCTCAATATTATTTAAGCCAATCATTCTCGCGCCATTATAATCAAGTGATCCGTAACGCGAGCTGACATTGACCACCGGAGGATCTTCCCCCAATGTTTTCCAGACAACTCCTCCCCAACCAGCTTCAAAAGCACGGCGAACATTATACTCCTTGTCTGTTGGAGGAGCTGAGGCCAACCAGAACGGATTGGGAGACTTAATTCCAGCAAAAGATGTTTTTAAATTAGCCATTTACGTCTCTCCTGCTCATGCGTCTTTTTGTAGGGCTATATTCATAGCTTCTGCTGCATCTCGGCCATCCCGTACAGCAGCCACCGTTAGGTCTTCACCCGCTGTGCAATCACCCCCTGCATAAACACCCTGCATGCTCGTACGATAAAAGGAATCCACAACGATACGCCCATTACAGATTTCAATGTCTTCACCACTAACGGGATCATGATGAAATACTTGCCCGACTGCTTTCAGCAGCATATCCGCAGGAATGAAAAACGTATCCTCTGTGCTATATATGACTTTTCCATCCGCATTGCCGTGCCCTTTGGCAAATTCAACACCTGCCAGCACACCATCTTTCTGAACTATCTGGGTTGGTGCAGACCACAACCTTACAGTTACACCATTCGTTTGTGCCCATTCTCGTTCTACAACAGTGGCAGACATGTTTTCTTCACCACGACGATAAACAAGCGTAACGTCCTCTGCGCCTAACCGGCGCGCCTGAACAGCCGCATCTACTGCTGTGTTCCCTCCTCCAATCACAACAACACGCCGACCTACTAGAATGTCCTTTTTGTTATTAGATCGTAATGTTTTAATGAAAGAAACGGCATCCTGAACACCCTCAAGCGCTTCCCCTTCCATTTCCAGCTGGCGTACTCCCGCCAAACCTAAAGAAAGAAACACTGCGTCGTAATCTCGCTGCAGATCTCCCAGAGTGAAGTCCACTCCTAACGTTTTACCCCCAACAAAGGAGATTCCACCGATATCAAAAAGGAATTTTACTTCTTTCTGCGCAAAATCATCTGCAAGCTTATAGGCGGCCACACCATATTCGTTCAGACCACCTGGGTGGTCATGCTTATCAAAAATCACAACATCATGCCCGTGCATGGCCAGACGATGCGCACATGCAAGCCCAGCAGGCCCTGCCCCTACAATTGCAATTTTACGACCAGTTAAAGGTTTACGAGTAAATGGCTGGCCACCATGCTCCATTTGCCAATCTGTGGCATGGCGCTGCAAGGCACCAATACGAATGGGCTTTCCTTCTTCCCGAACATTATGAACACACTTCTGTTCGCATAGGATTTCAGTCGGGCAAACACGTGCACATGATCCCCCCAGAATATTAGATTCCAAGATAGTATGTGCCGAACCTTGCATATTACCCGTAGCAATAGCGTGTATAAATTTAGGAATATCAATGCTTGTTGGGCAGGCCTCTGTGCAAGGTGCATCATAGCAGTAAAAACAACGTTCTGCCTCTACCAAAGCCTGCTCATGCGTAAGAGGAGGATGAGCATCCGAAAAGTTTTTCTGGAGCTCCTCCTCTGTTAAGCGACTATTTTTTAGATCCAAGACATGCATCAGAAGATTTCCCGTTCAACCCCGATACCAGAATGGTATGTTATTTAAGTTCGTTTCCGCAACATTTTTCTGACCATTTAGTCAGTTTTTAATTCAAAATATCCGCGGGGATATTAGAAACCCGTTGATACTGAAAACGAAACGGCAAACCCAGGTGATAAGGTATAGGTTGGTGCTGTTCCTGATGCGAATTGCGTGCCGTACACGCCAGTTGTTGCATGCGCAAATGGAGACATAGAGTATACCCCATTCCGATAGAGTGAGCCCGCAAGGTTTTGAAAATTCAACTGTATCTGAGGAGAGCGCAAATACCATTTATTGGAAAATCTATAGCCGAGCGTAACTGTATCCATAATATATGGATGCAGTTTTTCATCATTCATCAAAGTGGAATACTGAGAACCAATATACTTAAGGTTCAGATTGGCAAAAATATGCCCATTGTCCCAATCAACCCCTAAAGCACCCATTTCATGCGGAGTGCCTACCGGACGCTTGCCCTTTGTATGTAGGTAGTCATTAAGGTATTGGATGTTTGAATCCATTGTTGCATCAAGATATTCAAAACTCATATACGGCCTGAAGTGTCCAAAAATAGGCCGTGTTCCGATTTGAATATCCACACCGCGAGATGTCTGGTTACCTACGTTCATTGTTGTAGACATCGGAGCACTTCCAAAATAGCTCAGAACGCCCATTTGCCTATTGGTGAAATTATAGTTGAAGAAAGAAATTTCTCCCACCAGAAGATCATCATGGTAGCGGTAACCTATTTCTTCATTAATAGCATATTCCGGTTTTACATTACCTGATGGTGCTGTAGACATGCTTCCATCAATATTATACAGCTCAAACATAGTATTGTTATTGGGCATTTTAAAGTTTGTTGCCCCGCGAACATATATTTGATGATGATCATTAAATTTGTAACTGGCACTAAACTGTGGAAGAGGTTCAAAAACATTCTGCCCACGATGCTGCTGAATGTTCGGCACGTAGCTGTCTACCTTACGGTTGACCATAGCCAGCCTTATACCCGCCTGCAATTCGAGCTTATCATGTAGCAATTTCACCCGATCACCCAGATACAACATGTTTACCTGAGTAAACGTATTATGGTCATTCAGATACCATCGGTTTCCATCGGATGTCCGATAAATATGTGGTCCATAATCTCCGTAGATATTCGCAGGCCCACCATCTGCCTGATTGATGTAGGATACGGGAGTAGATTGGTTTGTACGAGACCATTCATACCACCAGCCAAAAGTTAAGGTGTTAATGCCTTTTGTCCATGTCATCTTGGCATTATTGCCCGTGCGATGATAACTAAAATATAGTGGCGTATAGACATTTGTACCGTTTGCAACGTCTACATCAACAGGTTGCGTTCCTGAATACGTTTTACCATCCTCAACGGTGCTTACCCCACCAATAGTGCCAGATCCCCACCAAAGATATGGTGTATCATCAAAACGCAAGCCTTCTGCCAGCTTAACAGATAGGGGTGCTGAAGCTATCAAGTTTTGGAAAGCATCAAGCCCATACTTATAGTAATTTGTTTTGTTATTTAAATGATAATGGGAATCATAATCGTAATTTTTCCCAAATTCACCAAACTGTTCTTTTGTAGGGTTTTCATCAAGCTGTAGAACATTGGTGTTATAACTGGCGTTAATAGTCCAGCGGCTTTCTGGCGTAAATTCCTTGATCATTTTGAAATCTACATGCTTACGCGTGAACTTTCCCGGACCGCGCCAGTTATCGGATTCTGTGTTAGAAAAAGAAGCGAATGCTCTTACACCACTGTTTCCTATATCACCGCTTTCAAGACGGATAAATTCGCGATGCATATTGTAAGAGCCGTAGGAAAAATCTACAAACCCTCCCCTTCTATGAGAAGGATCTATAAGTTCTGCATAGGCACTCCCCGCTGCAGCAGAAATACTGGGCGTATCAATATCGACTGAACCAGGCATCAAAGAAACGGATTTTAGATTATCACCATCAGATGTTTGGTTTGCGTAAAATCCGCCATCTCCCACGTCATTTACAGGAGCTCCATTATAAATCCAACCTACGTGATCACCCGGCAAACCACGTAACATCAGGTTGCCACCCGCAATACCATAGGGTTCTGTCAGGGTAACAAATGCACTGGGAGTTAACGCCAAAACCTGAACAGGATTAGCTGATGGTGGTTGTTTGGCAATAGCATCGCGCGTAACAGACTGAATGGTTCCTGCTCTGGTCTCCAGTCGCATCAAGCCTCCCCCTGGGGCACGACGTGTCACACCTTGGGCAGATAATGCATGCCCACCCACATGGACTTCTTCAGGACCACTTTTGGATTCAACCGCACCAAGTTTTTTAGGTGATGCTATTTTTTTATTCGTATTTTTAGTTTGTGCCCTTACCGTTTTTGCAGGATGTGACATGGACTGGCCAAATGCAGCATTCTCCAGTGCAATTGAACTACAGATGGTTCCAGCCAAGAGAAAATGAACAACTGAAAAACGAGGATGAGGCATGTTTTTTCTCAGCTCTGATAAAGAGGATAAATCGCGGGGACACAGAGACGTTATGTTTTAATGTTTCGGATTCGCAACATAAATCTGAATGCTTGGTTAAGTTTTGCCCTTTTGTGTCTTTCATGCATCACACTTATTACGAAACTGAATTATGATTGAAATCCACTCCCTATATAGGGTAGGTTTTTAAAAAGTTATTAGATTTAATAAGGATTATCTTATGATTCTTCCTGGAGATCCTGCACCTACTTTTACCCAAAAATGCTCTACAAACTGGGGGCATTACAGCTTTGATATGGCCGCAGGAAAATACAATATTCTGGTGTTTGTGCCTGCTGTGCAAATGTGTCTTACAAGCAAAATAACCGATACGCTAAAAGATTTACTCAAGTTAAAAAAATCCGTTCCCATAGAAATTTTTATTGTTACAACATCCCCGCAGGATGAAAAATTAAAGAGTGATGATTTTTATTATATTTACGACTTAGACTGTAATGTTCACAATATTTTCGGCATTAATATTGAAGATATTACATGCGTTATAACAGATCCAATGTTAAGAATAAAAGAAGTTCTCCCGCAACATGCTATTGCGTATGACATCATTAAACATTTTCTAAAAAATACAATCCCAAATCAAAACGTCCCTATTCCAGCACTTTTGTTAACAGACATTCTTGAGGAAGAATTTTGCCATGCCCTTATTCATTATTACCATCATAACAACCCTACACCTTCAGGTGTGCTTACAAAAAATGCACATGGATCAACTATAGAAAAAGTAGATACATTTTTTAAACGTCGTTATGATTGTAAAATACAAAATCAAAATTTAATCAAAGGCTTGCAAGCACGTATTATCAGACGCGTTGTTCCTGAAATTCGCAAAGCCTTTCAATGCACTGTCACTGGCATGGATCGTATGATTGTAAGCTGTTATGATGCTGCATATAAAGGGCACTTTTCCCCACATAGAGACAATACAGTGGAAGGTGCCAAACATAGACTTTTTGCTATTTCTATTAATCTGAATGATACTTTTGAAGGTGGAGAACTGACTTTCCCTGAATTTTCCAGTCAAAGGTTTTGTCCGCCTGCTGGGGGAGCACTTATTTTTTCAAGCGCGCTTTTACATGCTGTTCAGCCCGTTACAAAAGGTAAACGCTATGCCTGTTTACCCTTTGCTTTTAACGAAGAATCTCTAAATACTGCACGCCTACAATCTGGTTAAAGCGGTTTACGCACATTTCTGCGTTTTGGCTGGCGTGCAATATATTGCCCTGCCCCACGCACTGCGCGTAAATCCCCTTCATCCCAGACAAGATGGCCTTTGCTTATTGTTTTCTTTGCAACACCTGTTACCGTCATTCCTTCGTAAATATTATAATCAACATTCTGATGATGTGTTTGTGCAGAAATTGTACGTTCTGCGTCGGCATCCCACAGCACGATATCCGCATCTGCCCCTATCGCTAAGCTTCCTTTTTGTGGATACATATTAAAAATTTGCGCTGTATTTGTAGATGTTAAAGCCACAAACTGTTCTGGCGTCAGTTTTCCTGTTTTAACACCATAGTGCCATAAAACACTCATCCGATCCTCAATTCCAGGCGTGCCATTGGGTATCCGGGTAAAATCTGTTTTGCCCATTTCTTTTTGTGGCGCACAAAAACAACAATGATCTGTAGCCGTTGTTTGTAGCTGCCCAGACATCATACCACCCCACAACGCTGCCTGATGATGTTTGGGCCTAAAAGGTGGGCTCATGACATACTGTGCTGCTTTCAACCAATCAGACCCCTCATAAACACTTTCATCAAATACTAAATGCTGGGGCAGTACTTCACCGTATACCTCTTGCCCTCGCAATCGTGCTTCTGAAATGGCTTGCACGCCTTCCTGCGTTGAAACATGCACTATATAAATAGGTACTCCAAGCAAGCCCGCCAAAGTAATGGCGCGATGTGCAGCCTCCCCTTCTACCGCAGCTGGGCGTGATACTGGATGCGCTTCCGGCCCTGTGCGCCCTTCAGACAAGAGATCTTGCTGCAGGTAAGCAACTGCATCTCCATTTTCAGCATGGACAGTGCAAATGGCACCTAATTCTGCGGCACGGCGCATTGAATGTAGAAAGGCCTCATCTTCCACCATCAATGCATTTTTATACGCCATGAAATGTTTGAATGAATTAACCCCACATTCTTCTACAAGGGTTTTCATATCGTGGTAAATTTGATCATTCCAATGCGTAATCGCAACATGGAATCCATAATCAGCCGCAGATTTCTGGGCTTTTTGCCGCCATGCTTGCCAAGCATCCACCAAAGATGTTCTGGAATCAGGAATAACAAAATCAATAATACTGGTTGTTCCACCAGCTAAACCCGCAGCTGTTCCGGTATAAAAATCATCACTTGCAATTGTACCCATAAAAGGCATTTCCATATGGGTATGCGGGTCAATTCCCCCTGGCATAACCAATAGCCCTGCTGCGTCAACAACATCGCACCCTGTAGGTGTTTCTATAGTTGTTGCCACATGAGCTATTTTTCCATCTGCACCACACAGAATATCTGCCCGCTTACTGCCTTCCGCCGTAACAAGCGTTCCGCCTTTAACATGGAGCATGACGTGGCTGCCTTTCTATTTTCTAACCGTTAAAAACAAAATACATTTCATATCGAAATCGTATTGTTATTCTGACTAATTGGTCAATAATATAATTTTGGATTCGAATCGTAATGTAGGGAAACATTATGGGTGGAACGCATCATGCATCACATGATAATCGCCTAACAAACGAGGATTTAGCGCCCTCTGTGACACGCACATGGCAATGGAAAGATTATCTGTTTTTATGGATGTCAGACATTCATAGTGTTGCCGGATACATCACGCTTGGAAGCTTATTTACTCTAGGCCTCCCGCTATACGATGTTTTTGCAGCTCTGCTTTTTGCCATTCTGCTCGTTCAATTAACGTGCAACCTGATGGCTGTACCCAGTTTTAAAACAGGGGCCCCTTTCCCTGTTGTCGCGCGCATGACCTTTGGCGTGTACGGTGCCATTATTCCAGCACTCATACGCGGAATTATAGCCGTTGGGTGGTATGGCATTCAAACGTGGTTAGCATCAAATGCTTTGGTCATTCTCATTCTCAAAATCTGGCCTGTTGTAGAGCCTTGGGCCAATGCCACACACCATGGTTTTCTTGGATTATCCTACGTGGGATGGTTGGCCTTTCTGATTGTCTGGGCTTTACAAACCCTTGTCTTTTGGAATGGTATGGACGCCATACGCCATTTTATAGATTGGGCTGGCCCCGTTATTTATGGCCTGATGGCTTTACTAGATATTTGGCTGTTTTCTAAAACCGGGTGGCATCTTTCTTTTCAATTTTTTGCACCACATCAATCTATTAGCCTTATTGCGCATACTCTGGGCATTATAAATGCAATGGCCTTAATACTTGCCTTTTTTGCGCCTATTATTTTAAATTTTGGAGATTTTTCACGCTATGGTACGAGTATGCAATCTATAAATCGAGGGAACTTTTGGGGATTACCGTTTAACTTTTTTGCCTTCTCACTTCTTACTCTTGTTACCATAACACTGACACTGCCTGTGTTCGGGCATATGATTTTTGACCCCGTAGAAACGGTCGTCAAAACTACGAGTTTAGGAACAGCTATTGTTGGCGTGATAACTATTGTTATTGCGACCATTGGCATTAATATTTCCGCCAATTTTGTATCTGCTGCCTTTGATTTTTCTAATATGGCACCTCACCTTCTTTCTTGGCGCAAGGGTGGGCTTATTGCTGCCATAGGTGCCATCTTGTTCACACCATGGAATTTATATGCACGTCCAGAACTGATCCATCTGACTCTTGATGTTTTGGGCACATTTATTACGCCTCTTATCGGTATCATTCTGGCAGATTATTATCTTATCAAGAAACAAAACATTGTCACCGAAGCTCTGTATTCATCAGACAAAAGAAATGTTTATTGGTATAAATCTGGATTTAATCCTATTGCCTTGCTCTCACTGTTTATCAGTACAGGATGCGGCGTTCTTTTTATTTTCTTGCCCAGCTTGGAGAGTGTGCGAAATTTTTCATGCCTTTTTGGTTTTGTTATTGGCATGCTTGCACAAACACTACTTAGCTCCCTTATTCCGCGTCAATACAAATTGAGGCAACCAACTGCATGATTGTTTCTGCGCCTGCTTCAAAATCATGCTTTGTCAGACGTTTTTTTCCTAAAACTGCGGCAAATTGTACCTGCATATCTGCATAAGATTGCGTCATCGCCCAAAGCATGAACATAAAATGGAAGGGATCTATCTTTTTGATAAGTCCCTTCTCATACCATGCAGCAAATATAATCGCTAAGTGCTCTACATGTGGTTTCAGTGTTTCCTGTAGAAAAAACTGGATTTGTTCACCACCGGCTAAAAGCTCATGCATAAACAAGCGGGAAGCCTCTGGCCTCTGGCGGGAAAATAACATTTTAGCCTGAATGTAGCTTTGCAAACCTTCTCGCGGGTTCATATCTGCGGAAAGATGCACATTGGCATCTCCCAGCCAATCATCCAAAAACCGTCCTAGCGTAGCTTGGTAAAGTATTTCTTTTGTGTTGAAATAATAAAGAATATTTGCCTTTGGCAACGCGCATGCTTTGGCTATGTCATCTATACGCGTGCCATTTAAACCATGAACGGCAAACACTTTTTCTGCAGCATCCAAGATTTGACTCGTATTCTGCTTACGAGGATTGCCAACAGTTTGCTCGGCATTGCCATTTTTGCGCATAATTACAAAAATCTCTAATTGGAATTCTATACGCGCTTACTAAATTAAACTGAGAGCGAACAGTCCTTATTTAGAGAACTCTGCTACCCCTCTTTCTAGACACTGTTATTTTTGCTCAGACGATTCCCAACCTTATAACGTTGAAGCAACAGAAAGCCCTAAGACCCCGTATTTACGTCCCGTGCAGAACAACGTCACAGAATCTCTGAGACTAATTCATAAAGTTCAATATTTTTAAGGAAAAGCACTATGGCGGAGAGAGAGGGATTCGAACCCTCGGTACGCTATTAACGTACACACGCTTTCCAAGCGTGCGCCTTAAGCCACTCGGCCATCTCTCCGACGCGAGAGAGGTAATAGCAAAATTTTCGAAACAGGCAAGACCTAAAGCAGAAAAAATAATGTTTTTATCTCAACTAACGGCTGGGCTACGCGCATTGTGGATAAAACGGGCAATTGCATCAGGGCTCTTAATACCCGGAGCGCTCTCAACTCCTGATGATACATCCACCGCCGGAGCGCCAGTTATTGCAACAGCTTGGCTCACATTTTCCGGGTTCAAGCCACCAGCCAACATCCACGAATAACCAGGCTGCCACCCGTGCAGCAGATCCCAGTTCAATTGCTGCGCATTGCCGCCTGGGCGTGTTGCATGAACAGGAGGCTTAGGCTCAATTAAAAGGCGCTCCACCGTGCATAGTCGTGGCAAATCGGCCTGTGATGCGACTGGTATGGATGACCAGACAGGCCGCCCAAACTTGGCTTGTATCTGTACGGCACGTTCAGGCGTTGTATAAAGTTGCAAGATATCCAGATCTACCTGATCCAGCACCCGCTCCAAGACAGTATCATCAGGACGCACAAACAGCCCCACCTTCCTGATGCTACCCGTAATCCGAGAAGCCAAAGCCTTTGCTTGCAAAGCACTTATATAACGGGGTGAGCGCTCAAAAAAAACAAAACCGATCCAATCGGCGCCATATTCCACGCAAGCCTCAAGCCCGGCTTCCTCCGTCAGGCCACAGATTTTTACGCCTGTCTGAACGCCGTCCATAACCTACCCCATCTATACAGCAGATTTATGCTGCCAGCTCTGCAGCAATGGCGGCGGCAGCCGCGGCCGGATCTGCTGCCTGTGTTATGGGCCTTCCCACCACAATCCAATCTGCTCCAGCGGCACGCGCTTCTGCTGGTGTCATAACGCGTTTTTGGTCCCCTTTCGCGGCACCTGCGGGCCGAATACCGGGCGTTACCAAAACGGGTTTATCTCCCAGAGCATCTCGAATGGCCTTCAGTTCATGCGCTGAGCAGATTAATCCGTCCATCCCGGATTCCATGGCCAGATGTGCCAAACGCAAAACCTGCGTGCGCGTATCATCTGGCACACCCACTTCTGCCAAAGCCTGATCATCCATGCTGGTCAGCACAGTTACAGCCAGCAGTAATGGCCGCTCCCCCTCCGGAAAAGCTTCATCACATGCCTTCCGCGCAGCTTTCATCATGTCTACGCCGCCAACTGCATGGAGTGTGAGCATACGAGGGCGCAAATGGGAAAGTGCCTTTACTGCTGCCCCAACTGTATTGGGGATATCATGCAGCTTGAGATCCAGAAATAAAGGCCTCTGCCCGGCCACATCTGCTACAGCCTGAAAACCGGCCGCATACGCAAATTCCATACCAAGCTTAATAACGCCCGCAGCACCTTGCACTGCGTGAGCCCATGCCTTGGCCTGTGCCGGATCCTGTGTATCCAGCGCCACAATCAAACCTGTTTGTCTTGCCGTATCAGACATGTGGCTCTACCCCTGAAGAAGGAGAAACAGACGGAGTTGCCACAGCTACAGGCGCAGGGGCCACCGGCTGGCTGGATACAACCTGCACTTGCGCAAGCTGTGCTTCCAATTCCTTTACATGCTGTTCTGCCTTGCGCGCACGCCGACGCTGCTTGAATTCAGCCGTCCACAAACAGAACGCGCCTAGCAGAAAAGCAACAGCAGCGACCAACAGCGCCAACACACCAGCGGAAGATTTCCAGCTATATGTCAGCAGCCACATATCGAGCGGATCCTGATTACTGGCACTGAACACGACAAGCGCCAGCAGGAATGGGACAACAATTATCAGCCTGATCATGATAGCAAGTCGTAGCCGTATCACACATAAAGAACAAGCGACTGAATATCATCAACTGCACGCTTAATGATAAAATATTTCACACATTTTTACAGGATCACCAAGCTGCAATAGATAAAGAACTTTATTGTGTTTCCTCTCGCCGCAACTGCCTGAATCTGCTAGAGCTGATGTGGATTGTATTGTTTTGCTCATTTTTCCTGAATAATGAGCCATTTCTGTTTGCGACATTACTCCTGAGGATCAGACATCCATCATGAATACCGAGACTGCAGATTCACTTGGCGGCGCCTCTCAAACACCTCGTGCACCGTCTATTCAGATGGGAATCCAATACGTTAAATCTGTTGAATTTCAGGTTCTCGGCGCACCTGCAGTTTACACACGCGTAACAGACCGCCCTCATCTTGGTGTTTCTGTAGATGTGCGTGCCCATCAAATGGGCGAAAACCAGCCAAATTTTGAAGTTGAACTTATCTTGCGCTGCCAAGGGCATCTTCCTGCACAACGGGAAGGAGAAGAAATTACGCCCTTGTTTGATGTTAATCTGGTGTATGCAGGTATCTTTACGTTGCAACATGCAACAGCCGAAACTTTTGAAACCCTGCTGCTTATTGAAGCTCCGCGTCTTCTCTACCCTGCTGCACGCAACATGTTGGCCACTCTATGCCGTGAAGCAGGCTTTCTGCCTGTTATCATGCAGCAGATTGATTTTGCCGCATTATGGCGCAATCGCCGCGCTGTAGGCTGAAAGCAACATTCCGGCCTGTTGATTTTTATACCTGCAAAAGAAAGATAACAAACTATGGCTGCTAAAGCATCCAAAGCTTTATGGTACTCTTTTGATGCAAATTGGTACCGCGCAGAATACGGCGCAATTATGGATGCTTTGCTGTCTTTTTCTGATCAGGAACTTGAACACTGGTATAAAACCGAAGGTGCTCCCTCCGGCCATTCGCCAAACAGATATTTCAACGAGGAATGGTACCGGGTTAATTGTTCCCAAGCGGCAGAAGCCATTACAAGCGGCACCTATACTTCTGGCTTTGAGCATTACTGCAACGAGGGCTACAAAAGCTTTTCCCCACATTACCTCTTTTCAGAACGTTATTATCGCCAGCGCTATCCTGATATCTCGGAACAAAACCTGCAATCAGGCGGTTTTGTAAATGGGTATGATCATTTCCTACGATCTGGCGATCAAGAAAAGCGTTCCGGCCATCTATTTTTTGATCCAAACATCTACCTGCAAAATAGACCAGCTGATCCAAACCTGCAGGGGCTGGCCCCGTTTATGAACCTACTTCATTCAGCACATAGTCTTCCCAATTCCATTTCACTGTCTGATCACTTTAATCCTACATGGTATCGCACCCTTTGCCCGGATGCCGTTATGGCCGTAGAATATGGTTTTGCACCTAACGTGCTGTATCAGTTTCTTAGCGCCTTTACGCCAGACCATTTCTGAGCGTTTCTGCCTGCATACTCATATTTTCCTGCACTGAAGGAAGAAGCCTATGCTTGCTTTAACACAAGGTGACCCAGCAGGTATTGCGCCTGAAATTACTGTAAAAGCATGGCGCATATTACGCGAAAGTGGGCTTCCTTTTGTTTTTATAGGAGACCCCACCCTTCTGGAACAACACGCCCCAGTGCAAGCGGTGCGTTATCTGGAACAGGGAACGGATGTTTTCTCCCACGCCATTCCTGTAATCCCTCTCCGTCTGGAAACACCTGCTGCCCCCGGAGAACCAGACCGCCAAAACGCACCCAGTGTTATTGAAAGCATCCGCCTGGCGGTAGAACTGGCCCAGAATGGTGAAGCCTCCGCCATTATTACTAACCCTATCAGCAAGGAAGTTATTCAAAGCGCAGGGTTTAAACATCCGGGGCATACCAGCTATCTGGCAGAACTATGCCATGTGCCCGGACATGAAGTGATGATGCTGGCCAGCCCATCTCTGAGGGTTGTGCCTGTTACTGTGCATGTATCCCTCCGGCATGCGCTGGAACAATTAAATACAGAGCTGATTGTTAAAACAGCCCGCACAGTCGCGGCTGGGCTCAAGCGCGATTTTGGGCTGAAAGCACCACGCATTGCTGTAGCCGGATTAAACCCCCATGCAGGGGAAAACGGTTTAATGGGGCATGAAGAGCAGCAGATTATCACCCCTGCCATTAAAGCGTTACAGCAGGAAGGGCTCAACATTACAGGCCCCATGCCGCCAGATACCATGTTCACACCCGCAGCCCGCAGCCGTTACGATGTGGCCTTATGCATGTATCATGACCAAGGGCTGATCCCGCTCAAAACGCTGGATATGGCAGAAGGCGTGAATGTAACGCTGGGTTTGCCCATTATTCGTACATCGCCCGACCATGGCACAGCCTTTGACATTGCGGGGCAGAACAAGGCAGACCCAAGCAGCCTTGTTGCGGCCATTCGGTTGGCAGCACAGCTTGCGCAGAACAGAAGGAACGCAGCATGACTTCAGCTATCCGGCTTGGCGTCAACATTGATCATGTCGCTACCATTCGCAATGCACGTGGTGGCACATATCCAGATCCCGTTGCCGCGGCCTTGTTGGCTATTCAGGCTGGTGCAGATGGCATTACTGCCCATCTACGTGAAGATAGACGCCATATCCGTGATAAAGATCTGGAACGCCTGCGCGCAGAAATTGCGGCACCTCTTAATATGGAAATGGCCGCAACTGATGAAATGGTTGGCATAGCCCTTGGCTTACACCCCCATGCCTGCTGCCTTGTGCCCGAACGGCGTGCGGAACTCACCACAGAAGGCGGCCTGAACGTAGCAGGACAGCTAGAAACACTTACGCCAAAAGTGCAACAACTCGCCCAAGCAGGTATTCGTGTTTCGCTGTTTATAGACCCCTCACCCGTACAGATAGAAGCTGCCGCCAAAATAGGCGCACAAGTAGTAGAGCTCCACACTGGCGCTTACGCAGAAGGGAAAGCTGGAGAACTGGAACACCTGCGTGCCGCAGCCACACAAGCCGCCGCACTTGGGCTGGAGGTACATGCAGGACATGGTCTGACATTTGAAAACGTTAGCCCCATAGCAGGCTTGCCAGAGCTGCGAGAACTCAACATTGGGCACTTTCTGATTGGACAGGCCATTTTTGATGGTCTGGCAGCCGTTGTGCAAAACATGAAACGTCATATTGCAGAAGGTGCGGCTCTTTAAAATGGAAGAACCACAGGAATACAAAACACCCAAAGCCTTACTTGTAGCCGTTATTGGCATGGGTGTGCTGATTGTGGTGGGCGTTGTTGTATTGGCAGGCGTACTCATTCATCGCATGAGCAGCAAGCCTACTCCCCCTCCACTTCCACCTGTTGCGTTATCTGATGCCGCACCATCCCCCAGCCTCCCCACAGCACATGCGACGTTACCTGCAGGTGAACACCTGTTAAGCGTAACGCGTGTGCGGGATAATCTGTTGGCCCTGCATGTTACAGAACAGGGGCAGGATCGTATTGTGCTATGGGATGTACCCACCGGACAGTTACGGACCGGTCTGGATATCAACACGGCACAGTAACACTATGCCTTCTTCCCCTCTCCTCACCGCCATTGGGCTTATGAGTGGTACATCGCTTGATGGCGTAGATGCAGCGCTCATACAAACTGATGGCACACGTATATCCAGGCATGGTCCTTCCTTAACCGTGCCTTATACCCCAGAGTTACGCGCACGCCTACGCCACATACTGGATGCGGCACCCCAGCTTGCACCTTCTGACCCTATATTACTGTCTGCAGAACATGATCTGACAGAAGTGCATGCCATAGCTGTACAGCAACTGCGCCAAATGGCTCCTGATATGCCTGCCGATCTTATCGGCTTTCATGGTCAGACCATTTTGCATCAGCCTGGACGCACATGGCAGATAGGCAATGCCATTGCTCTTTCTGCTGCTACAGATTTACCAGTTATCCATGACTTTCGCACCGCAGACGTTCAGGCTGGTGGAGAAGGTGCGCCTTTAGCTCCTTTATATCATGCCGCTCTGCTACATGATCAGCCACGGCCCGTTGCAATTCTGAATATTGGGGGAGTTGCCAATCTCACTTTGCTGACTTCGAAAGGTGAGATTCTGGCCTGCGATACAGGGCCCGGGAATGCCCTGCTGGATGACTGGACTTTCCGCCATACCGGTATTCCCTACGATAAAGATGGACAGCTGGCACACAGTGGTAAGGTTGCAGAACCTCTTCTGAAGCAGTTGTTGGCACATCCATTTTTTAGCAAACCAGCCCCGAAATCTCTCGATAGGCTGAGCTTCCATACTGCCTTGCAGGATATTGCTGCACTCTCTCCGGCAGATGGGGCTGCTACATTGGTCGCCTTTACGGCAGAAACCATTGCCCGCACCCCGTTACCAGAACAACCAAAGGCATGGTTTGTGTGTGGTGGTGGCCGGCACAACCCCGCTATCATGGAAGCGCTTGCACAACGCCTTTCTGGCCAAGTATTTCCGGTAGAAACTCTAGGATGGAACGGGGATGCGCTGGAAGCCGAATGCTTTGGTTTTCTAGCAGTCAGAAGCCTTTACGGATTACCTTTATCTCTGCCATCCACCACCGGTGTACCTACTCCTCAACGGGGTGGCCGGTTAAGTTGCGGCGGCATTACGCCATGGAAGGCAAAAGCTGTTTTAAACACGAAAATGCAGTATAATATTGTCTAATACATTCCATTGAACAGGAAAGACTTAAAACCATGAAACGCTTTCTGGCATTCAGCCTGTTGCTTGCTGCCCTTGGCGCGCCGGGACTGGCCTGTTCTGCGAGTGCACAAACCGTTATCGATGGTAGCGATAAAAAGGCCTCTCCTTTTGTCAAAAACACCCTCAAAACACTAACAAAACGATTCCCAGACACGCATCCATTTTTCCGCGCAATTACCACGCATCCTAATGCAGAAAAAAAGCAGGTTGTGTGTGGTGAAATCAGCCTGAGTTCCAGCAAAACACCGGAACCAGATAGCTTTATGCTTTTTGGCGCAGCGGAGGGTGAAAACCCACCTATCGTTTATGAACCACGTGAAATCCCAGCCACTATTGATTCACGTGAAGTGAATATGTGGATCAATCACGGAGCGGATCTGGCTGATCTGGAAGAAATGGGCTGCGTGCCAGAGGGCAGCTATCGGCAGTATGGCGATAAACTAAACCAAGTTTTACAGAACAAAAAGCATAGTGCCACACGTTAAAATCCACTGGTCTTTTTTACTCCATTACAGGCAATTCAGCTGTTTGTAGTGGAAAAGCCACAGCTTGGTTTCTCAAACCAGAAAAACATACAGAATAATTGACAGGCGGTAACTTTCATCGCCATTCTTATCCCGGTCACGAACAAAAAAAACAAAATGACCGGGTTTTCTGTAATGAAATATCTGAACTTCCTACTCGCCTTGCCCTTTTTAGGGTTGCTCTGGACACCCCTGTATAACAGGCACGATCCTGTTTTATGGGGTTTTCCCTTTTTCTACTGGTACCAATTCGCATGGGTGCCCGTAACCTCTGTCCTTATCTGGATTGTCTGGAAAAAGGGACAAAGCACATGAACACCATAAACCCGTGGGCGCTTGGCGTTTTTGTTTTCTTTTTTGCTGCCACCATTGTTGTTGGCAGTTCCATACAATGGATACGCGGCCTGTTTCATGCCAAGCGTGACACCAATAGCCATGAAGAGTGGTCTTTGGGCGGGCGAGAATTTGGGCCGTGGGTAACGTGGTTTCTGGTTGGTGGAGATTTTTACACCGCCTATACTGTTATTGCCGTGCCCGCACTGGTGTATGCGGCGGGGGCATACGGCTTTTTTGCGCTGCCTTATACCATTATCGTTTACCCGTTCATTTTTCTTGTCATGCCTAAACTCTGGAAGCTTGCTCGTGCAGGCGGCCACGCCACAGCGGCAGATATTGTAAAGGCACGCTTTAACAGCCGGGCATTGGAGGTGGTTATCGCGTTAACCGGCCTGGTAGCGGTCATGCCCTATATTGCACTCCAGCTTATTGGTATCCGTACAGTAGTGCAGGCTTTGGGATTACCGGGCGATCTACCACTGATTATCGCCTTTATTTCTCTTGCCGCTTACACATGGCTGGGGGGACTGCACGCACCAGCGCTTACGGCCTTTATCAAGGATATTATGATCTATATTGCCGTACTGGTGGCGGTAACTGTTATTCCTTTGCACACCGGCGGTTACAGCGCGCTGTTCGCCACGGCGGCACATGCCGATACGGTACTTAAAACCGGGCAAGGTTTACCCTATGCCACACTCGCGCTTTCTTCCGCTCTGGCTGCCTTTTTATACCCCCATACACTTACAGGGATTCTGGCATCTCGCTCGGCAGATACCATCAAACAGAATGCCGTTTTTTTACCGGCATACACCATTGTATTGGGGCTTATCGCCATGCTGGGTTTTATGGCGCATGCAGCGGGCATTAACACCACCAATACGTCCATGGTTGTGCCTCTGCTGTTCCAAAGCGTCTTTCCGGCATGGTTTGCCGGTTTTTGCCTTGCTGCCATTGCCGTGGGTGCGTTGGTGCCGGCGGCCGTTATGGCCATTGGCGCAGCAAATCTGGTCACCAACAATCTGCTTCCCGCACAAGCTAACCCGGTGCGTGCCAGCCGCATTACAGCGTTCATCGTTAAAATTGGCGCGCTGATTTGCGTATTGTTCCTGAACGCGCAATTTGCCATTGATTTCCAGCTTCTGGGAGGGGTGTTTATTCTACAAACATTCCCTGCGCTTATTCTGGGCCTGTTACGTGTGCGCTTTTCTGCCGCCGCTATGTTGACGGGATGGGCTGTAGGCACAGTATTTGGCGTTGGCATGTGCTGGATGGACGGCTTGAAACCTATTCACCCCATTAATCTGGGGCTGTTTTCAGGCAATATTTCTACGGGCCTACTTTCTCTGGTTATCAATATTGCCATGGTTGCACTTGTATCTGTAATGGCTCCCGCCAAACAGGATATCCCAGCTAAAACCACAGCCTAACACAATAGATGTTAAGAAGAGGGCTTATACCTCAAGCCCTCTTTCATTTTTAGAGAGTCAGCCGTTCCCATTAAAAATTCAGAAAAACGACCGGCCCTTTTTCCCGATATCCTGTTTTCTGAAACTCCAGTGTCTGATCTCGTACAAGCTGGTACAGATCTATCCCTTTCTGGCGTGCTGGCCCTTCCAGTTCTGCATATATATCTTCAAGCAGGTAGCCTTTCTGCCCCTCCTGCCGTGCAAGCAAGGGAGAACGCTTCTGCTGGCGGCATGTTTCCAAAAACACACTCAAAGCTGCTTCACCTTGCGGTTGCAAATCCATAGGGGAACACGCCAGAAAATCCACCTCTGCGTTCAAGCCTATAAAAACCCCACGAAACATGCGGCTGCTGGCATTAAAGCTGATAACAGCCGGAATGCCGCCGATAAACATCATATCCCGACCAGAAACCGACATTGTTGGGAATCTGCTCCTTCTGTTTCAAACATAGGTGCTGCTATACTCTTTGCATGCTGTGCCAGACTGCGCACACCACCGCAAACACTTTCCACACAGAGCTTCCTGCATGAAAGACAACCATCCCGCGCAACTGGATTTTCTTTTGCCAGATACACGGCCAGAGTATGTGCAGTTAGATACAGGTGCTGTGTTATTGCCCTGTTTCGCCCTGCACAATGCTGAAGCTTGTATGCGAGCTATTCATCATATTGCGCAGCAGGCTCCATTCAGGAAGATGCATACTCCTGGTGGAGGGCAGATGTCTGTAGCCATGACATGTTGCGGAACATTTGGGTGGGTGAGCACATTACAAGGTTACAGCTATACCAAAGTAAACCCATTTACTGGCCAACCTTGGCCAGATATGCCTGCCATTTTTCAAGCTCTGGCACACAAGGCTGCCCAGAAAGCAGGCTTTGCACAGTTTCAGCCAAATGCCTGCCTTATCAATTCTTACAGCCCCGGTGCCCGTATGGGGCTGCATCAAGACCGAGATGAAGGGTGTACGGATCAGCCCGTGGTTTCTCTCTCATTTGGATTGGAAGCAACTTTTCTGTGGGGTGGTCTCAAAAGATCAGACCCTACCCGGCAAATTTTGCTCAAAGATGGAGATGTGCTGGTATGGGGTGGGCCTGATCGCCTACGCTTTCATGGAATTAAACCCCTCCGCCAAGACACACACTCCCGAACAGGAGAAACACGCCTGAATATCACATTCAGATTCGTTGCTTCTTGAACAAACCGCATTTTATTATAAGGCAGAACAAGTATGCCCTCTCCCGCTTTGAGCCGACGTATTCTGCTGTTGGGTATGACAAACCTGTTCTACATGCCGATAAAGAAAAGTATGGCCTCCGAGACAAAAAACCACTTTGCACAAGTGGAACAGATTTTTCAGGATGCCGTCAAAACCCATAAAACACCGGGAGCCGTTGCTGCCATTGGCCATAAAGGCCGCGTGGTTTGGAAAGGTGTGTTCGGGCAACGTGCACTTGTGCCTCATCCTGAGGGCATGACATGGGATACGCTGTTTGATATGGCGTCTCTCACCAAAGTGCTTATTACCGCCCCTGCCATCATGCAGCTTTATGAACGCGGATTAGTGCAACTGGATACTCCTGTTTGCCATTACCTTCCTGAATTTTCCGGACAGGGCAAACAGGATATTACTGTCCGACAGTTGCTCACTCACTATTCCGGCCTGCCACCAGATCTGGACCTTTCAACACCATGGATAGGCCGTAATACAGCTATACACATGGCGTTTTCCTGCACCCCTATCCACCCTGCCGGAGAACAGTTTGTCTATAGTGATATCAATTTCATCCTGCTTGGGCTGATTGTAGAAAAACTCTCAGGCCTGACCTTACAAGACTATGCAACTCAAAATATTCTCAAACCACTCGGCCTAAAAAGAACTTTTTTTACGCCCATACCGGCACTTTACAGCACCATTGCCCCTACTCAGTATGATGAAAAAGGGACACTCCTCCGTGGTATTGTGCATGACCCCACAACACGGCGAATGGGTGGCGTTGCAGGCCACGCAGGGTTGTTTTCCTGCGCAGATGACATGACCCACTACGCCATTGCGCTGCTTAACAAGCGCGCCGGGCGTTCCTCCCCTTTTCCGCTCAAGGCAGAAACTCTGGTTATGATGTCATCACCGCAACAACCTGTGGGTAAAACAGACCAACGTGGTTTAGGATGGGATATTGCAACCCACTATTCTACCCCGCGAGGAGATTACTTTCCTGTAGGATCATTTGGTCACACCGGCTTTACGGGCACATCTTTATGGTTGGTGCCACAAACAGACAGCTTTGTTCTGATTTTAACAAACCGGGTTCACCCTTATGGAAAGGGCAATGTTGTTGCCTTAAGGCATAATGTGGCTTCTGCGGCTGCACTTGCCTTAGAGCAGCTTTAAAGAAGCAGTTTGAAAGGTAAGTTCTTCTCAATGTTTACACAGGGGTTGCGCCCACAAACACTGAAAAGAACTTACCTAATTATATAAAAATGACGCGATAAATTTAGTCTTCCTGCCGCGCCATCCGCGCCTGACGTTCCAGCCATTTTTGTGCAGATACTTTGCGAGATGGATCAAGCATACGGTAAAGGCGGATCACATCATGCTCATCCGGTGTAATCACCAGTTCAATATCTTCCTGCACATAACCTGTCAGAAAAATTTCTGGATCAACATTAAAAAGTGCAGCCAGCTTGGGAATATGCTTTCTAGCGCTTCCTTCGCGTCCGGTTTCCCAAAAAGCGATAGCTGGCCTTGAAACCCCCAGCGCATCCGCAACCTGCTGCTGTGTAAGTCCAGCAGATTTACGCAGGATTTTGATCCTTTGTCCAAGATCTATCCCGGGTGAAATAACGTCGTCCTGGTCAGCCATTGTTCTTTATACCCATTGCTCCAGAGTTACCGTGGTTCTTGTAGCATGCCCAATATTTTATGGTTGTCATTCTACAAAGTATGACAAACCACTGAAAACTTAATAACCTGATAACATGTTTTCTTATATCCAGTAAGTAATCTTAGTTTTATAGAAATGCAAAAGCAAAAACTTCCTTTTTTCAGAAAACGTATAATATTAGTCATTATCTAACATAATAACTCAAATATAGAATATTAATTCTCTCTAAATATTGCATGTATCACAATGCAGCTATCTCCGTACAAAAGATGTGTCATATTGACACCTTTAAATACCCCTATAAGGTGTAATTGAAATACATTTTATACGGAATCCTCCTCATGCCTTCTCCACTTGATGCAAAAACAATCTCAATCATAAAAGCCTGCGTTCCTGCTCTTGAGGCATACGGGTTGGATATTACGCGGGAGATGTACAAACGCCTACTGTCCAACCCCGATATCCGGGACCTTTTCAACATGTCTCACCAAAAAGATGGTGAACAACCTAAAGCCCTTGCCTTAGCTGTGCTGGCTTATGCGCGTAACATTGATAACCTTGGCGCCTTAGGCGGTATGGTTGAACGCATTACTGAAAAACACGTTGGCCTGAATATTCTGCCCAAACACTACCCCTATGTAGCAGACGCACTTTTGGGAGCGATTGCGCAGGTATTGGGAAATGCCGCCACCCCCGAAATTCTGGAAGCATGGGGCAAAGCTTACTGGTTCTTGGCAGAAATTCTCATTAGCCGTGAAGAGCAGATTTATGAAGCCCATGCAGCAGCCCCCGGCGGATGGGTAGGTTGGCGGCCCTTTACGGTACGGCGCAAAGTGCGTGAAAGTGACACCATTACATCCTTCGAACTGGTACCAGTCGATAACAAACCCATTATGAAGCACGAAGCCGGGCAATATCTCAGCTTCAAGCTAGATGTTCCGGGGCACGGTTCACAACGCCGCAACTACAGTATTTCTTCCGAACCCGGTGCGGATCATTACCGCATTAGTGTGCGTCGTGCAGATGGTGGTGTGGTGTCTCAATGGTTACATGATACCGTACAAGAAGGGCAAATGCTGGACGTTTCTGCACCAGCAGGAGACTTTACGCCCGAAACAGAAAAAAACAGCAAAATCGTTCTCCTGTGCGCAGGTGTGGGGCAAACACCTTTTATTTCTACTTTGGGTGCATTTCTGAAAGATGGAACCAAGCGTGATATCCATTACATCCACGGCGTCCATACGGCACAGGATGAAGCATTTTCCGACTACATATACGACCTAGCCGAAAAAGATGCTCTCAAAGCCGATATTTTCTATAGTCATTCCCCCGCCCCCACCAACCGTTCGAGCAAGAACGTGACACTGCATGAAGGCAGAGTGACCGCAGAATGGCTTAAACCCCGCATAGATATCATGGCAGATTACAATATCTGTGGGCCTGATAGTTTTATGCGAGACATGATTAAAGCTCTGACAGAAGCCGGCGTGCCGGAAAAACAAATCCACTATGAATTCTTTGGATCTGCCGCTGATGCGGAACTTGTAAGCGCGTAATTACGTAACCGCCTCTCTATTTCATGCAGAATAGAGAGGCTATTTTTAAGCTCTAATCTGCAATTCTGGTGCGCTCAGAATGACGTAGTATGCGTGAAAGCCAGTTACCCAAGGCTTGCATACCCGTTACCAGCACAATCAAAACGGCCACCACCCCTAACATCACCGTTGTATTGAAACGTTGATAGCCATAACGGATAGCCAGGTCTCCCAAACCACCGGCCCCAATGGTACCTGCCATAGCTGATGCGCCCACCAGAGTGACCAATGTAACTGTTATGCCGGATACAAGCGCTGGCATGCTTTCTGGCAGCAAAACATACCGTATAACCATCCACCGCGTTCCGCCCATGGCGCGCACGGCATCCACCAACCCATGATCCACCTCCCGCAGGGAAACCTCGGCAATACGCGCAAAATACGGAATAGCGGCGATGGAAAGAGGAACAATGGCAGCTGTTGTGCCCAACGCACTACCCACAACCATTCGGGTAAATGGAATAAGCAACACCAGCAGAATAATAAATGGCACAGCTCGGATGGCATCAATCACCACACCAAGCAAACGTGGCAGTACAGGCAATGGGTAAAGGCCACCCCGGCCGGCTACAACCATAAAAACGGCCAATGGCAGCCCAAAGAGTACTGCAATAAACCCAGATACCAGCACCATTATCAGCGTTTCGCCTGTGGCATGCCATAGCAGATCAAGAATGAGCCGGGACATATCCTACCACTTCTGCTGCATGACAATTTTGCTGAAGAAAGTTCATGGTTGCGACGGAAACATCCCCAACCTGTAAAAGAACATCCAAAACCTGATATTCCGCATCTTCGGCAGGAATAACGCGTAGCAAAGATGCCTGTGTCTGGCACATCTCCTGCACATTTTGCAGCAATGGCGCCATTATCAGATGTTGATCCACCGTTAACCTTACCACCGCATGGCTACCCTCCTGCGGGCTATGTTCCATATTGGAGGGTAAAGCTGCTTGCAGGCTGGTTTCTTCCAGAATATCAGCAGGCAGGCCACGAGCTATAATTCGGCCATGATCCAGCACCAGAACATGCTTGGCCAATGTACGCACAACGTCCATTTCATGCGTAATGAAAACAATGGTCAGCCCCAATTCACGATTGATGCTGTTTAACAAAGCCAATATCGACTCTGTTGTTTCGGGGTCCAGTGCAGAAGTCGCTTCATCGCACAATAGCAAGGCAGGTTGTGCAGCAAGGGCGCGGGCAATACCCACCCGCTGCTTTTGCCCGCCAGACAACATGGCCGGGTATTTATTGGCATGATCAGCCAAACCCACCAGATCAAGCAATTCCGCTACACGCTTTACCCGCTGATCGCGCGGTATACCCGCAATTTCCAATGGCAGCGCTACATTGTCCGCAACGGTGCGGGATGTCAGCAAATTAAAATGCTGAAACACCAGCCCGATACGCCGCCGCAAAGGAATGATCTGAGATTCTGGCAGAACCGCCAGATCCTGCCCTTCTAGCAGGATACGCCCGGATTGAGGACGATCCAGCCCGCATAGGCACCGCAACAGGGTGGACTTTCCCGCCCCCGAACGCCCGATGATGCCAAGGCTATCGCCTTTTTCCACCGTAAAAGAAATATCCTTGAGGGCAGGCTGCCCGCCAAATGAGCGGGTAAGATGTTCAACCTGTAAAAGACTCATGACCAACCCGGCACAACTGCACCATGAAAAGCCTGTGCCAGCGCCTGTTTGACATTATCCTGCTGAAAAGCTGAAACAAGCTTGCTGACCCACGGTGCATTTTTGTCTGCCTCGTTTACCGCAATAAAGCAGACATACGGATTATTTTGCGGGGCTTCCTGTGCAATCCGCTCTTTCTGCAGATTAATACCCGCTTTGTTGGCCCAATCTGTATTCACCACAGCCGCATCCATATCAGGCAGTGCGCGCCCTACCATTCCGGCATCCATTTCTTTTACAGAAATCTGGCGTGGATTTTCGGTAATATCTAATGCTGTGGGCACCAGGCCGGCATCTTCCGCCACTTTGATCAGCCCCAGTTTCTGCAACAGCAAAAGGGCGCGCCCCTCATTCGTCGGGTCATTCGGCACGCCAATCACGGCTTTATTTGGCAGTTCTGCAACTGACTTCCAGCGCCGAGAATACAAACCTATAGGCGACAGATACGTATTGCCAACAGGCACAATGTGGAAATTTTTGGCTTTGTTCTGCGCTTCCAGAAATGGTCCATGCTGGAACGCATTTGCATCCAGTTCGTGCTCAGCCAATGCCTCATTCGGCGCATTGTAATCTGAAAACGGAATAATTTTGAGAGTCAGCCCTTCCTTGGCAGCGTTTTCAGCCACCACGCGCCAGACATCTTCATCCTCACCAGCAATAATGCCGATGCGCAAAACCTGACCATCAGCATGAGCAATACCGTAGGGGGCCATCATGGCCACGCCCATTCCGGCAAGCATTACCCTACGGGATAAAAAGGACGAAGACATGATTTATAGTCCATTCCAGATAAATACGATTTGGTGTGTATAAACAGAAAATAACACGCAGATGTCAAGTTTATACGGGAGAACTGCCTGAACACTCCTTCACCCTTTGAACACAGGCCCTTCTGGCAGCAATTTGCCGGGGTTGAGAATGTTCAGCGGATCCAGTGTTGCTTTCAACGCCCGCATGACAGACAGAGCCCCTGCCCCATGCTCGGTTTCAAGAAACTCCAGTTTTCCCAAGCCCACACCATGTTCACCACTGCATGAACCACCCATTGCCAAAGCACGTGCAACAATCTTGCGGTCAAGATTAAGCGCACGTGCATGCCCGGCATCGTTATCTTCTGTCATGATCAGGGTATGAAAATTGCCATCACCCACATGCCCCAAAATAGCAGCCTGCAAGCCGGAAGCTGCTATATCCTGCCGAACGCCATCTATCAGATCCGCAAGGCGTGAAATAGGCACAATACAATCCGTGCTGATCACACGTGCGGCTGGATCAACAGCTTTAGCTGCCCAGAACGCATTATGTCGCGCTTTCCAAAGGCGTGCACGCTCATCTGCCGTATCTGCCCACATAAAGCGCAGCCCGTTGTTTTCACGCGCGATCTCTTCCGTAACACTTACCTGTTCACGCACAGATTCTGGTGCACCAGCAAATTCAAAAAACAGGGTTGTAAGAGGCTGCAAATCTGTGAGGCCAGAGTAGCTGATACTGGCCGCCATCTGCACTTCGTCCATCAGTTCCACACGGGCAATAGGCACGCCCATCTGGATAATCTCAATAGCCGTGCTGACAGCATCATGCAGATTTTCAAATTGGCAAATAGCAGCCGAAAGCTGTTCGGGAATACCATGCAGGCGCAACTGCACCTCTGTAATAATTCCTAACGTGCCTTCTGAGCCGACAAACAAAGAAGTAAGATCATACCCTGTGGAAGACTTGCGTACACGCCCCCCAGTGCGAATAACCTCCCCATTCGCCAGAACAACTGTTAGCCCAAGCACATTTTCCTTCATGGTGCCGTAACGCACTGCAGCTGTGCCAGAAGCTCGTGTAGCGCACATGCCTCCCAATGTTGCTTCACCACCCGGATCCACCGGGAAAAACAGCCCCGTATCCCGCAACTGCACATTCAAATCTTGCCGGGTCAGGCCGGCTTGCACACGGCAATCCAGATCCGCCGGGTTTACTTCCAACACCTCTGTCAGACGGGAAAGATCAAGGCTGATGGCATGTTCTGGGGGCGTGACATGCCCTTCTACGGATGTACCTGCACCAAAGGCAACCACCGGAACCCGATGATGATGGCAAAGCTTGAGCACTTCAGATACATCGGCCGTGCTCTCAGCAAACACCACAGCCGTTGGCATGCGGGACACCTGCAAAGCCTCTCCATGGCTGTGGGCTTCACAAACGGATTCATTGCACGAAACACGTTCACCAAACTGCGCTTTCAGTTGCGCTAGCACAGCCTCAACCCGTTTGGCTGCATCTGCATGAGATAATGAAGTGCTTGTCATGCTCTATCCTGTTTTCCCGATAAATGGCGGTTAAAACCTGCAGGTAACAATGCCGCAAATATCAACGATGTGGTGTTGTATCTTAAATCAATAACGAGGTGAGATCACACGATGGCGTACAACCTCTCCAACAATAACAAGGGCCGGACTTTGTATCTGCTGTTCCGCCACCATATCTGGTAACGTTGCCAATGTGCCTTCGCATACTCTCTGCTCTGGCAACGTACCTTTTTCTACCACCGCAACGGGCCAGTTTTCAGGCAATCCGTGCTTAACAAGCTGAGCACAAAGCTGGGAAAGCATTGTCAGCCCCATGTAAATCACTACTGTCTGATTTTTAAGGGCGATGGTTTCCCATTCCAGATTCAGCACGCCATCTGCGCGTGCATGTCCCGTAATAAACAGACATGCCTGTGCGCAATCACGATGTGTCAGCGGAATACCCGCATATGCAGCACATCCATTAGCTGCAGAAATACCCGGAACAATTCTGAAAGACACGCCAGCCTCTACCAATGTTTCCAGCTCTTCCCCACCGCGGCCGAATATAAAAGGATCTCCACCTTTTAGACGCAGAACCCGTTGGCCGGCTTGCGCACGACGTACAAGTTCATGATTGATGTCTTCCTGCGGCAATGTATGGCGGTTGCGCTTTTTTCCTACAAAAACACGCTCAGCATCTCGCCGCACGTAATTCAGGATTTCTGGCCCTACCAAGTTATCATACAAAATAACATCGGCATCCTGCATAAGGCGCAAAGCCGCCAGAGTAAGCAGATCAGGATTACCCGGGCCGGCCCCTACCAACCAGACCTCGCCACGCGCAGCATTACCTACTTCCAATTCCTGTAGCTTCCGTGTGGCTTCAGCCGTATCTCGTGCCAGTGCTGCGCGTGCACCTTCCCCATCCAGAAAATGTTCCCACAATTGCCGACGAGCAGAGGTGTCTGGAATACGCTGGCGCAACTCATCCCGTATGGCAGACATAAAATCTGCCAGATGATGCAAACCTTCTGGCAAAACACGCTCGACCATTGTTCTGAGCCTACGTGCGAGTACAGGAGCTGCTCCTCCTGTGGAAATAGCAACCTGCACCTTCCCACGTGTAACCAGTGCTGGCGTAATAAATGTAGAAATAGCCGGATCATCTACAGCACAAACCGGCACGTTTTGCGCTTTGCAAAGAGTCGCAAGTGTTTGGTTCAGATCCCGGTCATTCGTCGCTAAATAAACCAGACGGCAGCCAGCAAGCCGTGGCCGTAAATCCTGTTCAGAAGTATCCTGCGCAAGATGGTGTATGGCACCTTTATCTACCAGCCGCTCAAGCTCTGGACACAAGAAAGCTGAAAGCACTTCAACACGCGCACCTGTGGAGACAAGAAGTTGCACCTTGCTGGCAGCAACATTTCCGCCACCCACAACAAGAACCCGCTCGCCTTCCATGCGAAACACAACGGGAAACCAACCTGTATTTTCTGACAAACCTTGCATAATGCCTCTGCAAGCAGTCTTCTGGCCCAGATGCAAGAGGCCAAACACCTTAAACGCAAAAAAGATTTCCAGAACCTGCTTTTACGCACAAAAACCACTATCATATTGAAGATGGCTAATAGCTTCTAAGCATGCCCCTCAAACGTTTGAAGTGTTATAATGTCTGCTGCTAGGTGCAGCCCCCATGAACCAACACTGGCGTTATTTTGAAGTGACGCACTCATTATAATAACGCCATTTCCGCCACGTTTCATAATCCGTATCAGGCCAGAACGCGCACAAATTCAGTGCTTTGCCTGCATTTTCGTATCAAACAAGTAAACACTCTAAAGAATCCTCTTGTGTTAAAGATATTTTTCTCGTAGGAAGCCGCATCAGCCTCTTGTCCCGTTCGTCTAGAGGCCTAGGACACCGCCCTTTCACGGCGGCAACACGGGTTCGAATCCCGTACGGGACGCCACTTCTGTGCGAAAACAAGAGTCTTCGGGCTTCGCTTGAGATACGCTGTTTTATCAATCTCCCCTTCTCTTCCACAAATACGAATTTCCTTATCATCAACCTCTACAAGGTTGACGATCCAGCGGAGATCCTCCTTGCACATGGCAATGGAGCCATCATGAAGCTTCACCCGCAGGCTATGAAAAAAACTCTCTAAAATGACACCTCATTAGAAAAATATTTTCGGTTAAACTGTGTAAGCTATTTTTTTACGGTACCAGACCAAGCCATTCTGAGGCTCCTGCTCATAAACAATATCGACCACTGAGGCGATAATGATTGTGTGCGTTTGTGTCTCAATCGTCTGCGCAATCATACAATCAAAAGATACGGTAGATCCGGCAAGCAGCGGTGCACCGCTGTTACGCTTATTCCATTTTGCAAGAGCGAACCGCTCAGTTTGAGTCAAAGAGCGGTTACTAAAACCTGCACAGAGTTCTTCTTGCGAAGGGGCCAGTACATTAACGGAAAGACATTGATGAACCAGAATATGGTCATGTGCTGTTGTGCTTTTATTGACACAGACAAGCAAGGTGGGTGGTGCATCAGAAACACTGCATACCGCAGTAGCTGTAAATCCATAGCAGCCATTTTTGCCATCTGTTGCGATAATACAAATAGCACCAGGCACAAGAGACATACCATTACGAAATTTTTGAGAATCTACTGCAAGGAAAAGCGTTGTTTGTGACATGACATTTGTTTCCAATTATCAGAAATCAATCTGAACAGTGCCAAAATATTGCCGAGGAGCGCCCAAAACGACGGATTGGTAATCTCCAGACATGGGAAAGCCATTTTGCCCCATTGTGGAGATGTAGTGCTCGTTAGTAATATTATAAACATTAAAGCTTAAGGATGCATGTTTGATAATATTCCCCACCTTTCCCTGATTAAACAGAGGCGTAAGGTCATATCTCGCTCCTACATTTGTCAGCCAATAAGCAGGCACTTTCTCATCCCCCGTATAGCTGAGGTTTCTGGTACCTATATATTGTGTATCAGCATGTATTTCGGCATCTCGCCATTTGTAGGAAATCTGACCTTTGTACATTAACCGCGGATAGGCAACTACCTGCTTACCCTTCAACCCATAAGTTACGTTTCCAGAGCTCGTGGTTTCTGTCACGTTATCTGAGTAAGTTGCATGATTATAACTAATGCTACTGGCTAATTGCAGCCCCTCCAATGGCCGTAGCACAAATCCTGCATCTACGCCGTTCATACTTACACCACCAACATTTTTGATAACAGTATATGGATTATTGGGGTTTCCGGTTGAAATCTGTTGCAAGCGGTTAGAAAAATCTGTGTGATACGCATAAACATTCCCGGTAATCAGGTGGGATGTATAACGATACCCTACGGCGTAATTCCAATCAGTTTCTGATGTCAAACCGGCTTTAGATGCATCAAAGGCAGCTTGTGTTGTTGCAAAAGGTGAAGCTCCACTATTGTAACCTGCTACAGGTAAAACCTTCACATTATTGGCAATATCAAAATAAAACTGATGCCCCGGTAAAAAGCTCCATTGGCCGCTAATATGCGGCAGAAATGGCTTGCTTGTGGTAATACCATCGCCACCGGCAATAGCATCTGTTCGGGTATAGGTAGGCCAGTTTGCCAACTGCCCTACGCGCGTGGTGTTGAGCACTGACCGAAAGCCAAAGTGGAATGCCAAATTAGACAGAGGATGATAAGTATCTTGCAGGTAAGCAACAAAAGTATTGGTATTAAAAACCTGCTCATATTCCCTTTGATAAGGAGATGTCAGGTGCATACCATCAACGGGACGTGCATTACCCGAAAGAACGTCTTCTAACAAAGGTTCTTCATAAGCTCTTTTATCGGCAACAAATTTTGTGTTTTCGTACCAGACGCCACCGTTAATTTCATTTTTGGCAATTGTATATGTCAGAGAAGAAAGCAAACCAAATCTATTGGTACTTGGCATGGTAGCCTGCTCAACAAAAGGTGCGCCATTCGGAGATGAAATAAGCGGACTTGTAACCGTTCCAACTTCCCACGAGCGATGACCATAAAAAGTAGAGTTCCAACGCAATCTATCTGTAAGCGCGAGATCAGCATTTACACCGCCAAAATATTGCCGCTGATTGCCCGCACCATCATAAAAAGAAGCCGTATATGGGCTAGAAAGATTTTGATAAGCAGCTGGCACACTGCCTCCAGGCATACCATTGGAGGCAAGAGCAAGACGGTATGCTGTTTCATAACCATTAGGTGTGCCAGCAAGATTATCAATATGATAGCCGCCGTGGCGGAACATATTCATACTGTAGTCCTGATAATTCTGCATTTCTTCATCAGCATAGTTAAAAAAAGCAGTCAGCTTGCTTTGCTCTCCAATAGGGTGCAGCAGCTTGGCATTCACCTGCTGCATGAACTGATTTTGTCCCCCGCGCCATTTATCTGTGTCATTCCGCATATAGGACACATAAAAACGTGTGCCTTGTTTATTCAGGTCACCACTATCCGCCCGCACAAAGGTATGAAACATGGAGTTGCTGCCAAAAGTTTGGCGCACTGTGCCCCCCGCTTTATGCGATGAATCTCGGGAAACAAACTGCACAGTTCCGCCCAGGTTACTGATACTGGCTGCTCCTTCAGACCCAGCAGAGGCAGATACATCTAGCCGACTGATATTTTCGGAAGAAATAGCGGCTGAAGGGCTAAGACCATTGGAATTGCTCCATAATTGTCCCCCTAAAGGCATACCGTCTAATGTCATGCCAATCTGGGATTGGTCAAAACCGTGCATCAAAAAGGATTGTCCCCACAGGTTCAGGCCTTGAGGGTCCGCAGAGTTATACATGACGCCGGGAAGGGTAGTGAGCGCTTTTAAGGCGTTAGTACCAGGTGCATAATTCGCAATTGTAGAGGCCGAAACGGGGGTAACAACCCAGTTGGCTTGCCTTTGCCCCTGTATATTCACGTGCTCTACAGAATGTGCATCAACGGCTGTGATGGTTTTCCTTTTTTGTTGAGACGTAACGGTATTACGTACCGCCGCCGGAGAATGTTCAGCATCTGCCTTGCTTTGTGCATGAGCCAAGTTTTCAGCCCAAAATACAAAGGATACAGCAAGCGCAGTTGTGGTGGCGTAGTGCCAAGCTCTTTTTGATTTCACTTTCGGCTCCAGAACATGGCATTTCACGTTAATTGTTCGTTATTATGAGATTCATAAAACAATGACTCAGAATCGTTTATTAGAATGCATTTACACTTAAATACGAGTCAACATGATAAAATTATAAATTGCAGAATTATGCGCTTGTTTGTTTCGTGGAATATGTGCCTAATACGAATCATGAGAGTGATTCGTAGACATGGAGAATCTTCCATGTGATTCGGGAAAACCTCTTTTTGTAGAAAGAAAATTAGAAACAGAATGGCAGAACCATTCTGCGCAGGAGGTTTAAGGTGTTGAAGCGAAATAGATCTGTTGAGCAGGAGCGGAGCTCTGTTTTGTGGGGGGAGGCGTTTCCGCTACAATATCCGACAGAAATAAGTGGATATGCTGTACTGCTGGAAGATATTCGCCAACAGTCTGCCAAGGCTGAAGTTGAACGCGCACTCCCTTTTGAGGCGATCAAGCGACTAAAACAGAGTGGTTTTACTGCTTTACGCGTGCCTGCACAGTATGGCGGGCTTGGGCGTCCGCTTTCTGAATTATTTTCTGCGGTTATTGATCTGGCAACAGCAGATTCAAATGTGGCACAGGCCCTGCGTGCACATTTTGGCTTTGTAGAACATCTGCTGTTTGAACAACCTTCCGCTTATACAGACCAATGGTTTGAGCGCGTTGGAAAAGGGGAAACAGCAGGAGCTGCCGCAGCCGAAAAAGGCACTGGGCGAGATCACTTTGCCACCACGGTTTCCCGCAAGAATGAACATTTTGTGATCAATGGAAGTAAATTTTTCACAACCGGCTCTTTATATGCCGATTGGTTGACCGTTACAGCCTCTACACAGGATGGCCAGACAGTTAAATGCCTTGCATCTCGCCATGATCCTGGGTTGAACATTGTTGATGATTGGGATGGAATTGGCCAGCGATTAACAGCAAGTGGCACAGCTCATTTTCAAGATGTGCGAGTGCATGATGATATCTTGCGTTACGGCAATACCGAGTTTCCGTATTCTCAAGCATTTTTCCAACTTTATCACCTCGCAACAGTGGCGGGCATTACGCAAGCGGCCGCTTTGGATATTGCGGGGGCTGTAAAAAACAGAAAACGAGCTTTTAGCCACGCTAACCACGAATTACCTGCGCAAGACCCTCAGATTCTGGAAATTGTGGGACAGGTTGCGTCTGCCGCGCATGCAGCCAGATCTATTGTCAGGCACGCAGCAGAAGCGCTGCAAGCTGCAGTAGATAAGAAAGATGAAGATAGAGGCCCCGATATTATCAAGGCAGAACTCGAAGTCTGGCAAGCTCAGGAAATTATCTTTCCGCTTACGTTAAATGCAACGTCTTTGTTGTTTGATGCCTTGGGAGGCACAGCAACATTGCGCAGCGCTGCACTAGATAGATATTGGCGCAATATCCGTACAATTGGTTGCCATAATCCACGGGTCTATCGCACCAGAATTGTGGGGGATTACTTGGTAAACGGCAATCCACCGCCCGGCCAATGGCGCGTAGGGACTGTTTGAACGTCTGTTTTACCGTTTCTTATTTGGAAATCTCAGCATGGCTTATACCGCACAAAAAACAGATCCAATCATTCTCAATGCCTTTACCATGGCCACCGTATCACACCTCAATTACGGGCTATGGCGTCATCCACGAGATAAAACATATAGATATACAAGCGTTGAGTATTGGGTTGAACTTGCACGATCTCTAGAAACTTCTGGGTTTGACTGCCTGTTTATAGCAGATGCTCTGGGGCTTATTGATGTTTATGGTGCAAGTCCTGCGCCTTCTCTCAAGCATGGCATTCAGTCACCTTTAATTGATCCACTCCTGCTTGTTTCTGCAATGGCTGCGGCAACAAAAAAGCTGGGATTTGGCGTTACGCTTTCCACCACATACGAACATCCTTATCAAGCTGCGCGTAAGTTCAGCACATTGGATCACATCACCAATGGTCGCATTGGTTGGAATGTTGTCACGTCGCAGCAAGAGAGTGCCGCGCGCAATCTTGGTCTCGGCCACCAAATAGCTCATGATGAGCGTTATAATCTTGCCAATGAGTTTATGGATGTGACTTACAAACTTTGGCAAGGATCTTGGGAAGATAACGCCGTTATCCGGAATACTGATCTGGAAAAAAGTATTTATACAGATCCGTCCAAGGTACATTCCATTCAGCATAAAGGTAAGTATTTTACAGTGCCAGACGGGCATGTTGTACAACCCAGCCCGCAACGCGTGCCTGTAGTGTTACAAGCAGGCACCTCTGCCCGTGGTTCAGACTTTGCAGCCAAGCATGCCGAGATTGTTTTTGTTGTAGGGGCAGGCGCAAATGGCGTGAGAGAAAATGTACGCCGTATCCGTGCTCAGGCAGTGAAGTATGGAAGAAAACCAGAAAACATAAAATTTATTACAGCAGTTGCTGTTGTGACAGCAGAAACAGATGAAGCCGCATGGGAAAAGTTTGAAGAATATTATGGATATTATGACCCTATAGCATCAATTATCCATTATTCATCCATGACTGGTGTAGATTTTTCGCAAACGGCTCCTGACAATGTACTTCGTTACCAAAACACGGAAGCCAGCCAATCTGTTCTACGTCAATTTGATCCGCAAGTCAGTGGGCGCCAATGGACATTAGCCCAAGCCGCTAACCCGCAAAATGGATTTGGGCGCGCACGTACATTTATAGGTTCAGCCACAACCGTGGCGGATGATCTGGAACAGTGGTTGGATGAAACCGAGACGGACGGCATCAACTTGATTCAGCTCGTTAATCCAGAAAGCTTTGAAGATTTTGGTCGTCTGGTTATTCCAGAACTTAAAAAGCGCGGGCGTATTCGGGGCGATCAAGCAGCAACCTTAAGAGAAAGGTTGTTTCCTAATAATGAAAATGGTCGACCCTCAGCAGATCATCCGGCTGCACGCTATGCGTTTGATCAGAAAATTCCAGCCTGAAAGAAACAGTCTGATGGTGCAATCCTTACCACAAGCAGGAAAAACGCCACGTGATTTTGGTATGCAGTATCTGGGGCTTTTGTTTTTTATGATTGGAGATGGTGTGGAGGTTGGTTACCTATCACCATTTCTGGTCTCCTCGGGCATAAGTGAGCATCAGGTAGCATTTATTTTTACGTTATATGGCTTTGCTGCTGCAATTTCTGCATGGGGCGCTGGATTGCTGTGTGAGTATGCGGGCTGCCGCAAGGTGATTATTGCAGGTGTGGTATTATGGGTGGTACCACAAGTGCTTTTTTTGGCTTGGGCGCTGCCATCGCATACAGCATGGGGTATCTTGCTTACATACAGTATCAGAGGGTTCGGATACCCTTTATTAGCGTACGGTATTCTCACTCTTATTGTTAAAGAAGTAAGTGCAGAGCAAAGAGGTCTGGCTTCTGGCATTTTCTGGTTTTGCTTTACGTGTGGGCTACCCACACTCGGCACTGTTGTAGCTGCTGCAAGCTTACCGATACTAGGAGAATATCTTACTTTTTGGGTTGCACTAGGCGTTGTTATACTAGGTGGAAGCCTGAGTGTAATTGCTTTGCCCAACAACTCGGATCAGCCAAAGGCTTTATCTATACATCAGGATAGACATTTTTTGCAGTTTCTGAAGGACGGATACGCATACCCTTCTTTGCTGCTTGTATGCATTATCAGAGCGATTAATTCAGCAGCTACGCATGGTATTATTGTGTTCATGCCATTCTATTTTGTGCAAACGCTTGGATTATCAAACGAATTATGGATCCATTTTTTAGAAACCATTTTTGCCAGTAACATCGTTTTTAACGTGCTTTTAGGAGCCGTAAGTGATCGTTTGTCTTGGCGTGGAACTGTTTTGTGGGCTGGTGGCATAGGAAGCAGCTTTGCTTGCGCCCTGCTATATTGGGTGCCGGCCCTATATGGGCATAGCCATCCGTGGAGCGTGTACGTAGCCGCAATTCTGTTTGGCCTTACATTAGCCGGATATGTTCCGCTTTCAGCCTTAACGCCTTCCCTTTTACCAGAAAAGAAAGGGGTTGCTATGTCGTTCCTAAATCTGGGGGCTGGATGCAGTGTATGGTTGGGGCCTCTTATTGTTTATATTTTTCAGCCATTTGTTGGCGT
Source organism: Acetobacter oryzoeni (assembly GCF_004014775.2). Taxonomy (NCBI): domain Bacteria; kingdom Pseudomonadati; phylum Pseudomonadota; class Alphaproteobacteria; order Acetobacterales; family Acetobacteraceae; genus Acetobacter; species Acetobacter oryzoeni. The sequence continues at coordinate 2,266,195 of NZ_CP042808.1, forward strand.
TGCGGGCGTTATCCATATTTACGCATTTCTCTTTTTTGTAAGTGGCATTCTGGTGTCGCTCATCAAGATCCCACCACAATCAGCAGGCAGGATCCTGCATCGCCAGAATTCTTCCTCAATATTCTCTCCTATGCAACTTTAACCAAGAGGAAATACTGCAATGTCTGAAACACTCAATACAGAACATCTTGTTGCTGAAAAAGTTGGATCACGGTTAGGAGCTGTCCTTCATGGAATAGATGCGAAAAAGGATCTAACAGAAGATCAAAAAGAATTTTTAAATAAAGAACTTGTGAAAAATAAAGTTATTTTCCTAAAAAAACAGTTTTTGGATGATGCGCAACATGAACGTTTAAGCCGTGTATTCGGTGAACCTATTCTGCACCCAACAATCGCTCCGCCTCAAGGCACAAAATATACGTTTGAACTTAAATCTCGTTATGGGCGTTCAACAGATTCATGGCATACAGATGTTACGTTTATGACCAATTATCCAAAAGCCTCAATTTTGCGGGCTTTACATATTCCCCCATACGGAGGCACAACAATTTGGGCAAATACAGCAACCGCGTATGAGGCATTGCCTGCACCATTAAAAGCATTGGCAGATGCGGCTTGGGCCATTCATTCTAATGATTATGATACAAATTATTATAAATTTGATAGCCGAAAAGAAGAAATATCGGCTTTCAGAAAAGAATTTACATCTCAAATATATAAAACAGTGCATCCTGTTGTAAGGGTTCATCCAGACAGTGGAGAAAAGAGTCTGGTGTTAGGGCATTTTGTGATTGGATTGGACGGGTTTTCCACCAAAGACGCCAATGCACTTTTCGAAATTTTTCAGAATTATATAACAGAAATTGAAAATACTATTACCTGGCGATGGGAACCTGGAGACGTAGCAATATGGGATAATCGTAGCACCCAACATTACGCTCCTGCAGATTTTGATCAACACCGCAGGGAATTAAGACGTATTACAGTGAAAGGAGACATACCTATAAACGTAGATGGAAAAAAAAGTTATTATATTTAATTAAATAAATAGCTCTATACCAATCGTATAGAGCTATTTATTTCTATGATCATACCTCTCAATAATATTTTAAGCATTTATATAAAAACATTTTTTCTATCTCATTATGATAAATAAAATTTATAATCAAATACTTCCAAAAGAAGAAATCATCCTATCTAATACCTAAAGCACCGCCCACTGACGTAATAGGTTATGATATGTTGCCGTCAGGCCAAGAACAGCAGAATGATCATCAGGAAGTTGTTTCCTGACATCCATTATTGACTGATCAAACTGGTACAAAAGCGTGCGCTGTGTGTCATCAGCCACCATAGATTGAGACCAGAAAAAAGAGGCCCAACGGCTGCCACGCGTTACCTTTTCTACACTATGTAAGCTTGTAGAAGGATAGATAACCATATCCCCTGCCGGACAACGAATTTTTTGAACACCATACGTATCTTGTACAATAAGTTCTCCTCCATCATACTCGTCCATGCCACTTAGAAACAATGTAGAAGAAACATCCGTACGAATACGAAAACCTGTACCAGGCAAATGACGAATGGCGTTATCTACATGCGTATGAAAACACATTCCTTCATCATACCGGTTAAACAATGGTGGAAAAACACGTAACGGTAACACTGCACTGTTAAACGTCGGATTACGCCCCAACGCTTGCAGAATGATTTCCCCCAGTTCTTGGCTTTCTGCACTTTCTTGCGGGATCTGAAGATTAAACTTTGCTTTTACAGATTGATCTCCCGCAGTAACCTTACCATCAACCCATTGCGATTTTTCCAGTGTCTTACGGCAATAAGCAATTTCTTCAGAAGTCAGAACGTTGGGAATGTGAACAAGCATAATAGGTCTTACCGTTCAGCTAGGTTTTACATCAGAATGTTTGTGATTATTACCTGAATGCTGAGGCAAAATCTTCAGCAGCACGTCCGAAGCAGACTTACCTGATCGTGAAGCAATCTCATCCAGTGTTTCTGATGTAGAATGTACCATATAACCATCTCGCGTTAAACGCGCACCCAATTCATCTGGCGATACATGAAGTAAAGGGGCCAGATCTATAAGCGGAGCATGCGTTAAAACAGGAAAAACTCGGGCAGCCGGATTTCCTCCTTTATGACCTGTCGTTAGCATAAAGGCTCCTGCTGCCACTAAAGACGCCATGCACGCAAATATCATTGTCTTATTACGGAAATAGAGCAAAAACTGAGACCAGTTGCGCCACATATGCATAAAAAAAGGTAGCAACAATACCATACTGAGCCATGTATGCATGGAGTGGAACATCCCTGGCATCCAATGAAAAAACAGGGCTGTTCCAGAAACAGCTGAAACAATAAACAAGCCGGTGATCAACGGAGTAGAATATTTTTTTATAACGATATTCATGGAAACCATACCCTGTTAAAACAAGAATAATATTCAAACCCAGCGTGCATTCTAAGCACTCTTACAAGAATGGAAGAAGCGCTCTTTTGCTCTTTCTACGATTTTGCAAAAACGCGCATCTTCCACACCGTAAAATAGTTTTTCTATTGCCTGAAAAACATCCTCAAACCCAAGATCAAGAGCCCCCTCAAGGCACATTAAGGCGGCTTCCCTCTCTCCATACAAAAGGTGGTAACGCGCCATATTTAAATAGCCCCAACAATCTCCAGAATTTATGGCTGCTCTAAAAAAATCAATGGATTTTCCAGGTTCAATTTCAGGAATAAGCCCATCCTCAATAATAAGACCAAGCATGTTAAACGCTTTAGAAATGCCATGCTGTGCAGACATAACATACAAATTATATGCCGTTTGCGTATCCTTTTTTACGCCCTTACCTGCCAAATAAAGGTCTGCCAGATTAAACATGGCCCACCCTTCTCCCATGCTCGCAGCATGAGAGAAATACATTGCAGCAGCAGATGCATTACACGGAACACCCCAACCGCGCTCATACGCACGCCCAAGCATGTTTAACGCACGAGGATCCCCCGATCGTGCTGCAACTTCAAACATATTAAATGCATCTGAAAATTTACCATTATTCAGATAAATCTGCCCAAGCATGAGTTGCACATTCACTGTGGAGACAGAATGACATGCTTTGTCTTCCGGGAAATCTTTATCAAGCGTACCAACACCTGTAACTGGTTTCATAATTTGCACCACAAAAACAAAGCATGCATCATAAGTTTTTTATATTTTCTGATATTATTAGAATGTCACACCAATGTTTCCTATAAAGTACCGGCCAGATGCAGGAACAACGCGTGAACCAGAGAATGAAGAAGCATAATTCAACTTATTTGTGATGTTGTTGGCATTAAACGACACACGATAATGCTTGTAATCCCAAGACAACATCCCATTCAGTAGGAACGTATTAGGGATACGTGCCGTATTGGCCGTATCTGGGCCTGCCCAATAACCAGATGAATATTGTACGCCACCACCAATTTTTAACGTGCCCCATTCAGGATTCAGTAATTGTCTGGAAAGATCATACGAGCTCCAAACAGACATTGTATTATGTGGCACCTGTGGAGCAGTTTTCCCGTTATCTCCGGTGCTACTATGGGTTACACGCCCATCCATATAGGAATAAGATGCAAACACCTGCCAATCTCGTGTAAGCTTGCCATTGGCGCTTAATTCCACACCACGGATACGTCGGCCACTTCCTGAATCTGCAAACCCTGTTTCCATATCACCGTTTACATCATAGTAACGAGAATTATTTTCACTGATCTGGAAGAAAGAAACGGTTGTTCCCAGCCGTTTATGTAGAAAATCCGCCTTACTGCCAAACTCAAACAAATCACTCCGCTGGGGTGAAAGGTTTACACCTTTCTGTGCAACATCGCCTGCTTGTGGCTTGATTGTCACCAGAGAGGATACATCGGTTCCCACTGGCTTATAGGAGCGTGCAAACGTAAAGTAGAAAGAGGCATTTTTCAAAGGAGAATACATAATGCTGGCAGATGGACTCCAGCGATCAGATTTCTGCTCTGCACGGCCTTGCGCAGCCTTGGAGCGCGCGTAATATGTGCTGCTGAAGGAATCCCAACGACCGGTTCCAAAAAGAGAAAGCTGTTTGGTTAACTGAATACGGTCAGAAAAGAACAACCCAACATCTCTGGCATTTGCATTCCCATACCCAGAAGATGGAAAACTAACTGACGTGCCAGAATAAGAATATTGTGGATTACGAATGGTCTGATTATTCACTCGGTTGGTAAAGCTACCAGGCCAACGGGAATCACTTGCATAGTTTACATCAACACCAGCTTTAATGTCGTGATGCACAAAGCCTGTTTTAAACTGTGAACGTCCCATCAGGATATTTTGTACACCCCAGCCTTCCTGACGGTAAGCAGCGCCACCACCGGCACCATAAGGCAATGCATAATTACCACCTGCCAGAAATGCTGTTGCGCAAGCACCGGAACATGCAGCAGGCGTTGTAGCAGTATAATCACGATTATACAGGCTTAAACGCGTATCATTCGTGAGCGTAAACCAGCGCGAAATCTCGGATTTAAGAGAGGATGTCAAAGAATGAATGTTGGAGCGATCAAAATCGAAATTACGTGTATAGCTGGTGTTTCGAGACAGACCATATTCTGTAATAGGACGGTAAATCCCATTCACCTGGATCATGCTTACACCGTAATCGGGCTTGCTATCACTGTTTAGCCACTGCCACGTTAAATGCCAGGATGTTTTGCTACGCAAGCCAACGCCAAAATCAACCGCAGCACCGTACCTATTTGAGGTTACATTATTACGATCAACGACATCCTGTTTATTGAACATTCCGTTGACACGAATGGCCATATCATCATTGATCTGATAGTTGATATCACCTACCCCACGGAAGAGCGGGCCACTCCCAAAGGACTGATCATAACTGTAACTGTTACCCGCATGTGCATGCTTCTGGCTTTGGTTGATAACCCCACCAACATTGCCTGCACCAAAATATTCGCCTGATGGCCCCTTAATAACTTCAACACTTTCCGTATTGAAAACATCTCGGGTATATGTGCCAAAATCACGCAGGCCATCGGTATAAATATCCTGCCTGGCCTGCAGACCACGGATACGAAACTGATCACCATTCAGGCCCCCAGCTCCCTCCCCTGTTGAAAGCGTAATGCCCGGAACATTGCTCAGCGCCTGATCCAGCGTGAAAGCACGCTGTTGCTTCATGAGTTCCTGTGGCACGACGTTAATGGTTTGAGGGGTATCACGCACGGAGGCAGGCATACGTGAAATATTCAGTATCTTACTGTTGGTATTCCCTGCCTCATAAGATTCATTTTTAGATTCAGCATGTCCTCCCACCCGCACTGCGGAAAGTTTAATAGATGTATCGGATGAGGAAGGCTGAGGTGGTTGCGCCGCATCTTCTGCCTGCGCTTTGCTTTCTGTAACACCCAACCCAACAGATACACCCAAGGCAACAGCCACACGCAGGCCCTTGCCTTGTGAACTCGGGTGAGACAACTCTGATCGACTCATTTGCCGCACTCCTGATGAACCCTAGTTTCTGGTTCACCTTACTAGATAATAGGGACGAAACGGCTACCTGATAATCATTCTCATCTTACGAAGCAAATGATTATCAATATCATATATTATCAAATTGCATGGGGTGTGCTTTTGCCGCAACAGGTTGTTGATGACCAAAAATTGCCTACAAACCAAAATTCATAAAATAAATTTTAATTTTTCAATATGTTAGCAAGATATCCGTATTTACAAAGGATCTTTGAGCAAATGATCCATACTGGGTGTTTGCAAAATATTAAGATATTCACGCTTAGATGATAGTGATTCGCACTTGCGTATAGATAAGCACTTTGTTATCTGCTGCTTGAGATATGCCCCGCGTGAGAAAGCATAAGGCACCTGTTTTCCAATTACGCCATCGGTTGTTCCTTACAGGTTCTCCTGCGTATCACTTCATTATATGTATTGCGAAAGTACTTGGTATCTTATGCCCTCATCAGAATCATCTCTTCAGATCCCCCTTTCTTTTTCTCCATGGGAGATGTTCCTGAATGCGGGTTCTGTTGTGCAATGTGTCATGGCACTTCTTGCGCTTGCCTCGCTTCTGACATGGACCATCTTCATCGCCAAATCTGTTGAGTTTTTGAGTGTTCGTAGAAAACTGAGAACAGCAGAAAAAACTCTGGAAGAGGCCGGCACATTAGCTTTGGGTGAAAAAGGCACACGCCAAAACAGCATTGCGCATACACTGGTTATGGCAGCAGAAACTGAAAAAGCTGTTTCGCACGACATTCCTAATGACAACGAAGGCCTTAAGGAACGTATTGTTTTACACCTTGAGCGCCTGGAAGCAGCAGAGGGGCGTCGGCTCATGCGCGGCACAGGCCTATTGGCCACCATTGGTGCAACATCACCTTTTATTGGGCTGTTCGGCACTGTGTGGGGAATTATGACATCCTTTACAGGTATTGCTGCCAGCAAAGCCACCAGCCTCGCTGTGGTGGCTCCTGGCATTGCAGAAGCCTTGTTAGCCACCGCGCTCGGGCTTGTAGCTGCTATTCCTGCGGTGGTTATCTATAATCATCTTGCACGCCAATCTGCATCCTGCAGAGCGCAAGTGGCGGATCTGACATCTCTTGTCATGCGTCTGGTTTCTCGTGATCTGAGCCGAGCGCATATCTTTACAACCAGTGCTCAGATTACCCCTTTTAATGTCAATCGCATGGCTGGGGAATAAGCCATATGCGCCGTATCCAGCATGCAGATGAAAATCCACACGAAGCAAGTGAGATCAATGTAACGCCGTTCATTGATGTTATGTTGGTGCTTTTAGTAATCTTTATGGTTACGGCCCCGCTCACCACAGTCAACGTACCTGTAGATCTACCTTCATCAACAGAAAAACCGGCGCCACGCCCTGAAAATCCTGTTTTTCTAACAGTAAAAGCTGATCATGCACTAGCACTTGGTGAAGATAATGTATCGGCTGAGAACCTACCCCAAGCGTTAGAAACAGCGACCAAGGGAAACAAAGATGAACGTATTTTCCTACGTGCTGACAAAACGGTAGATTACGGAACACTCATGAGTGTGATGGATAAGCTTCGCTCTGCTGGTTATCTCAAGGTTGCTCTTGTTAATTTGCAAGGACAAGAAGAGGGATCTGCCCCAGCGGCAAAGGCCGAGCCATGAGCGCAACAACATATAAAAATGTAGCAGAAAACGTGCCCTCAACAGCTTTTTCTGATTGGAAGATTCAACAAATACGAAAAGCCCGGCAAGAAGATACCTTCCGTTGGGGCATATCTTTTTTAATTGTCGTGGCGACAACCGGCGCCGCCGCTTTATCTTTCCTGTACATGCCGCATACAGCCCCCGCCATACCTGAGCCTCCACCAGCGGCTATTGCTATTGATATGGCACCGGAACCTGTTGCACCCCCTTCTCCGCCTACAGATGCGCCGCCCGGCCCTCAGCAAACAATTTCAGAATCAGACCCGTCTCCCGTTGATCCCGCTAAGTTGGAAGCCCCTCCTGCGCCAGCTCCACACCCACCTATTCCTGTTCCCAAACTTGAAAAACCACATAAAATTGTGAAAAAGCAGAAACCTACAGTAAATCTTAAAAAACCAGTTCCTGACAAAACACCACCGGCTGAAAAAACAACGGCTCCTCCCACCTCCAAGGCACCACCGGCTCAAACGCAGGCCGCACCTGTTGAAGGATCGTCTTCCTCTCATGCTTCCCAGAGTCCCGCCACATGGCAAGGAGCTTTGCTGGCTCGTCTAGAAAAATATAAACGTTACCCGGCAGAAGCGATGTCGGCTCATCAGGAGGGAGCTCCAAGACTACATTTCACGATGGACCGAAAAGGACATGTGCTTTCTGCCCATATCGAAAAAAGCTCTGGCTACTCACTGTTAGATGGTGAAGCCTTGGCACTTGTACGACGGGCCGAACCCTTACCTAGCCCACCCGATAGTGTGGCAGGTGCTTCTATTACACTCACCGTGCCAATCGAATTTTATATGGAACAAGAACGGGATTAAAAAGTTTTTTGTTATTACTGATATATTTATATATCATGAGACAATAACTTGCCCTTCATATCATTTTTTGACGCAAGAGCGCCCATTCTGCCTCTACGCTATCTGCAACGCGCCGTGCCACAGCAGATAAAGGCCGTGCACGATCATGCGCCAGCGCCAACCGTAGAGGAGGAACATGTGCTCCTGCTAAGGGCGTAAAAGCCATGTCTCCACTCTGGACCTCATCCATCACATCCAGATAGCTGAGAATGGTGATACCCAAGCCTGCCTTCACCAAAGACTTTATCATCTGCACATTATTGGCTCCAGAAATCACATTCGGATTGACCATTGTGTCTGCTTCCAGTTTTGAAAAAACAGATGCGAGCGCCAATGGCTCTTCTGGCACAATAACCGGATATTCAGCGCATATTGAGAACCGAGCAGAAGATTGCTGAGTGACTGGATGCTTGGGTAGGCTTACTACCCCTAACGGGAAAGAAAGCATGGAACGCACCTGCAGGTCTCGCAAATCTGCTGGATCTAACAGAAATGCCAAATCTCCCTCCCCTGCAAAAAGGCGTTCTCCCAACTCTGCATTGTCATGAATATGAATATTCAGAACAATTCCGGGGTATTGTTCTTTAAGGCGCGCAGCAATGCTGGGTAAAAATACGCGCGCCAAAGCCTCTGGGGCCAAAATATCTATGCGCCCACGGCGCATTCCCTTTAGATCATCAATCTGACGATTAAGGCTTTCAAAATCCTTCGCCCACCGGCTGGCATGCGCATAAAATAACTCTCCCACCGCAGTTAAACGCATGCCGGAAGAAAGGCGCTCAAATAGCGGTGTTTGGAGGGCCTGCTCACCTAACAAAATATGTCTATCAATGGCAGAAGCCGCAATATGCAGGTCTTCCGATGCTTTGCGGATAGAGCCATGCCGTGCCACAGCCAAAAAATAGATCAGAAAGCGCGAAAATGGGTTCATTTGTCTGTTCTCAGTTTGAGAATGCATACTGCATGAAATAGATATATCCGATAATATGCGCTTGATGAAACACTGTCTCTTAAAGGAACGGGAAACCTTTCCCATTTAGGAGATTAAGCTGTGACACCACCAGCCTGCGCCCGCACCACCGATACCAAACTCCCCCGCGAGCTCAGTTTTGATGCTGATGACTGGCTTATTCTTGCCTCTTACTGGCACCCCATTGCCCTTGTGCGTGAATTGGAAGACAAACCATTAGGTGTAACGCTGCTTGATACGCCGTTGGTTGTTTATCGGGCAGGTGAAGAAATTGTTGTCGCAGATGATCTGTGCCCTCATCGTGGTGTGCCCCTCAGCATGGGCAAGGGTAACGGCCAAACAGTTGCCTGCGCCTATCACGGCTTCCAGTTTGGTCATCAAGGCCAGTGTGTGCGTGTTCCTGCCCACCCGGATAGCGCCATTCCTTCCCGCCTGAACTTACACAATTACCCTGCCGTAGAACGGTATGGCTTAATTTGGACGTGCCTGCGCCCACAGGCAGATGGAGATATCTCAATTCCATCCATGCCACATTGGGATGAAGCTGGTTTTCAACAAATCAACTGCCCTTGGATAGATATTGCCGGTTTTGCCGGACGGCAGGTTGAAGGCTTTATAGATGTTGCCCATTTTGCATTTGTGCATACAGAAACTTTTGCAGACCCGAACAACCCTGTTGTGCCAGCTTACATGCCCAAAATGACACCATATGGGTTTGAAGCAGAATACCGTAGCTATGTAGGCAACTATCCTATTGGGCAATCAGAACGCGGACGGCCAGATTTTGAATGGCTTCGCCATTTTCGGGTGCATGTTCCTTTTACCGCCACGCTGGAAATTCACTTTCCCGATAACGGTAGGCTGGTCATCATGAATGCGGCTTCTCCTGTTTCTGCCAAAAAAACACGTATGTTTGCCCCTATGTGCCGTAACTTTGATACCGATCTGCCTTTGCAGGATGTTTATGATTTCAATCTGAAAGTCTTTGAAGAAGACCGCGCCTTGGTAGAAGCCCAGAAACCCGAAAACCTGCCACTTGACCCTTCATTGGAAGTGCATGTGGTGGCAGACCGCAGTTCCATTGCCTATCGGCGCGCCTTACGCAACATCGGCTTAAGCCAGTTTTTTACCGCCTAAAAAATTAAAAAATCATAGTTCCCCTTCTTACATGAAAGTTGTGCTGAGATTACTCAGCCACTTTCATGTGAGTTGAGAGAACCACATGACTCTTATCCAACACCCACACGTATTAAGAGCCTGCCCACCCGGCATTTCTAACATTCAAAATAAAAATATGGTCAAACTCCGTATCATTACATTCATGTAATTACATTGATATAACCCAGAATCTTCAACCTGAATATTCACCTTACGCAGTGCCTGCACCTAGAAAACTCAAGAAAAAGAGATATACCCTCTCTTCCCAAACGATATAAACACGCGTTACCTTACGTGAGTCTGCGCGTATATTCTTGATATAACACTATATATTTTATCAGGATGCACCACAGGCACAAAAACAAGAACAGAAAGTTTTTAGGCGTGCTTCCATCATCTGCTCCCCTTTCCAGTTCACACCAACGCTTCCTTTACCTTCAGGTTCTGGTAGCTGTGGGTGCAGGCATTGCCGTGGGTGCAATGTTTCCCTCTGTTGCCACTGCGCTTAAACCGCTGGGAGATGGGTTTGTTAAACTTATCAAAATGGTCATTGCACCTGTTATTTTTCTAACAGTGTGCACAGGCATTGCAGGCATGGCGGACCTTAAGCAAACAGGCCGCGTAGCAGGCAAAGCCATGCTATATTTTTTGTGCTTTTCCACTTTGGCACTGGCTATTGGCATGCTTGTAGCCAACGTTCTGCAACCCGGTGCCGGGCTGCATATTCGCCCGGAAAGCCTTGATACAAGTTCTGTTACACAGTTTGTAAGTGCTGCTGCACAACATCACTCCTTTTCAGATTTTTTGCTCCAAATCATTCCCTCCACCACCGCCGGTGCATTTACATCTGGTGAAATTTTACAGGTTCTGCTGGTTGCCATCCTGTTTGGCATCAGTCTGGCCAAAATGGGTAAGGCGGGTGAAACTGTCCTCAACCTGTTTTATAGTCTGACAGAATTGGTTTTTGGGGTTGTACGTCTGGTAATGTATCTGGCCCCTATTGGGGCTTTTGGTGCCATGGCCTTTACCGTTGGTAAATTTGGCCTGCATTCCATTCTGCACCTTCTTGCCTTGGTACTGACATTTTACCTCACTGCCATTCTGTTTGTAGGCGTTGTTTTGGGTATTGTGGCAAGGTTGGCTGGCTTTAGCATTCTGCGGCTGTTGGTCTTTTTAAAAGAAGAGCTGCTCATTGTGCTGGGCACGAGTTCTTCCGAATCTGCCCTACCCGGCCTGATTGCCAAATTGGAACGGGCTGGCTGTTCCCAAGGAATTGTAGGGCTGGTTGTGCCCATGGGCTATTCCTTTAATCTGGATGGTACCAACATTTACATGACACTTGCCGCACTGTTTATTGCGCAGGCTACTGATGTACACCTTAGCTTTCAAGAACAGCTTGCCCTGCTTCTGGTTGCCATGGTGAGTTCTAAAGGTGCTGCCGGTGTAACAGGGGCGGGCTTTATCACTCTGGCTGCCACTCTTTCTGTTGTGCCCAGTGTACCTGTCGGTGGTATGGCCCTTATTCTGGGGATTGACCGTTTTATGTCTGAATGTCGTTCCCTCACCAATCTGGTTGGTAACGCTGTTGCTGCGATTGTTGTCTCTCGCTGGGAAAATGCGCTGGACGATGCGCAACTTCATGACGCCTTACACACACGGCCACAAATTACAAAAGCACCATCAGCTTAATTGTTATTTTCCGTAGAAAGCTCTCTGCTAGCTTTCTACGGATTTCCTGTATGCGTGTTTTAGAATCATTCCTGTTGTAACAACATAACTTTGTAAACTTTTCCTTGAACATTCGTTATAACAGAAAAAATCTCTTGAATCTTTCTGTATGTAATTTAATTACTATATTCCGTAACAATAAAAATAAAAACAAATGCGGAAACGAGAAAATGTTTGCAGAAATTACAAAATCTATTTTTTAAAGAGAAAGCTGCCAGTCACCTTTCTCTTTAGTCTCTGTATTTCTTTCCCCTTGCTTCAGAAATACGCCGTTGCTTCATGCGAACTGCATGCAATGGCCATTCTTGCGCCATGAGGATCGGGCAATGCCCTCAACTTATATCATTTCTAATTCAGAACAAAAAATATCATGCTATCGGCAAGATTTTTTATCCATTGTCCGTGCAATCTATGTCGGAACAGTTCTTTTCTCATTGAATATTGCTTTTAACGCCACCACTGCACGCGCCCAGCAGAGTGAACCGACTAAATCTCTTGAGAGCCCCCAACTTTTTTCAAAACCTATTATCAACGCTGAAATACCCAAAAAACACAAGCGCCCAATAGCAGAAGAACGTCTGGACGCTCTGTTTGATACAGAAAGCCTTTCCTACCTGCTAAACCACAATAATACAGCGTTACGTAGGCAGGATATCAGCGCTGGGTATTTTGTTGCCGAACAGGCTTTTGGCAATTTGGCCCCCGGCCTTAAACCTTGGCGCGACAGGTTAAGTGAACACGGCTTTACCTTTGAGTTAACCTACAAAGGTGAAGGTATGGCCAATCTTGCTGGCGGCCTTTCAAAAGGTATGGATTACACGCACGAAATACGTGCCAGCATGCTGTTTGATCTGGGCAAGTTAACAGGTTGGAATCCGCTACAGGGGTGGTACCTGCATGGTATTGTTATGAACCGTGAAGGTAGGCAAGTCGGTTGGGATCATGTTGGAGAAAGAAACGTACTTCTTACAGAAGTATGGAGCATCCACGGGCCGGCCGCGGCTCGCCTGGCAGATCTGTATCTGGAAAAATCTTTCCTCAATAACCGTATCAATATCAATGTTGGGCGCATTTCACTTACGCACACATATTCTACTTCTATTTTACTGTGCACATTCATGACCATGTGCTCTGCGCCCATGGCTATACGAGAACCGGCTGGTTGGAGTGTTTACCCCAAAACATCATGGGGAGGCACAGTACGCTTTCGGCCAACGCATGATCTTATCCTGCGCACAGGCATTTATCGCATAGGCCCTAAAGCCCGCGATAACACAGGCTGGGCATGGGGCGATGAGCCTTATACGGGCATTCAAACTCCGGTTGAATTAACGTGGGAGCCGTTTTTTGGCACGCGTAAGCTTCCCGGTCATTACAAAATCGGCTTTGGCCACGATACCTCACCTTACCCTGATATGGTTGGCACCATTCCGGCCGCTTTTGCGGGGTCTGTGCATCCACACAAACTCAAGCCGCGTGATACATTTTATATAGAGGCAGATCAGATGGTGTATCGCAGCCATGGCGAACACCAAATGGCTGGCGGCTACGTGTTGGCAGGGTTTATTCATAACACGCCAAGTAACTCTACATTCTCAAACGAATTTTATGCTGGCGCTTCCCTTCTGGGCATTATTCCCCACCGGCCATTGGATCGTCTGGGCGTGATGTATTCCTATTACCAGCTCAGCCCCCGTCTGGCCTACGGGCAACGCATGCGGGAAGCCGCAGGCGTTCCGCTTGGCCCGTATATCAATGGACCACAAACGCATTCCGCTATTCTGGAAGCGTATTACGGCATTCCTGTCACACCGGGTTTGGTTATTACGCCGGAGTTTGAATATATGATGCGCCCCGGAGAAACCTCGGTTATTCCCAATGCTATTCTGGCGGGACTTAAGGTTATTGCTGCCCTGTAAGGCAAAGCGAGGCGCAAAAACCTCTCACCTGCTCTGCTTTTCTCATACTGGCACCAAGTCCTCTTATTGCTAGAATAAATGCTTGAACAGATGGATGGTGCTGCGCAAGCGGCTTAAAAGGGAATGCCGTGCACGGTTTTTGCCTCATATTGAAGCAGAAACTTATAGTCGGCAGCTGCTCCCGCAACTGTAAGGGGAGGTTGGACCTGCTGCCGATCGCGGCTAGCCACTGGCCGGTAATACGGCTGGGAAGGCAAAAGGTCTAACACACACCAGATCCCCAAGCCAGGAGACCTGCCTCCATCAGGCACATCACACCGGGCGGGATGAACCGGTAGCGGCAGGACAAGGCAGCAAAATGTACAAACATGCCTTTAGCTCATTTATAACAGCACTGCTTCTTGCATGGGGCACCATACCTTCTCATGCTCATGCAGAAAACGCCTCCACACCAACCATAACAGGACAATGGATTACAGAAGACGGCAAAGGCGTATTCGATATCCATAGCTGTGGCGATAAGATGTGCGGGAATCTTGTAGGGTTGAACCTAACGCAGGATGAAGAAGCTTCTAGCCGCAGAAAAACTGAATGTAACCTTCAAATGCTCAAAGGCTTCCACCCCATGGAAGACCGGCATGACCATTGGAAAGGCCACATTTTTGACCCTCAAAGCAAAAATACTTACGATGCCATTGTATGGGTGGCGGAAGACGGCTCCCTGAAATTGCATGGTTTTTTAGGTTTGGAACTTTTTGGCAGAACAGATACGTGGCAGCCATTTCATGGCCATATAGGTAATAACTGCCGCATTAACCCCTGAGCATACCTGCATCAACAGGGCATGAAATAGGTATTATGCCGTTATAACAGGTTGCAAGCTCAGGCCTTCTCTATAAAACCATTCACAATTTGGCATTCAATATTTCTCCGCAATGTTTCATTCCGACAGGGCGGAGCCCGGCTTTGTAGGGAGAACCCGAAGAATGAGACAAACGCACAAGGGGCAACCTGTAGCGGAATGGTGTGCATCCCCTAACGCCATGCGCTTGAACAAGCTTTTACGTATGTCCCGGCGAGATGTGCTTTTAGGTGGTATTGGTCTTTCTGTTGCAGGCGCAACAGGTGCAGCCCTTGCGGCAGATACCGCTCCTGCCACCCCAAACAATGAAGATCTATCCCGCTTTATGCAGGTATCCCAGCGCCTGACAGATAGAGAGACGTTAAACCCCCAGATTGGCGCGGCCCTGTACGCCAACATTGTGCAGGCCAATGCAGATCGGAAAGACAAACTTAACGCCTTACATACCCTGCTGGAGCGGGAAAAATTTACAACAGCATCAGCCTTTGCACATGCTGCAGAAAAATCTGATCCAAAGCTTAAAGATGTCATTCACGAAATTCTAACCGGCTGGTACCGGGGCATTGCAGATGGCAAGGTGGTGGTTTACCGCTCTGCCCTGATGTTCGACATCACGAAGGATGCCGTTTACCCCAAAACCTACGCAACGGGCGGCCCATTCTACTGGACAAGCAAGCCACCAGAAGTTGCACGCCCCAAAGGGCACCCTGCACTTTCTGCTTCCGCCCTTGTTATCGAACCGACCTGATCTTACGGGATACCCCGCCTTATGCCCTCCGAAGAAAATCTTTCAGCCGACGTTGTGATCGTAGGATCAGGCGTTGCAGGCAGCTCTATTGCCAATGAACTGGCACGTGCCGGTATTTCCGTCATTGTGCTGGAAGCTGGCCCGCGCGTTGACCGCCAGCATTTTGTGGAAAACTTCCGCAATCTGGAAAACAAACCGTCCTACCAGGGGCCCTTCCCGGCCGTACCTTGGGCACGGCATCCGCCTGATCAGCAAACCCCGAACGATTACCTGCACACCACCGGCCCGAATGCCGAAGCCTATCAGCAGGTTTACCTGCGCATGATGGGCGGCACCACATGGCACTGGGCAGGTTGTGCCTGGCGCTATCTGCCATCAGACTTTGAACTGAAAACACGTTACGGTCAGGGCCGCGATTGGGCTTTGACATATGATGATCTGGAACCCTTTTACTATCAGGCAGAAGTCATAATGGGGGTTTGTGGGCCAGATCCTGCGGTGGAAGATCTTGGGTCCCCCCGCAAACAGCCTTATCCTATGGATGCGCTGCCCATTTCCTACGCTGCGCAGCAGTTCCGTAAGCTGATTCAGGAAAAAACGCCGTGGCGCGTGGTGCATGAACCACAGGCCCGTAACACCCGCCCGTATGATAGCCGCCCAACATGTGAAGGGCATAATAACTGCATGCCTATCTGCCCTATTGGGGCCATGTATAACGGCAGTTATTCTGTTTACCATGCAGAAGCCGCCGGGGCTAAGTTTATTCCCAACGCTGTAGTGTATAAGATTGAGCGAGACAGCGCGAACAAGCGCGTAACCGCCGTACATTACTTTGACCCCGACAAAGGGTCTCACCGCGTAACGGGCAAATATTTTGTTATTGCCGCGCACTGCATTGAAACAGCCAAACTGCTGCTGCTTTCTGCCGATGAGCAAAGCCCAGATGGTGTTGCCAACAGTTCCGGCCATGTAGGCCGCAACATGATGGACCATACAGGCGTGCAGGTAACCTTTATCAGTGGTGACCAAGCCTTGTGGCCGGGCCGTGGACCGCTGGAAACGAACGTGATTGACAATTTCCGTGATGGAAACTGGCGCACGGATCGTGGCGCCTATCTTGTACATATGGTGGATGATAACCAGGTAGATCTGGCCACCCAGCTGGCAATTTCCAAAGGTTACGTTGGCCGGGAACTGGAAGAACAAATCCGCTATCTGGCTTCGCACACAGTGCGCCTGTTCAGCCATAACGAAGCACTGCCAGACCCCAATAACCGCCTCACACTCAGCAAGGATCATAAGGATATTCTGGGGATCCCGCACCCGGAAGTGTATTACAAGCTGCCCGAATATACCGTGCGCAGTTGTGAACACACGCGCTACGTTTTCCGTAACCTTATCAAGCTGATGCACGGCACGGATGAACAGTGGACACCGGGCTACTTCCCGCAGGATCATCCCGCAGGCAGCACCATTATGGGCACGGACCCCAAGGATTCCGTAGTGGATGGCCATTGCCGGACGCATGACCATGACAACCTGTTTATTGCCAGTTCCTCGGTTTTCTCAACCGTTGGCACCGGCAACATCACCCTGACTGTAGCCGCCTTGGCGCTACGTGTTGCCGATACGCTGAAAAAAGAACTTGCTCATGCCTGATTTTTCCAAAACCTTGCGCGTCCTTCTTTCAGCAAGCACGGTCATTGGTGTCTGTGCCCTTGGCCAGACACCTGTGCATGCAGAAGATGCTGCTCCAGATCAGGCGGTGCTGGATCGTGGTGCCTATATTGCCACTGCGTCAGATTGTATTGCCTGCCACACCAAACCCGGTTCGCAGCCTTTTGCTGGAGGCCTAAAAATTGCAACACCTATGGGTGATGTGATTTCCACCAACATCACGCCGGACCCAGACCACGGCATTGGCAAATACACAGAGCAGGACTTTGAACAGGCCGTACGCCACGGTGTGCGCAAAGATGGTGCTTACCTGTACCCTGTTATGCCTTATGTTTCTTACGCAGGTATGACAGACCAAGATGTGCATGCACTTTATGTGTGGTTCATGCACAGCGTAAAACCAGTAGCCAGCGCCCCAGCAGAAACAACATTGGTGTTTCCTGCCAATATGCGTAGCGCAATGGCGGCATGGAACTTTGTAACCACCAAGGAAGAACCAGAAAGCGGGGATTCCAGCACATATAATCCGCTACGCCGGGGTAAGTATCTTACCAATGCGCTGGAACATTGCGGCACCTGCCATACCCCCCGTAACTTCATGCTAAGTGAAAAGCAGGACAGATATCTGGCCGGCACTTCTCTAGATGGATGGTATGCTCCCAACATTACCTCCAGCAAAACCGGCGGTATCGGCAACTGGAGCGAAGACGATATTGTTGCCTACCTGAAAACAGGCCACGCCAATGGCCACGCGCAGGCAGCAGGCCCCATGGCAGAAGCCGTGGAACATAGCACTAGCCATCTGACAGATCAGGACCTGCACGCCATAGCCACTTATATTCATCAAGTGCCAGCTATGGATGATGATATGGAACATCAGGCACGAGATAGCTTTGGCAAAGCCACCGAAGCGCTGGACATCCGCCAGAGTGCCCCTACCCGCATTGATGATCTGACCGAGATGGATGGACAACACGCGTATGATGCCAACTGCGCAGCCTGCCACGGCCAGACTGGTATGGGCACGAAGGACCAATACGCACCTTCACTGTTCCACAACTCCACTGTGGGCAGCGCACGGCCAGACAATCTTATCATGACCATTCTGCACGGGGTGCAGCGTAAAACCGAAGCAGGCGATGTCTCTATGCCTGACTTTAGCGGGCATTCAGACGTGCAACGTTTGAGTGATGATGAGATTGCCAAGATCGTGAATTATGTGATGGCAACCTTTGGCAGTGGAGACCCACACGTAACAGCAGATCAGGTTGCGCAGTTCCATAAAGACAAATAACAGCCACCCCACATACAAGGTGGTTGCACCACACAACAAAAAGGGCGGAGGGGTTTAAAACCCCTCCGCCCTTTTTACATGATCTTCAGAACGAAGACTGAAACCTTAGAAAGAAGGCTTTTCATGAAGAGCAGATACCAAGCGTGTAATGGTATGTGCCTTTAGGGCTTCTGGCCCACCTTCCGTGCCATAGCCGGAATCTTTCATGCCACCAAACGGCACTTCCGGCACACCAATGCCATGATGATTAACGGCAACCATGCCGGCTTCCAGCTTTTCACCCAGCAAGCGTTCCGTGCGTTCACAACGTGTGTAAACATAAGCTGCCAAACCATATGGCAAACGGTTGGCTTCCGTTACTGCATCAGCCAGATCAGAATACTCATCCATAATGGCAATCGGGCCAAAAGGTTCTTCCTGCATCACCCGCATTTCTAGCGTTGGCTTCAACACCAACGTGGGTGGGAAGAAGCATCCTTCATTTGGCATGGAAATATCGGGCTGCCACAGCTCCGCACCTTTCTGGCGGGCATCAGCCACCAGTTCGGTCAATGCCTTCACACGGCGCTCATTCACCAATGGCCCCATGGTCACGCCTTCATCCAGACCATTGCCGATCTTAAGCGCGCTCATCTGAGCTTTGAATTTTTCAATAAATGGCGCTGCAATTTCCTTGTGTAAAAGGAAACGTGTGGGAGCAATGCACACCTGCCCGGCATTGCGAAACTTGGCTGCTGCCAGACGTTCGGCAGCAGCATCCAGATCTGCATCCGGGCACACAATAACCGGGCCGTGGCCACCGAGTTCCATGGTTACTGGCTTCATCTGCGCACCAGCCAATGCTGCCAGATGCTTGCCTACAGGTGTAGAACCCGTGAAGGAAATCTTACGCACAACGGGGTGAGCAATCAGATACTCAGAAATTTCTGCTGGCACACCATACACCAGAGAAACTGCACCTGCCGGAATGCCGGCATCACAGAAGCACCGGATCAGCTCTGCCGGAGAAGCGGGCGTATCTTCCGGGGCCTTTACAATAACCCCACACCCTGCACCCAAAGCGGCGCCCAGCTTGCGGGCAATCTGGTTGATGGGGAAGTTCCACGGTGTAAAGGCAGCCACAACACCTACAGGGCGGTGCAACACGCGCTGTTCCACATAAGGCGCACGCGGTGGCACCAGTTCATCGTTCAGGCGGCGGCCTTCTTCACCGAAATATTCAATAACACCGGCAGCGCCCTGAATTTCGATAATTGCCTGAGCAAGAGGTTTGCCCTGTTCCTCACTCATAATACGGCCAATCTGCTCTGCCCGTTCACGCAGCAGATCTGCCGCCTTGCGCATAATCACAAAGCGATCCCACGCCGTAAGGTTACGCCATGCCTGGTAACCTACCTGCGCACCCGCAACCACTTTTTCTAGATCAGCCTTGGAAGCATGGGCTACCTGCCCAATAACCTGACCCGTAGCCGGATTGGTTACTGGAATGGTACGACCATCTGCCGCATCTTGCCATTTCCCGGCCACCAACAGCTGCGTGCGTATTTCTTTTTCTGACATCTACATCTCTCAAGCAGAACGGGCAGACATCCACCATGGAGCCTTTGTCCGGATTTTTTTTGCTGACACCATTTTATGTACTGCCATGCAAGAAAAAAGAGGTCTATACACCCCAGCGCATAATGGCTTCCTGCCCGGCTCAGTTCCATCCGGCAGGGCTATTATCCCTCAAACCCTCAGTTGTATCAGTAGAAAGCCCATGCTTTTCAAAACCCTGTCCGGTCAGACAATCATCGGGCTGTGCGCCTTGTTTGCTGCCACTTTTACGGCCATTACCAGCGAAGTTGCCCCCGTAGGGTTGCTGATAGATATGGCAAATTCCTTCCATATCACAGAAGGTAAAGCCGGTCTGGCAGTCAGTGCATATGCGCTGGTTGTGGCGCTGGCGGCGGTGCCGCTCACCATTCTTACAGCTAAAATCAACCGCAAGACACTCATGCTGTGGGCTCTGATTGGCTATATCGCGTCTAATCTCATTGCCGCTTTGGCGCCCACCTTTGCCATTTTGTGCTTAGGCCGTGCCGTGGGCGGGGCTGCCCATGCGCTTATGATGTCCATTGTTTCTGCTTATGCAGCGCATCTGGTTCCCCCTCGCATGACAGGACGCGCCATTTCCTTTGTATTTGGCGGCACATCTTTGGGGTCTGTTCTGGGGGTACCCGGCACTGCCGCTATTGGACAACTGGCAGGCTGGCGGGTTTCCATGATGGTGGTTACGGGGTTGGCCGCTATTCTCACCGTATGCATCGCGTTTTTTCTGCCCAAGGTCGAAGCATCTTCCAGTTCCGTGCATCTTCCTTCATTCCGTACACCAGGTGTTGCGCGGGTTTTTGCGGTGGTGATTGCCGTAAACACGTTGTTCTTTCTGGGGCATAACCTTTTGTACACCTATGTTTCACCATTGCTGATGTCTCATGGGTTGCCAGAAAGCGCGCTGAGTATCGCCCTGTTGATTACAGGTGGCGTGAGTATTCTTGGATTATGGGCTGCCGGACAGATGGTGGATTCCAGACCAGCACTCGGGTTGCTGGTAGCTGGCCTAATTACCGCGTGCGGTATGGGCTCGCTCTGCGGTTCTCTCCTTAGTGGGTGGAGCGCTGTTGCTGCTGTAGGCTTGTGGTGCGCAGGTTACGCCGCACTTATTCCGGTTATTATGTCTGGTGCTATTCGCAGTCGCGCCACAACGGCTGATATTGCCGGTGCAGCCGTAAACGCCAGCAGCAATGTGGGTATTCTGTTCGGGTCTGCCGCTGGCGGCATGATTTTAAATACCGCCGGACTTTCCGTCCTGCCGCCCATGGCTGTTGGCATTGTTATAATGGCCACAGCATTAGGGCTATGCAGCCCCGTTGCCTTCCCCCGCGTGCTGCATGATCATTCAGAATCCGAAAGCTGATAGGGAGCTAATGCCTATAAGGCTTTCCCCTTAAGCACTAATGGCAGCCCGGCTGCCACAAACACAACCTGCCCTGCCTGCGCCGCTATTCGCTGGTGCAGGCGCCCTGCCTCATCCCTAAAGCGGCGGGCCAAAGCATTTTCTGGCACAATTCCCAGCCCCACTTCATTGCCTACAAGAATGGTGGGGGCTAAGCGCTCTGGCAACACTTCCAGCAGGCGGTGTGTTGCTTCCTCAATATTTTGGTCATCCAGCAACATGTTGGTCACCCACAAGGTCAGGCAATCCACCAATACAGGCAAATGCGCATAGGTTTTTAACACCCATGCAATGTCAAATGGCTCTTCAACCGTTTGCCATCCCTGTTCTGTGCGGCTGGCCTTGTGGTGCTCAATCCGTTCCTGCATTTCTGCATCAAACGCTCGACCTGTTGCCAGATAGATCCAAGGAGATGGCAAGGCAGTTAGCATTGCTTCAGCTAAACCACTCTTTCCTGAACGGGCGCCCCCCAAAATCAGAACAGTGCCCTGCGTCCCTGTTTCTGTTGGATTGAGAGATAGAACACTCATGCTATATGCGCCTCACCATTTTTGTTTGCTTACATCCTTATAACATCACAAAATCAACGATATGCCAGCATCTCCTTCTTTTTCTAACGCGCCGCTCTGCCTTAGTTCCATGCAGGAACTCAGAAACCTATGTAGCAATTTACCGCAAGCAGATAAGGCTGCCCAAAACGCCATTGCACAGCGTGAGCTGCAGCTTACCAAGCCCGAAGGTAGCCTTGGCCGCCTTGAAGAACTGACAAGCTGGCTAGGTGGGTGGCAGCAACGTGCCACACCACAACTGGAAAATGTGCAGGTCTTGGTTTTTGCAGGCAACCACGGAGTAACGCGGCAAGGAATCTCTCCTTGGCCTTCTGATGTTACAGCTCAAATGGTCAGTAATTTCCGTAACGGAGGGGCTGCTATCAACCAGATCGCCAGAACGGTTGAGGCATCCTTGCACGTTATTCCTGTGCATGATCTGCAACCTACAGCAGATTTTACGCATGCAGCTGCCATGACAGAGCAGGATTTCTTGCAAGCTGTCACGCTTGGCTACAATGCTGTTCCATCTGACTGCGATCTACTGTGCCTGGGTGAAATGGGCATTGGAAACACCACAACCGCAGCAGCTTTGGCCGCAGCCTTATTTAAGGAAAGCGGCATTATCTGGGCCGGGCGCGGAACCGGTGCAGATGATGCAGGGTTAAAGCGCAAAGCAACTGTTATTGACGCAGCACTTACCCTGCATCAGCACGCATCTTCTGATCCATTGGAAACCGCACGTTGTGTTGGTGGATACGAACTGGCAGCCATATTGGGCGCCACATTGGCGGCCAGGCATAAAAACGTACCCGTGCTGCTAGATGGCTTTGTTTGTACGGCAGCCGCTGCACCTCTTGCGCGGTTACATCCCGATGGACTGGCCCATACCTGCCTTTCGCACTGCGCTACCACAACAGGACAAACGCATCGCCTTGCCTCCTACCTTAAATTAGAACCTCTTTTGGGATTAGGGCTCAGGTTGGGGGAAGGCTCAGGCGCTGCTCTCGCTGTTTCCATTTTACGTGCTGCACTCGCCTGCCACACAGGTATGGCTACTTTTGCAGAAGCCGCTGTAAGCCAGAAAACATGACCTCTTCTGGCTCCCTTTCCATATTAGGTAGATTACGGTTGCATTTGGCCTGTGGGGTTGGGCTTCTTACCCGCATACCTGTGAACTGGCTGTTACCTGCTGCTTACCAAAATAGTTCTGCTTCTTGGCCCTTGGCGCAATCTATCTGGTGCTGGCCTCTTGTTGGCATGGGCATTGGAGTATTTACCGGTGGACTGTCCGCAACATTACAACTGAGCCACATTCCGCCCCTTGCAGCAGCAGGCATAGCGTTAGGAGCGCAAGTTCTTATAACAGGCGGCTTACATGAAGATGGATTTGCCGATACCGCCGATAGTTCTGGTGGCATAACCCCTGAGCGCAAGCTGGAGATCATGCGTGATAGCCGCATTGGCAGTTACGGGGTGCTGGCTTTGTGTTTGGCAATTTTGATACGCGCGGGCGTGCTTTCATCCATACATTCCATCGCGCTGGCTTGCCTAATATGTGGGCTTGCTGGATGTTTGGCACGTGGCGCGTTTTTGGTTGTTACAAAAACAGTTCCACCGGCCCGGCCTGATGGTCTGGCACGATCGCTTTACCCCTTGCCACGCAACAATCTAACAATCGCTATAGTGGGCTCAATCTGTCTTAGCACTTTGCTGACAGTATTTTTAATACCCGTCCCGCTTACAACGGCATATGTACTAACATTTATAGCACTTCCTCTTTTACTGGCTTTGGCTATCGCCTTACTGATAGCCCAATATGCAAAACGCAAACTTGGTGGCTATACAGGTGATATTCTAGGAGCCTGTGCTGTTATTACAGAATGTGTAATTATGACGGTATTATCAGCGCTTTTTTATTAAAGTGCACACCAATCCTGCAAAGCTTCTTCCAACCTGTGCCATTGCTGTTCGGATGCAGGCAAGCCCATGCGCAGCCACTGGGCATTGTACGGGAAAATCCGGGTTACAATTCCTTTCTGGCAAAGATGCTGCCATAAATCTGTGGCCTGTTCGCATTCTACCAGCTCAAACAAAACAGCTTGGCCTTTGTGATTTAATCCTGCTTTGGTCAGTAATTTTTTTAAACGAGAACTTGCAGTACGCAGTTTAATTGAAGCCTGCCTTAACCATTCTCTATCCTGCAGGGCTTGGCATCCAACTGACAACCCAATGGTGCTCACAGGCCATGATCCCAACAGATCCCGCGCATATGCGGCTATGCTAGGTTGAGCCAACAAAAACCCCAGCCTAACCCCCGGCAACCCATATGTTTTGCCAAAAGAACGTAAAACAAGCAACGCAGGGTGCGGCAATGCAAACGCAACACTTTGGCCAGTAATATCTGCAAAAGCCTCATCCACCACCAACCAACTTCCCGCAGTCTGACAGGTATGAGCCAAATCAAGCAGATGCGAAGCCTGTATCAAACGCCCATCAGGATTATTGGGGTTACATACAACGCAGACCGTATTCTTTTGCTGTGCTGCCAATTGTAGATCAGCAAAATCAGATACTTCTGAAACTGAAATGCCGTTCTGCTTCCATGCCTGCACATGCCCGGAATACGTTGGCCCCAATATGCAGGCCCGTTCTGCCTTCAACACCCTTGGCAACAAAGCAATCAGGCTCTGGCTTCCTCCACCAGCAACCACCATGCGGGCGTCAGAAACGCCATAAGCTGTAGCAGCAGCATGCTGTAACGCCGCTTCTTCTGCCTCTTCTGGTAATGTGTGCAAAGCAAATAGATCGGGCAATTTTGCTGGGTAAGCAAAGGGACTGATCCCTGTAGAAAGGTCTACAAATGGTTGCGGTGCATCTGCAAACATCTGCATAATTTTTTGCACTTGCCCGCCATGTACAGGGATATAGCTTGGTGCTGATGATGTTTTTGCAGGCGACACAGAAACTGCAGATGCCTGTTGCAGCGGATACCCCTTGCCTTCTTGCCGCTTTTCCCGCACGCCTGCATCTGCCATGCTGCTTTATCCTTTTTCTACAACCCTACCCGTTGCCGCTATAGCTGCGGGGCTAGAAGCTTTATGCGGATATCCTGCACCGCTGTTTGCTACAATAAGCCACCCTGTTGTGTGGATTGGCTTCTTGATAAACAGGCTGGAGCAGACGTTCAACCGGCCTGAATGGTCAGATACCGCACGCCGGATATCCGGTTTGTTCACGCTTTTGCTGCTTGTTGGTATTCCTGTCGGGCTGACGGTACTGATCCTCCATATTGGTTATATGCTTTTACCTGCAACTTTTATGCTTGGTGTGCAGGCTGTAGCCGCATGCACACTGGTGGCTCAGAAGTCTTTATGGGTGCATGTCAAAGCAGTTGCCACGGCACTTCAACACAATGGAGTGGAAGGCGGACGCAATGCGGTAAGCCAAATTGTGGGGCGCGATACATCTGTGCTGGATGAAACCGGCGTTGTGCGTGCAGCCTTGGAAAGTCTGGCAGAAAACTTTTCCGACGGCATTGTTGCCCCTTTATTGTGGACGGCATTACTCGGCTTGCCCGGAACTGTCTTTTATAAAGCCGTTAACACGGCAGACAGCATGATCGGCCACCTTAACCCTCGTTATGCAGCATTTGGCATGGCTGCTGCCAAAATGGATGATCTGATTAACCTGCCTGCTTCCCGCTTGGCCGCATTGTGTATTCTCCTTTCCAGCCCCCCAACACACTGGCGCACAATCTGGGCCGCCATTTGGCGAGATGCGAGCCGCCATCGCTCCCCCAATGCAGGATGGCCAGAAACAGCTCTAGCCACGGCTCTTGGCGTGAAATTTGGTGGCCCCCGCAATTATGCAGGCACCATAGTAGATGATGGGTGGATTGGAGAAGGCACCACAACTGCTACCCTGCATGATTTGGAACACGGCCTTACCCTTTACCGCAGAGCGTGTGGTATTCTGATAGGTGGGTTGCTGCTAGCCGCTATTGGCTGCATGATAAAGCCATGACAGCACCTTTTTTCTCACCTTCTTTTCAGAACCAATTAGAGCAACTGCTTATATGGCGGCGAGATGTAAGGCATTTTCGCACAACACCCCTCCCAACGCCCGTCCTGGATGAACTGCTGGAAACGGCTTGCTTGGCACCCTCAGTCGGGTTGAGTGAACCATGGCGCTTTGTGCTGGTAAATGATTCTCGCCGCCGCGATGCTATCCGCCAGAACTTTATGCGCAGCAATACGCAGGAGCTGGAAGGGCGCGAAGGAAAAGATGCGGAACGCTATGCTCGGCTAAAACTTGCCGGGTTGGATGATGCTCCCCACCATATTGCTGTATTTTGTGAAACCAACCCCAAACAGGGGCGTGGGCTCGGCCGGGCCACTATGCCGCAAACCACCACATGGTCTGCTGTTATGGCCATTCATACTTTTTGGTTGGCTGCCACTGCACGCAGTGTTGGGGTAGGATGGGTTTCCATTCTTAACCCGCAAGAAGCACATGCTGCTTTAAGTGTTGAACCTAATTGGCAGTTTCTAGCCTATCTATGTGTTGGCTTTCCTGAACAACATGCCAACACACCTGAACTGGAACGCCGCGGGTGGGAACAACGCAACCCAGCCCGAAGGCGGTGGATTCAACGTTAAGGCATGTCATTTTATCAAATACCAGTTGGCACAGAGGCCAGCCGCAACACGGCATCAAGATCAATATGTTGTTCCAGATGATCAGCTAACGCATCCAATGCCTGTTCGACACTTTGATCATGGCACATAGGCAAATCTGCGCCAGCTGTATTCCATACGCCATTTGGCTGAAATGCAGCCCCACCTATACGTGCCAGCAAAGCCATACGTGCGGCGCGATGGTTGAAAATACCGTGCAAATAGGTGCCCCATACATGCCCATTGGTAGAAACGGCACCTTCGGGTTGGTTATCCAAATAAATCAATGGGTTTTGACAATCAGGGCCTGTTGTTTGCCCTACATGCATTTCATATCCAGCAACTTTACGACCTTCTATTGCCAGCTTTCCTTCCTTGTGTTCCAGACTTTTATCTCGGCTTAAAACTGTATCAATTTTTAACAGCCCCAAGCCTTCCGTCTGCCCTACTGCTCCTTCTGTTCCATAAGGATCAGCAACAGTCTTACCCAACATCTGGTAACCACCACAAATCCCCATCACATAGCCGCCATTAGCTACGTGTTCTGCAATCTGCTTGTCCCACCCCTGCTCTTTCAAACAGGCAAGATCAGATAGGGTTGCTTTTGATCCGGGCAATATAATCAGATCACATTCTGGCAAAATCTGCCCACGTTTAACCGGAATAAGGTGCACACCTGGTTCTGCATAAAGTGGGTCTAAATCATCAAAGTTCGCGATCATCGGCAAAAGAGGCACAACAACACGCAACGAAGTATTTTGATTTAATTTTGTTTTTGAATTCTTTTCTGCATACGCAAGTTTTTCATCCAGATCCGCAGCATCTTCTGCTGGCAGGCTCCTCACTTTTGGCAAATCCGGTACAAGCCCTAATGGCTGCCATCCTGTGCGTTCAGCAATAAACTGCATCCCAGAAGCAAATAATGTTGGATCACCCCGCATACGGTTTACAATAAACCCTTTAATACGTTGGGCATCTTCCTGACTTACAACAACCTGTGTGCCAACAAGGCTGGCAATCACTCCGCCTCTATCTATATCCCCCACAAGTACAACCGGTGCATTTACAGCTTCTGCAAACCCCATATTGGCAATATCATGCGCTCGTAAATTGACTTCAGAAGCAGACCCAGCACCTTCTACCAAAACCAGTTCTGCCTTGGCCGCAAGTTTGGAAAAACTTTGTAAAACAGCCGGCATTAAAAATGCTTTTCGGCTCTGATAATCCCGCGCTTGCACTGTTTCTTCAATACGCCCTTGCACAACAAGCTGCGCGCCTGTTTCCCCTTGTGGTTTGAGCAAAACAGGATTCATATCCACGCTTGCAGGCACACCACAGGCACGCGCCTGCAAAGCCTGAGCACGCCCAATTTCACCACCATCCCATGTTACTGCAGCATTATTGGACATGTTCTGCGGCTTAAAAGGTAACACTCTCAGACCGCGCCGCGTAAAAGCCCGCGCAAGACCTGCAACAAGTGTAGATTTGCCTACGCTGGACCCGGTGCCCTGCACCATCAGAACGCGAGCACTCAAAACTCTATACCTTCCTGCGCTTTTACGCCTGCTTTGAAATGGTGTTTCACCAATGTCATTTCTGTTACCAAATCTGCTGCTTCCAGCATGGCTTCCTTGGCATTACGGCCTGTTACGGCAACATGCTGGTTTGCCGGGCGTGCGGAAATATCTGCCAACACCTGTTCTATAGGCAGGTAATCATATCTGAGTGCAATGTTTAGCTCATCCAGAATAACCAACCCAACATCCGGGTTTGCCAGTGTTTGCTGTGCAACACGCCATGCACGCTGGCACGCAGCAATATCTCGCGCTTTATCCTGCGTTTCCCATGTAAAACCTTCACCCAGAGCGTGCCATTCCACCAGATCTTCAAATCGCTCCAGCGCCTTGCGCTCCCCCGTATGCCAAGCCCCCTTGATAAACTGGATCACAACAACACGCCGCCCATAGCCGAGCATCCGCAAAGCCAGACCAAACGCTGCAGTAGATTTTCCTTTTCCGGCACCTGTATTTACAATCAACAGGCCTTTTTCCACTATCTTGCTGGCAACTTCTTTATCTTGCACAGCTTTGCGTTTTTGCATTTTGGTACGGTGATGCTCTGCATCCTGTGCTGATGCTGGCTTTTGCGAAGTTGTCATACCTGGCACGGTTCTTTCTTTTTATGATGTTTGTGAAAATCTGCTTCAGTTGAATTCAAGTTGCTCTTGTCACCTACCATGAACAAGCGCGCAAACCCCTGCGGCATAGAAGGTGCAAGAAGCTGCGGTTTATAGCCGCCTGCAAAGGCGCTAAGCAGCCTTAGCGGACCCCCATGCGATAAAACACATACATTTTCTTCGCGCTGACACACTTCGCGCCAAAAGCTTTGAATTCTCTGATGCAGATCTTGCCCACTTTCACCTTCTGGCGGTGCAAAACCTGCCGGATTCTGTGCCCATTCATCCAGCAATGTGCGGTCTATATCCTGCCAACGCACACCTTCCCACCTACCAAAATTCAATTCCGCCAACCGATGATCCACGCGCAATTCCATACCTGCGCTTTGCGCCAAACGCTGCGCCATCTGCCAACATCTTTGCGCAGGAGAACTGTATAGAACCTGGCACACAGCACCTTTTGCAAGAACAGAAAGCCCAGAAACGATATTCTCCCACCCAGGTTTGAGAGCAACATCCTGCCTGCCATAACAAACGCCCTGTGCAACCTGAACAGGAGCATGCCTTACCAGCAACACGGGAAAAGATCGCATTTCAATATCTCCTTCTCACCGCCTGCCCCAGCTTTATCAGGACGGCAGAGCACTTTGTGCATACCTTGTTATCACACAAATTTCCGCGTTCGTTTTTGCATATGCTCTTTTCACAAATAGGAAGAGTTCAAAATTTTCTGATTGGAACACCGCGCCAGAACATGAAAGAATGACCCGGAAACCAAACCACGCTGACCACCACATACACCAAGGGATGTGCCATCACCTGCTACCAAATCAGCCAGTGGCACATCATCACCTGTTTCCGTGACTGTAGCATAATGGAATTCATGCCCACGCAAGCGTGTACCTGCACAACCCAATACGTTATCTGCCAGTAATGTGGCTTCACGATAGCCCAAATGCAGCTTCCGATGTGCAAAAGATGTTACATGCCCTAACAAACCTGTCATGGAATGTATTTGCCCCTGTGCATCTTCTAACGCACGGCCCAAAACCATATAGCCTCCGCATTCCCCATGCACTGGGTGCTTAAGCGCAAAATCCTGCAACCCTTTTTTAAAGTGCTCTGCCTGCGCTACTTGGCCTGCATAAAGTTCCGGATATCCTCCGGGCAGCCAACAAGCATCACAAGAAGTATCTGGGGCCTGATTGGCCAAGGGAGAAAACGGTATCAATTCCGCACCAGCTTGCCGCCAGAATAAAGAAAGATGCCCATATAGAAACGAAAAAGCGGCATCATCCGCCACGGCAATGCGTTGCCCCGGAGGAGGAATACACGCCTTTGCCATGGATACCTGATCCACTTTCCGCTCAGCCAAAGGCGCTGCCGCTTCTAAAATGGCATCCAAATCCAGTTCACGCTCTGCCTTATCTGCAAGGTCAGATAACCACCCTGCGAGGTTGCCGTGCTCACGCGCCTGCACCAGCCCTAAGTGCCGTTCTGGCAATACCTCACCCTTTTGGCGCAGGAGGGCACCACAAACAGGCAGATCCGCCATAGCCACAGCAGAGCGCGCCAAACGCTCATGCCGTTCGGATGCAACGCGGTTTAGTACAACACCATGCACCTGCACAGCATCGGACCACCGTGCAAAACCCTGTGCAATTGGCCCGACAGATTGCCCCTGTCCGGAAACATCCAGCACCAGCAAAACAGGAATACCAAATAGAGCTGCGATATCAGAAGGCGCGCCACGTGCACCCTCTGGCGCCATCAATCCATCAAACAACCCCATGGCAGATTCCACCACAACCACATCTACATCTTTGGCAGCGGCATCCATAATGCCAGCCAATAAATCTGTAGGCATGCACCAGCTATCCAAGTTCAGAGGTGGGCGATGTGTGATAGCGGCATGAAAAGCGGGATCTATATAATCCGGCCCAGTTTTAACGGCCCCAACCCGTAACCCTCGGCGCTGAAAAGCTGCCAGCAATGCAAGCGTAACCGTTGTTTTGCCACCACCAGAGCGAGGGGCCGCAACCATGATAATACGAGGGGCCTTCATGCCTTGTTTTCCTCATCCAAAACACAAGCCACACTATTTCCCCGTGGATGCCACAAGCCTCTTTGCCATGCATCGGCAAAACGTGCGCGCATTGCTTCTCGTGCTGCTGGGTTTTCCTGTTTCAAAAATGCATCACACACGGCGTTACCTAAGGTTTGGTCAAAAACCAGATCAAATTGCCTATCAAAGCGTTGGGGCAACGTAGCCGCAAATCCGTGCAACGCATCTAGCCCACGCGCCATTTCCGCTGCCCCTGCGTATCCGTGCTGCTGCATGCCATAAATCCATTGCGGATTAGCCAACCGGCCACGCACAATACGCGCCACTTCCTGCGCTGCTGTACGTAAGCGGGGCATATCCGGCCGAGATGTATCTCCATGTAATATAGTTGGCATTGCCCCTAATGTAGCTGCGGCGGCAGAAAGACCACCTTCATGCGCAGCTATATCCGGGCTTTCTAAAATATCGGTTTCTGCATTGTCCTGCACATGCAGCACAGCTTCTGCCTGACCAACCAAATTGGAAAGCGCCTGCATATCCTGCTGGCCATCCCTGCCACCACCATATGTCCAGGATGATCCTTCCAACCAAGCTGTTCCGAGTTCCTGCTTATTGTCCCAAGCGCCTGTATTCAGGCGTTCCTCAACACCTGTGCCGTAATTACCAGCCGCAGCCCCAAAAATACGGGCCGTGGCACGCTTTCGGGCCTCTCCTTCCAGCCCTTTGACAGAAGCTGCCAAAGGGTTCCATTCAGCCGGTTCATTTCGTTGGGCAACAGCAGTCACAGCTTGATCAAACAGGGCTATCTGATCTGCAAAAGCATCCC
This sequence comes from Acetobacter oryzoeni, assembly GCF_004014775.2. Classification (NCBI taxonomy): domain Bacteria; kingdom Pseudomonadati; phylum Pseudomonadota; class Alphaproteobacteria; order Acetobacterales; family Acetobacteraceae; genus Acetobacter; species Acetobacter oryzoeni. Next base: position 2,297,976 of record NZ_CP042808.1, read on the forward strand.
GAAACAAGCCAGAAACACGCAAAGTTACGTCCACTCTTGGCCTGTCCAGCAATGGCAAGGGAATAATTTCAAACCCGCATACATGCCCTGTACTGGCAGTGCGCTGCACTTCCACCCCCATAAGGCGCAAGGCAAGCGCCATATCCTCACCGCCCGTACGTAAACTGGCAGATCCCCACATATCCATAACAATATGCGTTAGATGTTCCCCCTGTTCCTGCAAATGCCTTGTCAGCAACAGTTTTTCCATTTTTTTGGCCAGCACCATGGCAGAGGGTGTAGGCAATGCACGTGGGTCCACCGTAAACAGGTTACGCCCTGTTGGCAGCACATCTACGCGCCCGCGGGTTGGCGCTCCTGCTGGACCAGGTGCGACAAAACGCCCACTTAATGCTGCAAGAAGCGCCTGAGCCTCTGCTTGTCCACTTTGCATGATTTTATGCGCGACCTTAGACGTAAAAGCAGCATCTTCCTGCCGCCCACAGGCCTGCGCAATAATTTGCACCAGTTTTTTGGAATGTGTAGCTGGTTTGCCAAAAACATGCAGGCCATCACGAATTTGCAGATCTTTTACATCGCACAAATAAGCATCAAGCCGTGCAAGTGCTTCTGCTTCATCCAGTTCTCCGGGGCGCACACCACTTTCGGCCAGCATACCCGTGCGTATGGCTTTATCCAGAATATCAGCACGCAATAAAGCACCGCGACGAGGATCCAGCCCATCTGCCTCAGCATATTCATCAATCAGGCGTTCGAGTTCCTGCGCCTCTGCCGAAAGTTCAGCCTGCATAACAGGGGGCGTCATATGGCCAATAATAACCGCACCCAAACGCCGGCGTGCAGCCGCAGCTTCGCCCGGATTATTAACAATAAATGGGTAAATAACTGGTAAATCACCTGTTAATACGGTTGGCCCACAAGATGGAGATAACGCCACGGCCTTACCGGGCAACCATTCCAGTGTGCCATGCGTACCTAAATGCACCATGGCATCGAGCTTTTTCACATGCTGCAACCACAAGTAAAACGCAACATATGCATGGCATGGCGGTGTATCAGGATCATGATACAGGGCTTTACGATCAGCCACCGCCCCTCTGTCTGGTTGCACAGCCAGAGAAATATTCCCTAGCTGAATGTAACGCAGGCAAAAAACACCATCTTTTACATTGGCATCCTGTTCAGGGTCACCCCATGCTGCACAAACAGATTGCACAAAAGCCGGATCTAAATCTGCCAAAAGCTGACGATAGAGCTTTGTATCAAGAACAGGCTTGGAGCAGCTATCAATCAAAGCAGAAGCAAGGGCTTTTGCATCAGGAGCATCTTCTGCTCCTATATTATAGCCTGCATGATGCAAGAATGTGAGAATGGAAGATGTAGATGCAAAACCATCCAATCCCACAGCATGCGCTATATGCGCTCCAGATTTTTCTAGCCCCGCGCCTGGATAATCAGACAGAATAATAGATATTTTCTTGTCTGGTTGTGGAATTTTCCGCAATCTAGCCCATGCAATTGCACGGCCTGCCACCAACTTTATACCTGGTTTATAAGGATCTCTGAACGCAGGCTGCCCGGGCTCAGCATCCTTTCTGAAAGAAATTGGAAAAGTTGCAATTGTACCATCCAACTCTGGCAAGACCACTTGCATGGCCATATCTGCCCGCGCCAGACCACGTGGGCTTTCTTCCCACAAAGCCTGTGTACATCCCGGCTGCAAAAGTTGCAGAATAGGCGCATCAGCCACATCCAATGGTGAAAAACCATTCTGGTTTCGTGCAGAAAAGCACGTTGCATCCAGAACAACATCAGGTTTTGCAGATTGTAGGTAATGGCTTACATCTTTAGAAACGGATGGATCCTTTAAAGAGGTAACATACACAATCTCTACAGCGCAGCCACGTTGTGCCAGTTCTTCTGCCAGAGATTCCGGGCCTGCCACATCCCCTACCAGCAAATGCGCGCGATACAGGAGTATGATCGCTTTTATCTGGAGTTGCGCCTGAGCTATGGCAGGAGAATAAGAACGATAGACACCCCATGCAGGCAATGCTTTGGGTTGTGTTCCCTTATCTTCCTGCATACCCGCAAGAGCAGACATGAGCCCTAATGCCGCACAGATGTTATCTGGGCCACCTTGCTGGAAAAAACCATTTAAGCGCGCGTAATGTTCAGCAGAAACGGTGGAAAGTTCTGCCAGCCGCCTATCTCCTCCTATATGTCCTACTTGTTGCTGCGCATCAGAGCTATGGCTTTGCAAAATATCACCAGGTAGCAAAGTTAGCGGCACACCTGTTTCACGGCTCCATGCCGCCAACTCTTCTGCCCCATAGCGCCAGTAATCCAAACCACCCAGCAACCGCACGACAACACAGCGCGCTTTTTGCAATGTAGTTTCAATATACAGATCAATCGACATAGGGTGGCGTAACCGTGCAAGACTTGTAACCTGCAAGGTAGGACGCAACGCGCTTCCTTCAGTTTGTGCACGTAAGAGAGCTTCTGCATGGCGCAGGGCCAGAAGATCGCTTTCTGTAAAAGAAAGTACAATCAGATCAGCTGAAGGAAGGTTAAGATCTTCCGCCACTTCCTGTTCATCAAGCGTCCGGTTTTCCCGCACCAAGAGATGCATAAGCCCACTCCGTCCTTAATCAGGCCGTTACCAATGTACCGCCAAGCGCCTTGGCTATGGCCGGAGCCTCCAGCCCCTTTTGCCCGATCACGACAATGCGGCCTTCTCGTCCATCATTGGCAGCAAGAGGACGATCAAATTCGTGCCGAAAACGCGTTCCCACACCCTGCACTGCCAAACGCATGGCCTTACCTGCCACTGCGGCAAAACCTTTCATGCGCAGCACATCATAACGGCGTGCTGTATCCTGCAAGAGCGTTAAAAACTGCTCCACACTCTGTTGCTCAGGCACACGCACCACAAAACTTTCGAAGTCATCATGTTCGTGTTCGCCATCTTCTGCATCATGATGGGAAGGACGAGCGGCCAGATCAGCTTCTGCCGCAGCTCCGATACCAAGCAATATGGCCGGATCTACCTTGCCTTCCGTGGCACGTACAATCTGCACAGGGCGCGGTGCTGTGTGGCGGATTTCATCTTCAACACGTGCGAGTGCATCTGCATCAAGCAGGTCTGTCTTGTTCAACACCACAAGATCTGCAGCGTTGATCTGATCTTCAAAAACCTCTGCCAAAGGGTTGTCATGATCTAGGGATGGGTCTGCTGCACGCTGCTGGGCAATAGCTTCCGGGTCATCTGCAAAACGGCCAGCAGCTACTGCTGGTGCATCCACTACGGTTATCACCCCATCAACAGTCATGCGGTTGCGCACTGTTGGCCACCCAAAGGCCTTGAGCAATGGTTTAGGCAGCGCCAGACCTGATGTTTCAATCACCACATGTTCTGGCGGATCGGCCCGATCTAGCAGGGCTTCCATTGTTGGCAGAAAATCATCTGCTACCGTGCAGCACAGGCAGCCATTGGTCAGTTCGACAATATCATCTTCCTTGCAGCCTTCCACGCCGCACCCGCGCAGAATTTCTCCATCAATGCCAAGAGAACCAAATTCGTTCACCACCACGGCAATGCGGTGCCCTGCTGCACGCTGAAGAAGATTGCGCAAAAGGGTTGTTTTGCCTGCCCCTAAAAAACCAGTGATAATGGTTACAGGCACGCGAGATGCGAGTGTCATGAAGGCTCCTGTTCATCATAAAGTTGTGCGGGAACACGCCCCAGCACCATATTGGAAAGAGATGCCGGACGGCGCGAAGGCATGACCGTGCCCCGCGCGGATTTTGCATAGAGTTGGGCATACGTCAGAAGATCTTCTGCTTTTTCAGCGCCCAGATGCCCTAATAACCATGTCCAACGCTCTGGCATGGCAATGGCTGCAGTGCATCCGCGATCACAGGCAGCCAGACACTGCACCTGACGCAACAGAACCGGAGCTTCCTGCCCAGCAGCTTCTGCTTCCTGCACCAAGGTCTGCAAACGTGCATACAACTGGGCACCCGGCGGCTGATCCATAGCAGGCCCACCACGCCGACATGTGACACACACATGCAAAACAGGGCGATTCTGAGGTGATTTTTGAGAAGAATCGGACGCTTCGGCCATGCTGTATCCCTGAAATAACTACCATTCTAAAAGAACGGCTGCTTGAAAAGGGGTGCAGATACCCGGCGCCCCTGCCCAGAGATGACAGAAGAAATGCACCCTATGGTGCATCTATGCCTGCCGGGCACCCCGCCAGCAGCAACGCCAGAACTTAATAATTAAGGCCCGCCTATATGCTTACGCATAAGGCACCAATGGCAGGTTTCCTGGCTTGTACCCACATATGCTCTCCCTTACAGGCCAGAACATAAAACAGCGTTCCCTACCTTCCCAGCCTGTACGTAGGCCAGTGGCACATTGGGCCAGAAAGCCCATACGGAACACCATGGGTAACTTACAGTTGCGGGGGCAGCGACGGCCTTGCACCGTTCTTCCCTTTTCATCCCGTAAAGGACACCATTAGCCCGCGCACAATGCGCATAAGCGGCCTTTGCTTTCAACCCGCAGTTTTAGCCCTGCAACTTTAAAAGTCTGCTGATCTGAAACAGGATTGAGGCTTCACGCTAATGTTCCTGTGCTTTGCAGCCTTATTTCCATTATTGACGCGCAAAACAGCTATGTTATATTCGTATGAATATACTTTATATGTCAAATATTCTTTCGCTAACTAATGAGGATTCCATGACCTCCCCACGCGTTCTGCCCACACTGGATGAAACGCGTTTTTCAGACATGGCGCTTACCTTCCGCATTATGCGGTTAGCCACCGTCTGGCGCACGCAACTGGACCGGGCCTTACGCCCGCATGGCATGACATTGGCCAGCATGCGCCCGATGGCTTATTTGATGATGATGCCCGATGGCGCCACGCAAAGTGATCTTGCAGCCGCCATGAATGTGGATTGCTCGGCACTGGTGCGTATTCTTGATTTGCTAGAAAAACAAAAGCTGATTACTCGCCTGCAGGATACGCGGGACCGGCGTGCCAAAAAACTTGTGCTTACTTCTGCTGGGCAGGAAAGATGCACGCTGTTCCATACCATTGCAGCGCAACTTGAGCAGAACGTTCGCCAGAACCTTACAGAAGATCAGGTACGTAGCTTAATTCATGATCTGTCCTGCATGCTGGAAACGCATCATGAACGCTAGATCTGAGCACAGCAGTCATACGCTCTTTTCCCTTAACACTCTATTATCCCGCTGCTTACCGGCCTTTTTTTCTGATGAAGCCCAATGGAATGCTTTTAAAGCTACCGCAGGTTATTCTGCCCGCGTGTTTTTGTGCATTGGCATTGCCGTTTTTCTGGCATTTATGTTCCAGCTTCATTCCCCCCTCAGTGCAGCCACAACTGTTCTTATTGTGGCAAACCCAACTGTAGGGGCCATGGTTTCAAAAAGCGTATGGCGTGTTATCGGCACAGTTATTGGGGCTGTTATTAGCGTTGGCATTATGGCCGTATTTGTACAGTCTCCCGTTCTGTATTTTGCAGCGCTTTCTGTTTTTGTAGGTATAGCCTGCATGGTGGCCACGTTTCTGCGCTTCTTTCGTGCCTATGCTGCCGTGCTAACCGGTTATACAATTGTTATTATTGCTGCACCCGCTTTTGCAGACCCAGACAATATCTTTCTTTCTGCAATGGGGCGCTTATCTGCCGTGGTAACAGGCGTGGTGGTAACAGCCTGCGTATTTATGGTGACAAGCCCGCGCAAACCCAGCGCGGTGATGGAAAAGCTGGGAAACGCTTTTCGGGATACCATTCTCCATGCAAAAAACTTTCATGCACAGGAAGGTCTTTCCGCCACACCGGAAGAACATGCGGCAGAAGAAAACAACCCATCTGAAACCACAGATACCGCAACCACAGGCACAGCATTCCGCAGCCTGCCACAACCCCTTTATGATAGCCGCAGCCGCCTTCTGGCAGGTATGGCCGGTTTAACACCAGCCATAGAATTTGCTGCTGCAGATGACCCAGATATGCAGGCCCGTATTTCTAACCTGCGTCTGGCTCTCAACCGTTTAACCGGGCTGATTGTCAGCTATCATCCCTATTGGTTAAACCTCTCTTTGGTGGATGCACAATCATGCCCCGTGCATCAGCATGTTGCCGAAACATTAGAGCACATTCTGCATTTTACAGAGCAACCCGGTTGGCTGGAAAACCCCGCACCAGTTTCTACCTGCCTGCATGATTGCCTGAAAAATCTGGAACAACTTTCACGCAATAATCCGGCACCCGGCTTGCTGGCAACACTAGATAATACGCGTGATATTCTGGTACAGATAGATCTGGCCCTGTACGATTTGACGAGCTTGCGCCGCGATCGTGAATCCTCTTACACGCGCCAATATCTGGAATGGCCAGTTGCCTTGCGTAATGGTGTGCGCGGCATGTTTATTGCGCTTCTGGCTGGCATGTTATGGTATGTTTTCCACTGGAGCGCAGGCCCTATGCTGATCCTGTATGTGGTGGCAGCCTCCAGCCTGCTTTCAACGGCGCCCTCTGCCGGCAAAGCAAGCCCCATGATGGCAACTGGGACGATGTTGGCCGTGCCTATGGGATTTTTATGCCATTCCCTGTTTTTACCCCGCATAGATGGCTACCCGCTTTTATGGCTGACGCTCTGCCTGTTTCTGCTGCCCGGTGTATGGCTACAATTTCACCCACGCTACAGCATTGGTGCATTTGGATATGCGGTGTTTTTCACCATGCTGCTCTCTATCAACAACCCTATTGTTTATAATGACCTGGCACTTACCAATAACTGGATGACCATGGTGGCAGCCTGCGTGCTTCTGGTGCTGGTTTTTCGGGTTATTTTACCGCCAGATCATCGGCTGGATGCTGCACGGTTAGTTTCTTCCCTTACGCGTAGCCTGCAACAACTGGCTCTTTCCCATAGCCGCAAGCCGGTGCAATGGATTGCATGGGAGGGTCTTCAACTTCAGAAAATTACGCGGTTGATGATGCGTCTTTCCTTTATTCCTTCCGGTATAGACAGGCAGGGATATACAGATGCAGCCTTTGCAACACTTTCCCTAGGAAGGCTCATTTTACGCCTGCGTTGGAATGCAGAACACGTAAAACTCAACACACAGGCGCGCTCTGCTCTTGAAAATGCCTTAAAAGCCTTTGCCATGTTACGTCATACACCATTAGCTACTGCAGATGCTTTGGAACAGGCTGCCGCCATTATTCATGCCACAACCACAGAGCATGAAGGTGCCTCTCTTATGCGGGATAGAACCATATCCTGCCTTATGCAGGCTGCCGGTATTATCCGCGCCATACCAGGATTTTATGATAAATACGGCCCCATCCATCGCTCTGTAGATGAAGCTGGCGCAGATGCATCCGTTTCTACGCTGGCTTAGTGGTGTTGTTATGGAATGAAATAAAAAGTTTCCTAAAAGAAAAGCCATAATGATGAATTTAATTTTATCAGCCTGTTTCTATTTATAAAGAACTTCTGCCCTGCCAGTTGCTTAATGCTTAAGTCATCACTCATAAAAAGAAGTATCTGGCATGGCATACTCCGAAACATCGCCTCCGGTGACATACCGAAGAGCCAACCCAGCTCCATTAGGTTTAATGGGGTTTGGGCTCACAACCGTTCTTCTCAATTTACATAATGCAGATCTGGTGCCTATGGGGTCTGCTATTTTGGCCATGGGGCTTACATTTGGAGGTGTGGCCCAAATTCTGGCAGGGATGCTGGAGTATGGTAACGGCAATACTTTTGGCATGACAGCTTTTACGGCTTACGGTGCATTCTGGCTTTCATTCGTGGCACTTATTAGCTTGCCGCATACTGGCATTGTGGATGCCAGCAGCCCTAATCTTGTAGGTAGTTACCTGCTGGCGTGGGGATTGTTCACTTTTATCATGTTTATAGCCTCACTACGCGCCACACGGGCACATCAGGTTATTTTCCTGAGCCTGACTGTTCTATTCGCCTTACTGGCCACGGGTGATATGCTGGCTATGCCAGTTGTTACACAGTTTGCTGGATATGAAGGATTGTTCTGCGGTTTTTCCGCCATCTATCTGGCTGCTTCCGAAATACTGGAAGAAGCATTCGGATATGCAGTACTGCCGATTGGCAAACCGGCCCCGGCTTCCATATCTTTCCGAACCGCATCTGCGTAAATATCCCCAAAATATGTTGCCCCGCAGCACAAAATGCTCCGGGGCAATATGTTTGAGTTAGTTATCAAAGCAATTCTGCGCTTCGCGCTCATGCACGTCCGCCAAAGTTGAAGGTACCCACACAGGCTTGTTATCTTTATCAATCAAGCGTGCCCGAATACCCTCTACAAAATCAGGCCGGGCCACCATATGGCGCACCATATTTTCCTCAAGTGCGAAAGCGGCATGTAACGAGGAAGCTGCACGTGCCCGGTGCCACCCACACCATGCCACCTGCACAGAAAACGGACAGGCACGAGATAGAGATTCCAGATCTTCCTGCGCCTCTTCTGACCCTTCCGCTTTCAGTTTTTCAATAACCTGCAAAATATCTGGTGCATCGTAACACGCATCTAGATTTTGCACGTCCAAACTTTCTGGCCGAGAATGCAGGCGTGCAAATACATGCTCCGCACTCTCAATACTCAGAGATTCTCTTAAATCTGTAAGCGAGTCCGATGACACGAGAACATCTGCAAACCCCATGGCTACGGCCTCTGCGCCATTCATGCGGCCACCGGTTACAGCTCGCCGCAACCCAGAAAAACCAGGTGCACGCGCCAGTAACCAGCTACCGCCAGCATCTGGGGCCAGACCTATAGCCGTTTCAGGCATAGCCAGCACGGATCTTTCCGTAACCACCCGATACCGCACATGTCCACCCAAGCCGATACCCCCTCCCATGGCCACGCCATCCAGAAAGGAAACGATGGGTTTTTGATAATCTGCCAGCAACAGCATGACGTTATAGACACGCTTCATCAGCTCATATGCAGCCAATGCTCCGTGTGCCTTCAAGCAATCATGAATGGCGCGTAAATCTCCTCCAGCGCAAAAAGCGCGCGCACTGCTGCTTTCCAGCAGAATAGTGTGGATGGACGGATCATTCCGCCATGCCTGCAAAGCATCTCTTATGCCGCTGGCCATGCTGATATCCACAGCATTCAAACGTTTGGGGCGGTCTAGAATAATACGCCCCAAATGCCCTTCCTGCTGCATTCTTACGCCAGATACGTCGGAAAGAGTTTGCTCTCTCATTGCTTTCCTCTTTATTTCATGCACAAACACGCACAGACCGTTTTTGATTGATTTAAGGAGAGCAGATGTTGGCTCCGGAGACCAGCGCCTACCGCGATGCCATGGCCCGACTTGGCGCAGCTGTGAACATTGTTACAACAGGAACGCTGGAAAACCCCGTTGGTTTTACCGCATCAGCCGTGTGTTCCGTAACAGATACCCCACCTACGCTGCTGGTCTGCCTGAACCGTGGAAGCCGTGCCCGACAGGCTTTTCATGAAGGTAGCGCATTATGTGTAAACGTGCTGGCATCCACCCAGCAGCATCTTTCCAACCATTTTGCCAGCCCCAATTCCATGCAGGAACGGTTTGCCACTGGGCACTGGACAACCTTAGCAACTGGTGCACCAGTGTTGGAAGAGGCCGTAGCCTCGTTTGACTGCAAGATCAGCCAGATTGTAGAGGTTGGCACACACAGCGTGATGTTTGGTATTGTGCAGGCGTTACGCACCCATGCAACGGCTCATGGGCTTGTGTATTTTAACAGAATGTACCACGCTTTACCTCATGTTCCGGCCCTAAAGCCCTAAGGGCTTTAGGCATACAACCAAGGTGTTGAATGATGTCGCAGAATTTTCATGACGATTACCCGGTAAAAGGGGATAATGACTACGTCCCTTTTCTGACGGTTAAAGGCCTCATCATCATACATGTTGCGCTTTTAATAGCCGTAGCTTTATGGTCTTGGTTAGATTGGTCCTTACCTCAGTAAAAGACTGAGCCGCAATTTTTTAGCTGCCCCGCACACGGCAAAACAGGCTCGCGGCTATAAACACACTGCCACCCAGTGCAGCAATCCAGAATGCTGTAGGGCAATTGGTGTACCAAGCTAACACCAAACCCAGCCAAGCCTCCAGCAACGCAAGTAACGTTGCAACGCCCATTCCCAACAACGGCGAAAAGCCCATCCGCAAACTTGCTGCAGCAGGCGCGATCATAAGCGTAAACACCAGCAAGACACCCGTAATCTGGGCGCATTGCGCTGTAGCTACAGCAACAATCATAAGAAAAAGAATATCAAGCAGGCGCATATTAACGCCCCGTGCCTCAGCTTGTTCTGGCTGGAGTGACGCAAAAAGAAGCGGCCTTGCAACAAACGCCAAAGCCATCAAACAGGTTACCGAAAGAGCACCCAGCCAACCCAGCATAGAAGGCCCAATACCCAGAATATCGCCAAAAAGCAGTGCGGTAGCCGAGCTGGCAGAGTGGGTTAGAAAATGCAGGCACAATGCCCCAAAACCCATGGCAACAGAAAGCACCAGCCCGATTGTTACATCCCGGCCTACAAGCCTGTCTCCCGCCAGCCCTATGGCAACACCGCCCCCAACAGCGCCAAGCCCAAGCCCAAGCAAAGCGGGCTGCCCCAACAGAAGAGCTGCAGCAGCCCCTGCAAATCCCACATGTGAAAGCGCATGGCTTGCGAAGCTTTGCCCACGCAAAACAAGAAACCAGCCTACAGGCCCACACACCAAAGCTGCCAAAAACGCTGCCAGAAAGGCAGTGCGCATAAATTCATACTCAAGCATCAAGCACCATGCCCCACGCACATACAGGACTGGAGTGATGCCCCACCGCCTTCTGCCACAACAAATAATCTATTTCCCGCCTTAATCACCTCAACCGGCGCCCCGTAAAGCGCGCTAAGCGTTTGGCTTGTCATCACATCTTCCACACGCCCCAGCACCGCCTTGCCATGTGCCATGTAAAGAACATGGTCCATCAACCCCATAAGCGGATTGATATCATGGGTAGACATCAGCACCGTCATATTTCTATCGCGCGCCAATGTATGAATGCGCTCTGCTGTTTCACGCATACGGGTGGGGTCTAGGCTGGCTAAAGGCTCATCAAGCAGCAAAATATGCGGGGTATCCAACAATGCCTGCGCCAGCATCAGCCGCTGCCTTTCTCCCCCAGAAAGAGAGCCAACTGGCCGCTGCGCCAGCGCCTGCGCATCTACTGCGGCCAAAGCTGCATCAATATCTGCTCTGGCCTGTTTGCCGTAAAATGGCAGGCCCCATTTCCATCCCTGCTGCGCTGCGGCAACTGTGCTCCAGCCGCTAAGTTGTGCGGCCACCATGGCGCGCACCTGTGGCATATACCCTATGGGCATACGGCCTTTTTGCACTAACTGGCCTTCTATCCATATCTGGCCAGCCGAAGGCTTTTCTAGCCCCAAAAGAGTTCTAAACAGGGTTGTTTTTCCAGCCCCGTTTCCACCCAGAACAGCCACAAAACTGCCTGCAGGAACTGTAAAACTGATATTGTCCAGAACTGCTTTTTTCTGGCGCAACAGAGTTACGCCAGCCACTTGCACAGCAGAAGATGGCATTACTGCGTTACACCCAGCAGGTGCGCTACTTGCGTAAGAGTTGAGCCGATCCATATCTGCCAATGCGTATCCTGCGGCATAATTTCCGCCAACGGCAGAATGGGTATACCTGCGTTATGTGCCAGAGCAATCAGCTGTTTGCTGGCTGGCTCTTCTACCTGCACATTATAGGCAAGGAGCCGCAACTTTTTTTGCTTAAGATCCTGTTCAAACGTGGCAACCGCAACAGGTGGTGGTTCAACATCATTCATGATGGCAATCTGGAAAGCATTTTCCTTCATGTCCAAACCGAGATAATTAGCCAACGGGGTAAACAGCGGTTCTGTTGCTGCCACAGCCATACCTTGCACGTGTGGGCGCAATGCAGCGGCCTGCGCCTGCACTCGGGCAATATCAGCCTGCAACTTATGCCCGCGCGCAGCATATGCTGTTGCATGTGCTGGATCTGCCTGTTCGCACGCTTTTTCAAATCTTTGCGCAAAATCTGCCACAGCGTTGAGATCATACCATAAATGGGCATTTCCGCCCTCGTGCCAACCGGGCCATGTATCTGCACGCACATACCGCGCCTGTGGCAAAGCCGAAGCCTGCACTAAATGATCCATCCATGCATCGTATCCCGCGCCATTGGCCACAACCAATGTGGCATCTGCAACACGACGCGCATCATCCGGTGTAGGAGCGTATAAATGCGGATCGACAGCTGGTGATACAAGTATGGATGTAACGTGCATGTCTGGCTCAGCAATTTGCGCAGCCAGATCCCCCCATGTGTTTTCTGCCGCCACAACAGACAAAGGGCGTGCAGCCGCACAACCTGTGCCCATGGTTGCAAAACCAAGCACAGCCACCATACCAAACAACATCCGGCGTGAAGTGCCTTTTGTTTTCCTCAATTCCATACCCATTATCCTGCCATGCCTAAATGCAATGTAATATTATTACATTTTATCAGCTGCGCGTCACCACCCCACACGCGCAAATTTGGCCTTCACCTCTCAGATCAGTTACGCTAAGAAATACAGAGAACGGATGATGAACATGCCCCACCCTACGTCTTCTTCCACAGCAACACCTCATACCTTTCCCGCGCATATTGAGCATCAGCTTAATAAAGCGACTGCCTTATGCGCCCAGCAAGGCGCCCGTATGACAGCGCAAAGACGCGACGTGCTTGGGCTTATCCTTATGCATGCACACCCGGTAGGCGCATATGACTTACTGGAAGAACTAAAAACAGCAGAACGGCGTCCTGCACCCCCCACCGTATATCGCGCTCTGGATTTTCTGCTTGAACACGGCCTGATCCACCGCATTGAACGCCTTTCCGCTTTTATTCCCTGCACCAATCTGCGCCATTGTTCCCATACGCACGAGCACTCAGAAGCTTGCCTGCATACTGCGCAGTTTCTCATTTGCCGTAACTGCAAAACTGTCACGGAAATTGCGGATACAACTGTTTTGGAAACCCTGAAACACATTTGCAAAAACAAGAATTTTGTTATTCAGAGCACCTCGGTAGAAGTAGAAGGACTATGCGCAAACTGTGCATCTCAACAGTCGGTAATACATCCCGCAAAAGAGATTCCGCACCAAGGTGCATAATGGGTAACCATCGCCCTTCTTCCTTACAGGACATGCTGCCAGAATTATTGCTGCCTGCATCGCAAGAAAAGCAACTACCACGCAGTCCTAGACAACAGCGCACTCAACAGAAACGACCAATCAACACAAAAGAAATACAAACAGACTTATTCTCTCTTCCTCTTCTTCCACCGCTGCGCACACGCTTTTTACCAAGTGAAATCCGCCTGACACGCATACCTTCCTTGGCAGCCACTCATGCCAAGGAAGCTGATGGTTTTCTGTATCATATCGCAAATGCCTCTATGGCATCTCTGTTATTACAAGAAGGGCTCCCTCTTAATAAGCGTCATCCACTCATGCTGACAGAACAGAATGGCATAAGTGCGTGGCTGGCAAAGCTATCAGATTACGTGCCGGACAATAATTCTGCAGATGCCGTTATCCTACGCTTACGCCGTATAATGGTAGAAGATGCGCTTGAACCAGATCCCGATCATACGGCAGAATTTGCAAGCAACTGCTACCTACTGAGCGGTAACTTTAAGTGCGCGATAACTTAAAAAGAGCCCTCTATTTTAGCACGGTAGTCTTAGAGAAATCTAACAGACAAGAATGGGAAAGTAGCCAGAAAACTATATATACTTAAATATAGATTCAGAACGTTTTTCCCCTGAAAAGGAAATTACCCGTAAAATGTAAAATTTCCTCTCAGTAACATATTACATTTAAAAAGGGTTCATTCCGTTTCCACAGAAATGAACCCTTTTTAAAACAGCATTATTTTACAGCTAAATGTCTAAACCAGATAAAAGGTTATGACATTTAGGACGCACGCGTGCGACGGCTGGTTTTTGCTTTTGTCTTACGCGCAGCAGGTGCCTTTACTGCTACTTTTTCAGCCTCTGCAGCTGCCGCCAAACGTTCGTAGCGCTTACGACGACGTTCTTCCTGGACAATACGCAGCTTTTCTACAGCTGAAAGTTTCTTTTTAGCTGCGGGTTCTACTTCACGCACAGCCCGCTTACGGGTTGTAGCAGCTGCAGCGCTACGTGTTGAAGTTGCTGGTTTTGCAGCCTTACTGGCAGCAGGGGCCTTGGCAGTGCGCGTGGCGCGTACAGACTTTGCGGCTTCCACCTTGGCTGGCTTTGCAGTTTTACGCGCTGCAGTGGCAACCGGGGCTTTGGCAGCCCGCGTTGTTTTGGTGGCACGCACTGGCTTTTCAACCACATCTTCCGCTTTGGCTTTAGTGCGCCGCGTTGTCTTGGGAGCAACCTTACTTTCAGCTTTGGCAGCTACAGCTTTCTTACGTGCTGTTGTTTTGGGTGCGACCGGTTTTTCTTCTGCTACTTTGCGGGGAGCAGCCTTACGCACATAAGCACGACGCGGCTTAGGAGCTTCTGGCTCTGCTTCGAAATCAAAAAGCTCTTCTACTTCGACAACTTTTGCACGAGGCGCGCGCTTTTTAGGTGCTGCAGTAGCAACCTTGCGCTTGGAAACCGTCTTACCCGCAGCAGGTTTTCGGCGGGCTCTTGTCTCACTCATTCCAACTCCTTTTCATCTCCCTTTAAAAATAAGGAGATATACAAACAACATTTTTAAACTTCAAAACTTCTTTAACTGAAGCACATACCTATAAGAACTGGTATAGCCTTAGATTTTCATTCTACATAACAAATGCTATAGAAAATGCAAAAAAATACTTTCACATTTAAAGATATATTTCATTCTTCTGATCTATTTACCTTAAAAATGTTCTAAATACGTTCTCAAAAATTCATGTGCTTGTGGCATATTGCTCAAAACAGGCAATCATCCTTATATCTTAAATGCAGACCTCTCCTTCTCACGGAACATACTTCATGAAAATCAACGGCACCTCTTTCCGCAGTGTATGGGTTGATGAAAAAGACCTATGGTCTATTCATATTTTCGATCAAACACGCCTTCCCTTTTCACTAGATATCCTGCGGCTTACCACCGTTCAGGATGTAGCCCACGCCATTACCAGTATGCAGGTACGTGGCGCTCCACTTATTGGTGCTGTTGCCGCTTATGGTCTGGCACTGGCATTACGCACAGACAGCAGTGATACCAGCCTTGAACAAAATGCAGCTATGCTTGCGGCAACGCGCCCTACTGCCATAAATCTGCGCTGGGCTCTTGAAAGAATGCTAAATGCTCTCCGGCCCATTCCGCCAGAAAACCGAGTATCCGCTGCTTATACTGAAGCCCAGCATATCTGTGATGAAGACGCGGCCCAAAATGAAGCTATTGGCAGGCATGGTCTTAAACTTTTGCAGGATATTGCCGGCAAAAAAGAAAAAGGGCAGCGCCTGAACATTCTCACCCACTGCAATGCCGGATGGATTGCCACAGTAGATTGGGGCACCGCCTTGGCCCCCATTTACATGGCGCATGATCTGGGCCTGAACGTGCATGTATGGGTAGATGAAACACGCCCTCGTAATCAGGGAGCCGCCCTTACCGCATGGGAACTTGGAAGCCACGGCGTTCCGCATACTGTTATTACAGACAATGCCGGTGGCCATATAATGCAGCATGGTCAGGTTGATATTGTTATTGTTGGAACAGACCGTGTAACCCGCAATGGGGACGTTGCAAACAAAATAGGCACTTATCTGAAAGCTCTGGCTGCACAGGACAACAAAATACCATTCTGGGTTGCATTACCTTCTACAACCATAGATTGGCGTATTGCCGATGGCATCCGTGATATTCCTATTGAAGAACGTGCAGCATCTGAAGTGACTCACGTACAGGGGCGTATGTCAGACGGAAAAATAGGCTCTGTACAGATCACCCCAGATCATAGCCCAGCAGCCAACCCTGCTTTTGATGTCACACCTTCCAGACTTGTAACCGGGCTCATTACAGAAAAAGGCTGCTGCCCAGCCACAGAAAACGGTCTCATCACCCTTTTCCCTGACCATAAGTAAAAGTCATCCTGCATACCGCCATGCTGCATGGCGGTATGCAGCCTTCATGACTTGACGCTAAGAGTAACTATTGAATAAGCGAAACCATGTGCAGGCCTTGCAAAAGGCACAATACTTCATGGATTTTCCAGAAAGGGTTACCATGTCAGAAACCATTGAAACACCCACAACGCAGTTTCTGACTGCTCACGGCATTGCCTTTACCCTTCAGGATTATGACTATGTGTCTGACCCTGGAAAAATTGGCCTGCATGCTGCTGCTGGCATTGGTATCGACCAAAACAAGGTTTTCAAAACCCTGATGGTTGAAATCGATAAAAAGCAGATTGTTTGTGTAGCTATTCCTGTTCATAAAAAAATGGACCTAAAAAAGGTGGCTGCCCTGTTTGGTGGTCGCAATGCACGTATGCTGGGAGCTGAAAAAGCCGAAGCCCTGACCGGTTTTAAGGTAGGGGGTATCAGCCCCTTTGGCGCACGCACGCAAGTACCGGTGGTGTTAGACGAAAGCGTTCTCAAACTGGATACGCTTTACATTAACGGCGGCGGCAGAGGCTTGGTGGTAGCGCTTAAACCAGCAGATGCTATCCGCTGCGTGAATGCCCGCACGGCTGATGTTACTGTTCCTGACGCCGGATAACACAGATACAGAAAAGAAACAGGCGCGGCACAAAAACACAAACCCTCTTCCACCCAGAACAACAGACGCTTATTGCTATAGCATTCAGACTTCCGACCAATGGTTGTCTCGCGCTCCGGATCTACCGGAGAGTTGTTCTGGTATGGAGACGAGATTGTCACGCAAGCTTACCGTTGCCCTGCTGGCCCCTTTGTGTCTAGCAGCATGCGCCACACAGCAACCACAGCCAGGTGCACGCCCCACCCCTAGTGCTTCCAGCACGAATACGTGGAACACAGCCAGTGGTGGCTACGGCTATGGTGGCCATGTGCCAGATTTTGCCACCCGCAATTTTGAACCTTTTAACCGGCAGGATGTTGTGGGCATTGCCATGCGTGAATGGCGCCTGTTTGGCAGCCCGGTAAATGATGATGACCCGGAACAGCGCCCAGAACCGCAAGTGGCCTCTGTAAAGCCAGAACGCGCCCCCGGTCTGTGGGAACGCGTAGGGGAATACTGGTGGATTGGTATGGACCCGGACATGACAGAAACATCATGGACCGGCAAACACGATGCCAACGGACGGTTGACCGACTTTGTGCATGATGGATCTTATGCGTGGTCCGCTGCCTTTATTTCCTACGTTATGCGCGTAGCAGGGGCTAACAGCCGCTTTCCCTATTCTCCCAACCATTCCACTTATATCAACGCTGCAGCTTCTGGGCAGTCTCCCATTCTGCGGGCGCAGGATCCGGCAAATTACACCCCCAAACCGGGTGACCTCATCTGTGTAGCACGTGGCCGCAGCAAAGACACAATCCGATTCTCCAGCCTGCCCACCTCTTATGGGTTTCCTGCGCATTGCGGCTTTGTTGTTGCTGTTGGCCAGAATGGACAGCCTTTTGGCCGACAAATCAGCATTATCGGTGGCAATATTGATGATGCCGTTGCCCTGACCCATGTACCAACAGATACCCAAGGGCGCCTCGCCTCCCCCGATGGCCAGAGCTACGACTCACGCTATCCGTGGGTAGCTATTCTCGAAGTGCTTTACGACGCAGAACAGGAACCAACAGCTGGTCAGTAAAAAGCGGCATAAGCCGCTATCTTTCATCTGTTTGCCCTTGGGGCAGAATTTTCAGATGGAGCATGATAGTCTGACCAACGCATTATAACGTGACAGCATAAGGTGTAACCAAATGACTGAAAACGCCGTTTCCACCCCTCACCCCGGCTGGACCACGCTTTCTGCCGACATGCCGGGCGCGGTGGGCGGAACCCCTCTGGTACGCCTGCGCAAAGCGTCTGAAGCCACAGGGTGTGATATTTACGGCAAGGCCGAATTCATGAATCCGGGCGGTTCTGTCAAGGATCGTGCGGCGCTGGCCATTATTGAAGATGCAGAACGCCGTGGCGTGCTTAAACCCGGTGGCACAATTGTTGAAGGCACCGCCGGGAACACCGGTATTGGGCTCACACTGGTTGCCAATGCGCGTGGATATAAATGCGTTATTGTCATGCCCGAAACCCAGAGCCAGGAAAAAATCGGCTTTCTGCGCATGATCGGGGCAGATCTCCGCCTTGTGCCAGCCAAACCCTACCGTGATCCGGGCAATTACGTGCACGTTTCACGCCGCCTCTCCGAAGAAAACGGATGGGTATGGGCTAATCAGTTCGATAACGTTGCCAACCGTGAAGGCCACCGCGCCACCACGGCACCAGAAATCTGGCAGCAGATGGGCGGTAAGGTAGATGCCTTTACCTGCGCCTGCGGCACAGGCGGCACGTTAGCTGGCGTGGCCTTGGGGCTGCATGATGCTGCCAAGCGCGATGGCGTAACAGCCCCCCGTATTGTGCTGGCAGACCCAGAAGGCTCTGGGCTGTATGGCTGGGTGAAAAGCAATGATCTGTCTGTTTCTGGATCTTCCATTACAGAAGGTATTGGCCAATCCCGCGTAACAGGCAATCTGGAAGGCGCACCTATTGATGATGCCGAGCGGATTCCTGACCCAGAAGCGCTGGAAATTATTTATAGCCTGCTAGGTGAAGAAGGCCTTTCCGTTGGCGGGTCTTCTGGCATTAACGTGGCCTCTGCAATCCGTACTGCACGCAAACTCGGCCCGGGGCATCGGATTGTCACCATTCTTTGCGATGGCGGCGCACGTTATGAATCCAAACTGTTCAACCCCGAGTTCCTGCGGGCAAAAAATCTGCCAATCGCACCTTGGCTGAACAAATAAGGTCTTTGGTCACAAACCAATAAAAAAGGCCGGGGGCTTTACAGCCACCCGGCCTTTTTTATGACGGGAAACTCATTCCCACTCAATCGTGCCCGGGGGCTTAGACGTAATGTCATACGTTACGCGGTTGATCCCGCGCACTTCGTTCACAATGCGCCCAGCAACACGGGTGAGGAAGCCCATGTCAAACGGATAAACATCGGCTGTCATGCCATCTGTACTGGTGACGGCACGCAGGGCGCAGGCCTGATCATACGTGCGGCCATCGCCCATCACACCAACGGTGCGTACTGGCAGCAGCACTGCAAAGGCCTGCCAAATTGCATCATACAGTCCGGCAGCCCGGATTTCTTCCAGAAACACGGAATCCACCTTACGAAGCAGATCCAGTTTTTCCCGCGTGATATTGCCCGGAATACGAATAGCCAGCCCCGGCCCCGGGAACGGATGACGCCCGACAATAATTTCGGGAATCCCCAGTTCGCGTCCCAGATCGCGCACTTCATCCTTGAAGAGTTCGCGCAGCGGCTCAACCAGCTTCATGTTCATCCGCTCTGGCAAGCCACCCACATTGTGGTGAGACTTGATGGTAACGGAAGGACCACCGGTAAAGCTGACACTCTCAATCACATCTGGATAAAGCGTGCCCTGCGCAAGGAACTGCGCCCCGCCCAGCTTTGTGGCTTCTTCTTCAAACACTTCCACAAACAAGCGGCCAATGGTTTTCCGCTTGATTTCCGGGTCTGTAACGCCTTCCAATTCCTTCAGGAAAATGTCTGAAGCATCGCGATGCACAAGCTGGATGTTAAACTGGCCGCGGAATGTCTTGATCACATCATCAGCTTCGCCAGCGCGCAGCATGCCGTGATCAACAAAAATACAAGTTAGCTGATCGCCAATAGCTTCATGGATCAGCACCGCAGCCACGGAAGAATCCACACCACCGGAAAGACCGCAGATAACCTTGCCATCACCCACCTGCTCACGAATCCGGGCAATTTCCATTTCACGGAAACCAGCCATCGTCCATGTGCCGGAGCAGCCTGCAACATTATGGGTAAAGTTTTTAAGCAGTGCTGCACCATGCGGCGTATGCACCACTTCCGGGTGGAACTGCACACCATAAAGGCGGCGGCCTTCGTCTGCGATAACAGCAAACGGTGCGCCTTCACTCACTGCAACAGTACGGAACCCGGGGGGAAGTTCCACCACGCGGTCACCATGGCTCATCCACACCTGTTCACGGCCACCACGTGCCCATGCACCACGGAACAGCGCGCAATCTTCTACAATATCAACAAAGGCGCGGCCGAATTCACGGTGGTCTCCGCTTTCAACCTGCCCACCCAGCTGTTTGCACATGGCCTGCTGACCATAGCAGATGCCCAGCACAGGCACGGCCATTTCAAACACCACATCCGGCACACGCGGGGCATCTGGGTTGTTTACGCTGGCAGGGCCACCAGAAAGAATAATACCACGGGGTGAAAACTGACGAATCCGTTCAGCATCTGCCGTAAACGGCCAGATTTCACAATACACACCACTTTCGCGCACACGGCGGGCAATAAGCTGCGTAACCTGACTTCCGAAATCCAGAATCAGAATACGGTCATGGTGCAAGGATTCATCCAGCTTGGAAGGCGAAACAGGCGGGGTGGCATCAACAGACATGAACTGCAGGTCTTTCTGATTTCAGTGCCAGAACTGGCTTTTCCTAAGGATGTGCGGCCACATATGGGGCTACACGGGCTCTCTTACAGGCGGATATAAAGCCATGCAGTCATGGCGTCACCCTAAAAACCAGAAAGGTGCACACCTATTCCGCCTGATACCCGCCTTGCCTGTGCCATACACAAGGTACAGATTGCCAACGAAATCAGGAGTTTTTGCATGAAGCACACACGTTTTTCCTGTTGGCTGAAATATGGCGCACTGGCGTTAGGCAGCCTTGGCTTTTTTTGCACATCCGCCCAAGCCGCCACGCAACCGGCCTCTGCCGCAGATGACCCATACGGGGAATGGATTGGCACCCTTGTGCAAGACAAAGGCGAAAATTGCCCCGTTAACGGCACATCACTCATGCAGATCGAACCCAAACGCATGATCTTTGTGCCTGAAATGGGCACGCTGATCCTACGCGGTACGCCTGATAAGAGTAAGCAGCATTATCATGCGCAACTTGTTTTAAAGGACGCCAAAAACCAGCCGCTTCCCATGGTGTTTGAAGCACATCCGGCTGGAGATACGTTTGAAGGCGTATACGGAACCCCCGAATGTCGAGCCCATGTTACGCTCCATCGCCCAGAAAACCGCGGTTGGAAAAACTTTCTGGGCAATGACTGACAAAAAATTTCACTTTTTTGCATTTTAGGGGTTGCCGACCCCACCGTGCTCGGCTAAATACCCGCTCACGGCGCACCCGTAGCTCAACTGGATAGAGCACCAGACTACGAATCTGGGGGTTAGAGGTTCGAGTCCTTTCGGGTGCGCCAAGTTTTTTCCAAGAAAATTTAAAATACCTTCCTTGCAAGATTTTGCATGTGGTTTTGTATTTTTTGCACATTCAGAATGGACGCATTTTGTCTGCGCCCATTCTTATGCTTTGCTCAAGAAATTCCGATATCCCGTAATTTTTTGCCAGACATCAGATTCCGCTCAATCTGCTCCAAGCTGATACCCTTGGTTTCTGGCACAAACAAATATGTCAGCCCTAAAAAGCAGGCATTCAATGCGGCAATCATTCCAAAAGTGGCAGAACCACCCAACCATGCCAGCACGCTTAAAAAAGAAGCACCAACAATCATGTTGGCAATCCAGTTTGTCAGGGTGGAAAGCATAATGCCCAGATCCCTGCCCTGCATTGGCTGAATTTCCGAACACAGCACCCACACAATCGGCCCGGCAGACATGGCATGAGCCACAATAAAAACCATGACCATAAACACACATGCCATGCGGGATGCCTGGTCCACCATGCTGCCGTGGAGCAGTAAGGAGAGGCTCGCCATGCTCAGCACCATAATGGCAAAGCCACAATACAGCACAGGCCTGCGCCCCCACTTATCAACCAGGCTGATGGCCAGAAATGTTGCCATCACATTTACCAGCCCGATCATGGCGGTGCACCACATCTGTGCAGTCCCTACAAAGCCTGCAAGCTGAAAAATACGTGGGGCATAATACATCACCACATTAATGCCCGCGAATTGCTGCATAACTTGCAACAACATGCCCAAGCCAACCGAACGGCGAAAATTGCCGTTTGCGCGCAATAAGCTCCAGCCATTCTGGCGTGCCTGCAACTGGTTATGAATGGCCTTTATTTCGGCCCGTGCTTCCTGCGGGGTTGCGCGCAGGCTTGTCAGCACTTCCAGCGCTTCTGCCCTCCGGCCACGCATCATAAGCCAGCGCGGGCTATAGGGTAGAAACAAAACCCCAATAACGTAAACAATGCCGGGAATGGCAATAATGCCAAACATCCACCGCCACTGCCCGTGGTAGCTAAAAAACGTATCGCTTAAAAACGCCAGAAAAATACCTATCGTAATCATAAGCTGATAGGTGGAAATCATGGCGCCACGGCTAGATTGGTCTGATACCTCGGAAAGATAAAGGGGAGCGGCAAAAGCTGCCACGCCAATGGCCAACCCCATCAGCACGCGCCCAGCTATAAGCACAGGCACAGACCATGCCAGAGCACACAGTAAGGAGCCGGCAATAAAAACGCCGCCCCCAAAAACTAAAGACCATTTGCGCCCGGTATGCCGGGTAATCCACCCTGCGCCTACAGCCCCTACGGCCGCGCCCGCCATCATGGCGCTGACAATCCATTCCTGCGCCAGAGTAGATGCGTTGAAATCCCGCGCCAGAAAATCTAGCGCCCCGGAAATAACGCCAATATCCAACCCGGACATCAGGCCTGCCGTTGCAGCCAGAACACCAACAACCACAACCTTTATGGGAACAGTACTATCTGCTCCCTTCTCAGGCATTGCTGCGTTTTCCATTTATTGTTCCACTTTGTTTTTCTGGAAGACGCAGAGGCTTTACAGGTAATTGGCTCAAAAGGGAAAAGACTTTCTCCTCTTACCCTCCACGCACCTGAATACAGGGGAGCGCACGTGCCCGCAGCACCTGACAAACATCAGCCGGACCGGTATTCTGAGCTGTAATAAACTGCGCCCGATAATAAGACCGCCCTGCTACAGAAGCCTGTGTAACAGTAGGACGCACAGATAAGGCATGCGCTGTTAGCAGACGGTTTACAGATTCCAGCGTGTGCTGTGCCTCGGCATAAGATGCAAAGGCCCCTACCTGCACCGCTCCAGATGATCTTGCTGACAAAGATGATGAAGGCAGCGTGAGAACATGCGCCGGGCTGGAACGCGCATATCCTCTTTGTTCTGAAGGTATATTATACGCTGCAGCTTGCACCGGGGCACTACCAGCCCCAGCAGGCACTACAGCAAGCGGCGTAGCTGTTACCGCCTGATCTGAAACACCAGCCGGTTGCGCCTGTGCAACTTCTACAGGAGCAGCTTCTTCAACCGGTTGCGGGTCTGGATGAGGCGTATCTCTATCCATCAAGCAAGGGGTTGAGGGATCATATGCTGCATCCGGGTCACGCAAACAGCCATCGGCCGTGCGCGAAAGATCTGCCCGTGCATATTCTGCCACAGGAGCTGCCGCTATGGATGAACCAGCACTGGCTACCATTACAGGGGAAGGTGCTGGGGCAAAACTGCCAGCTGGTGCGGTTGCTGTACCCAAATGGGGCGTAATGGATGCAACGTAATTCACCGTTTCATCCGGCAAAGGCCGCCCAGATGTTAAATAGTCATCTACGCGTTGTGGGCCAGCATTATAAGCTGCCAAAAACCCGGGCGCACCATAATGATCATACATCTGGCGGATATACCCTGCCCCCGCCATGATATTATCATGTGGGTTATACGGATCTCCCCCCAGATTGAACTGGCTTTGCATATCCGCATAGGTAGCGGGCATAAGCTGCATCAGCCCCATTGCACCGGCGGATGACGTTGTAAGCTGACCATCCAGATACTGATGCCCACCCGATTCCTGCTGCATCACGGCACGTATCCAGCTTTCCGGTATGGAAAAACGCTGCGCCGCTTCCCTGATATATGGTCCCCACGGATCTTCTGCCGGGCCTACAGGCCTATAGGCCGCCGGGTTGGCTTCTGACCTTTCATATGCAGCCTGATAATACGCTTGAGAGGATGCATATCCACCGGATCTGACAGCAGGCGTAGCGCACCCCGCCAACCCCAGCAGTAACGCGGCACATACCGTTTGCCGTTGCTGAATCCGAAAAGACACCTGCCGTCCCCTTCCGCATGAACTTTTGCCAATAAGGCTTGTCCCATAAACTTGCGACAAAAAGCACGGATTACGGGGCTTCTCCACATCCATTACCAATATGTCATTTTCATGAAAGATGGCTGTTTAGCTGCCTTTCTAAAAGTTCCCTCATCACAACATATTGTTATAACGACATTTTTTCTTGCATCGCGCCGCAACCGTTCCCTTAAGATTGTTTTATCCCCCACGTAAGAAGGGGAATTAACGCCTATTCAGGAACTGCCATGTTCATACAGCCACTTGTTCCAGCAGGGCACAACCTTGTGCTGTCATTTCTGCTCGCGGCCTCACCTATTATCGTTACACTCTTTGTTATGGGCATTCTGCGTCGTCCGGCATGGCAAGCCACTCTGGGCGGCTTGATTGTAGGGTTGCTGGTAGCCACCACAATTTGGGGGCTGCCTGCCAAATTGGCTGTTGCCAGCATCAGCAATGGTGTTGTGTTTTCTCTTCTGCCAGTTATGTGGATCGCGCTTTCTGCACTCTTTCTGTTCAACGTGGCTGTACAGAACGGGCGATTTGATGCTTTCCGAGACTGGATTATCCAACACGTCCCCAATGACAGGCGCATCATGCTTGTTGTTCTGGGCTTCTGCTTTAGCGCTGCCCTAGAAGGTGTGGCCGGATTTGGCACCCCCGTAGCTATTACCAGCGCTTTGCTGATCATGCTGGGTTTTCCGGCATTGGATGCCCTGACCTATGTGCTGATCTTTAACTCCGCACCCGTAGCATTTGGTGGCTTGGGTATTCCCGTTACCGTTCTGGGCTCCATTACAGGGCTACCGGCAGATGTGCTGGGGGCAACCATTGGGCGGCAGCTTACCCCGTTTGCGCTGCTTATTCCCTTTTACGTTATGGCACTTTACGGCGGGTGGCGTTCCGTCCGGCAGACATGGCCCGTACTATTGGTTGCCGGTGGCAGCTTTGCCTTAACGCTGCTGATTATTTCTGGCGCCGGGCTTTACAGCCTGAGCAACGTGCTTTCTTCCAGCGTGGCACTTGTGGCGACCATTGGCTTCCTACGCTTTTGGAAACCGATATCCGACCCACAATACGCTATTGATCTTAGCCATCTGCACAACCAGCACACAGGCACTGCCCCCGTTCCGCGTTGGCAAGGGTGGATTCCGTGGATTACGGTTATTGCTGTGGTTATTGCGTGGGATGCGCTGCATATCGCCAAAATTGGCGCACTGCCCATTCATTGGCCGGGGCTGGATAATGCGGTATTTATCTCTCTGTATAAAACACCCTATGCCGCTGTGTGGAAGTTTGAACCCTTGGGCACAGGCACGGCTATTCTGGTTGCCACCATTCTAACAGCCCTGTTCACCCGTACAACACTACAGCAGTTTGGCGCGGCCGCCCGCACTACGCTCAAACAGGGCTGGTTGGCTGTGGTAACTGTTGCACTCACAATCGGGCTGGCATTTTTGATGAACTATTCCGGCATGACCTATACTTTGGGATATGCGGTTTCTTCTGCGGGCATGGTCTTCCCACTGGTTTCTGTTTTCCTTGGCTGGATTGCCGTGTTCCTGACGGGGAGTGATACCTCCGGCAACGCCCTTTTTGGCAACCTGCAGGTGGCCGCAGCGCATCAGCTTTCACTGGACCCGGTGCTGTTTGCTTCAGCAAACTCATCAGGTGGCGTGATGGGTAAGATGATCTCGCCCCAGAACATCACCACCGGCGTATCTGTAACATCCCTCAAAGGGCAGGAAGGTACCGTGCTGGCGCGTACCTTTAAGCACAGTCTGTTTTTAACATTCTGTATCGGGTTGGTGGTTGTTTTTCAGCAGTTTGTGCTGCGATAGCCGATTTACTGCCATCCAATTACGCAAAACAAAAAACGGCCCCATTGAGGTGGGGCCGTTTTTTTATGCAGATTTCACTACGTGCACTCAGGCACCGGGTAGAGGCTGCAAGATATGAAGCTGAATGGGGGCTTCCAACAGCGTGTTCAGTTCTGCTGCTAGTGTTTTAAAATGCGGCGTTTCCATATGATCCTGCAATGCCTTGCGGCTTGCCCAACGCTCTACAAAAACAAATGTCTGCGGATCATCCAGATCACGGTTGGGCACATACTGGCTGTTGGTGCTTTCTGCACGAGATGGCTTGATGCACGCCACCATAGCCTGTGCCACTTTTTCCTCTGCGCCCGGCTTTGCCTTCAAAAGAGCAACAACTGTAATTTCTTCGCTCATGCTATGTGCCTCTTTCCTGTTAAATTGCGATCACGCAGGAATAGTAGGCAATATGTTTCGCCCTGACTATGGGATGAAACCCCACTTCTGGGCACATCAGGCATTTGACAGCTTGGAGTGCACGATGCCGCCCTTTATACTCCCCCGCCATGATAGTAATTACAGGGGGAGCCGGTTTTATCGGCTCATGCCTACAGGCTGCATTGGCTGCCAGAGGGCTGGAAACAATAATTGTTGATTGGCTTGGGCAGGAAGGCAAATGGCGCAATGTGTCTCAGCATGCGCCTACGCGCCTGATTGCGCCAGAAAATCTGGAAGCCTTTTTGGCCACAACCCCAAAAATAGACACCATTTTCCATATGGGCGCTATCAGCGAAACCACCGCAACAGATGGTGATCTGGTATGGCGCACCAATGTGGAGCTCTCACAAACACTATGGGACTGGTGCACACGCAACCGTGCACGGTTTATTTATGCGTCTTCTGCCGCCACATATGGCGCGGCTGACAGACCAGAGCTTTTTAATGATGATCCGGGCAATCTTTCACAATTGCGGCCGCTTAATTTGTACGGCTGGTCCAAACACGTGTTTGATCAGCACGTTACCACCACGCTTGATCAGCACACACCTCGCCCACCGCAATGGGCCGGGTTAAAGTTCTTTAACGTTTACGGGCCAAACGAATACCACAAAGGCAAGATGATCTCTGTGGTTAAAGTAAAATATGATGAAGTAAAATCCGGCCAGCCAGCACGTCTGTTCCGGTCTGACAGGCCAGATATTGCAGATGGCATGCAAGCCCGTGACTTTATATGGGTAGGTGATGTCGTAAACGTTATGCTCTGGCTGTATGATAACCCGGAGGTATCAGACCTGTTTAATTGCGGCACAGGCACCGCACGCACCTATCTGGATATGGCCCATGCCGTGTGTGATGCCATTGGCTGTGAACGCCGGGTAGAATTTATTGATATGCCCCAAAGCTTGCATGGGCAGTATCAATCCTACACACAGGCAGATCTTTCCCGCCTGCGGGCTGCTGGTTACACTGCCCAGTTCACACCGCTGGAAGAGGGCGTTAAACGCTACGTGCAAGATTATCTTGCCACTGATAATCCCTATCTCTGACCCAGCCATACCGGATCACCCATCATGCTTCCTGTTCTGATGTTTCCTCAGTTTAACCCGGTGCTGGTGCATGTCGGGCCATTTGCCATACGGTGGTATGCGCTCTCCTACATCATCGGCATTGTGCTGGGCATTACGCTGCTGCGGCGATTGGTTAATCTTCCTCCGCGTGCTGGCACGCCAGAACTGGCAGATGACTTTCTGGCTTGGGTAACCCTTGGCATTCTAATGGGCGGCCGGCTGGGATACGTGCTGTTTTACCAACCCGGCTATTACATCACGCACCCTCTGGCCATGCTGGAAGTATGGCACGGGGGCATGTCCTTCCACGGTGGCGCGCTTGGCGTCATTATTGCCATGATGCTGTTTACATGGCGGCACAAGCTCAACTTTCTGGCTTTTGCAGACCGTGTAACCATTGCGGTGCCAATCGGTTTGGGGCTGGGCCGCGTGGCCAACTTTATCAATGGTGAGCTTTGGGGGCGTGAAGCTCCGGCCTCTCTACCATGGGCGATGATCTTTCCAGATGGAGGGCCAATCCCACGCCATCCCTCTCAGATTTACGAAGCGCTTACAGAAGGGCTGCTGCTTTTTTTGGTTATGTTTGCGGCCTCTCGCAAACTCTCTATCCGTCAACACCCCGGTTTTCTTGCCGGCCTGTTTTTAGCCGGATATGCCTGCGCCCGGAGTTTTTGTGAATTTTTCCGTGAACCGGATTCATTCCTTGGTTTTCTGCCCGGTGGTATCACCATGGGGCAATTGTTGTGCTGCCCCATGCTGGCCGCCGGTATTGCGCTTATGGTGTATGCTAACCGCCACCCTGTTTACGAGGGTATTCCCCCAGAAGCAGAAGAAGCCAAGCCGTAAGCGCGCTCATGCCTTCCCCCTTGCCTCCAAAAGCTGAAAGGCTGGATATATTTATGGCGCGCGCCAATGCGCGCTATTATGCAACCAAGCCTTTGCTTTCAGACTTTATTACTGCCCCTGAAATCTCTCAGGTTTTTGGAGAACTTCTGGGGGCTTGGGCTACCACGGTCTGGCAGAATATGGGCTGCCCTGCGCAGGTTATTCTTGCCGAAGCCGGGCCGGGCCGCGGCACACTTATGGCAGATGCACTACGCCTGATTACGCGTTGTGCCCCAGATTTTGCGCGTGCCCTTGATGTGCATCTGATAGAAACTTCCCCTCTTATGCGGCAAGCACAAAAGCAGGCTCTAGCCCCTTATGTGCACCCCACATGGCATGATCGGATAGAAAATCTTCCTTCTGGCCCGCTCATTCTATTGGGAAATGAATTTCTGGATGCCCTTCCCATTCGCCAGTTCGTGCAGACCCCTTCAGGCTGGCACGAACGCTACGTTATGGATGAGGCATTTCACCTTGTTCCATGCCATGCGCCAGCACTGCCAGATGGCAGAAATCTGGAACCAGACACTATTGTAGAGTTATGCGAACCCGCGCTGGAGGTTGCACGCTATCTGGGGCAACGTTTTGCAGCACAGCCAGGTGCGGCACTGTTTATTGATTACGGCCACCATTCCACCCTAACGGGTGATTCCCTACAGGCCTTACGCCATGCATGCCCAGCCCAGCCGCTAAAAGCCGCCGGAGAGGCCGATCTCACGGCGCATGTTGATTTCACCGCCCTTGCCGCAGTTGCCCAACAAGCAGGTGGCCATGTTTATGGCGCAGAAACGCAAGGTGCTTTTTTGCGCGTATTAGGCCTTATGGAACGCACCGAACAACTGGCCACACGTGCAACCACAGAAGAGGCTGCCATATTGCGCAGTGCCGCGCATCGGCTAGCCGCTCCTGAAAAAATGGGGCATCTGTTCCGTGTTATGGCCCTTGCCTCCCCCGGCCTGCCCTCACCTCCCGGCTTCATGAAAGGAGCGGACGTATGACCACAACGCTCTCACCTCTCACCAGCCCTTTGCTTGGGCATACACGCCACGGATTTTTTACACGGGAAGGTGGTGTTTCCACCGGCCCCTATGCCAGCCTCAACTGTTCTACAAAATCTGGCGATAGCCCACAAAATCTGGCTGAAAATCGTAGGCGGGTTGCAACCCATCTGGGCGTTCAGGCAGATCACTTGTTAGGCGTTACACAAGTGCATGGCCGTGCCGTGGTCACCGCCACAGCACCTTGGCCACCCGGCTCTGGCGCACCAGCTGATGCGCTTGTCACCAATCAGCCTGATATCGCCATTGGTGTGATTACCGCAGACTGTGCGCCTGTGCTGTTTGCCAATGCAGAAGGCACCATTGTTGGCGCCGCCCATGCTGGCTGGCGCGGTGCCTTGGCTGGTATTTTGGAATCTACCTTGGAAGCCATGAAAGCCCTTGGCGCTAACGCTGAAAGTATTAGCGCTGTTGTTGGCCCCTGCATTGCTCAGGAAAGCTACGAAACGGCTGAAGACATGCACATGGCCATTACCTCGGCAGATAAACAGGCAGCACGCTTTTTTGCACCGGGCACACGCCCCGGCCATTATCAGTTTGATCTGGCTGGTTGGTGTGTTTTCAGGTTGCAGCAAGCTGGGGTGCGCAATGCTGCCGCATTAGGCGTTGATACACTCTCTGACGAAAAACGCTTTTTTAGCCATCGCCGCCGCACTTTGGCGGGTGGTGGACAAATTGGACACCAGATTTCAGCGATTGCTACGGGACCTCAGAACGGATGAACCGCCTTTTACGCCATACTGCCCTGCCCCTTTCCTCTTTACTGCTGTTGGCAGGGTGTTTGGATGTGCCGCATCCGTTTTCTAACCCCGGAAAAGGGGCTTCAAAACTTGCGGCCAATGCACCACCATCCCGATTAGATATCCCTACCCCTAC
This sequence comes from Acetobacter oryzoeni, assembly GCF_004014775.2. Classification (NCBI taxonomy): domain Bacteria; kingdom Pseudomonadati; phylum Pseudomonadota; class Alphaproteobacteria; order Acetobacterales; family Acetobacteraceae; genus Acetobacter; species Acetobacter oryzoeni. Next base: position 2,328,612 of record NZ_CP042808.1, read on the forward strand.
GGATTCCTTGCTCCCTAATGCTTCTGCCCAGATATGGGCCAAGGATGTTGCATCGGAACTGCTTCAGCAAACCATTCCGGCCATTGCTCAACCCACACGGCCCGGAGACTGGTGGCTCAAAATGCGAGCAGAATTAAGGGGGGATCAAGTTGTGCCAATTTACACAATCATGACGCCCAAAAACCAAATTCGCGCTACGCAGGAAGGGCAAGCCGTACTAGCCACCCAATGGTCTGCCGGAGATGCATCCTTCTTCACGCTGGTTGCGCAGGATGCTGCGCCACGCATTTCCTCTGTGCTGACGGGTATTCAGGCAGATGATATGGAAAAAGATCCACACAGCCTGAAGCATCGTGCTGCACGGGTTTACTTTACCGGTGTAACCGGTGCACCGGGCGATGGGAATATATCTTTGGCCCGGGCTTTCACCGCCTCTTTCCGAGACAGTGAAGATACAATCCAGAACTCAAAGGAAAATGCAGATTTCACGGTCATTTCCACCGTTAAACTTACACCTGGCCCCGTAGGAACACTTGGACACCCCCAGCAACATATCGAAATTGTTTGGCGCGTTGTGGACAAGGAAGGCAAGGAAGCCGGAGCAGCAACACAGCTGCATGATATTGATGCCCATTCCCTAGATAATTATTGGGGGGATGTTGCCGTTGCCGCTGCGCAGGAAGCAGCCGCTGCTGTTAAACAGATTATTGGCCGTTATTCTGGGCGAGATAATGCACCATTAGGCGCTGCCAACGCACAACACCCACAGCCAACACAAGCAAAAGCTACCGGAAGCACAAACAGCACGGCAAATCCAGCCCAGCCAAATCAACCGGCAGCTTCTGCATTACCATAAGAAATAATGAATCTCTTTCTCTGCTCGTCCCTCAAGATAGGCAGAGAAAGAGAAACCTTATGAGCGGGAACCGGGGGAAATTACCACACAACCGCTAAGCTTGCGGCAGGCATCCAATGCTTCCTCATGCGAAAGATTGGTCAGCCGGGCCCGATACAATTTGCCCGTTTTGGCCTGAACACTTGCAATTTGCGCACGGGCCCCAGAAAGAGCCGCCCGATTACGGGCCTGCCCGGTTGCACTCTGCGCCATGGACTGCGTGCCAAAAGCCCCCACCTGAATAGCCCATGTTTTTGATTCATCGCTGCGTGTGCGATGCGTCAATAACGGTGCTGGCTCTGCATGCGCGGCAGGAAACATCTGCATGCGCCGTTGGGAAGATGTATTCCCCAACACAAGGCGCGCAGGTGCCGTAGGTTGTTCTGGCGGGTTTGGAATGGGGTCAGACGCATCTGCCACCTGCACTGGCGCAGTTGAAGCCGCTGTTTCAGAAGATCCCAACCGCTGCGCCCAAGCTGCACGCACATCTGCCGGGCTTTCTGTCAGCCCGTTAATGCGCCCCTTACGGGCAACCGGCTGCCATTCTGGCGTGTAAGAAGTGGTTGCAGAATCTCCATCACTGCCCACAACTTCAGCCAATTGCACGGGCTGTGCACCACTATTTCCGCTCCGCTGCGCCCATGCGGACTTAACGGAGTTCACTTCCCCCACAGACTGAATGGGCTGGTAAGATTGGGCCATGCTATCATGGCTGGCTACCAGCAGATCTGCCTGAGAGCGATTGGTGGGTGAAATGCCAACAATTCTGCGCCCAATAGAGGCAACATAGTTACGGGTTTCACGCGGGAGAGTGCGGTTGCGCGTTAGAAAATCTTCTAACCTTCCGGGCCCTGCATTGTAGGCCGCCAAAAAGCCCGGAGAACCATACACATCATACAACTGGCGAATATAGCCTGTGCCCGCCATGATATTATCATGCGGATCAAACGCATCGTCACCCAGATTATAGGCTTGGCGCATTTCATCATATGTAGGCGGCATTAACTGCATCAGCCCCATAGCGCCCGGCCCGGATGTAACAAGCTGGCCATTATGGAAAAGCCGCCCACCCGATTCCTGCTGAATAACGGCGCGTATCCATTCATCCGGCACATCAAAGCGCTTTGAGGCTTCCTGAATATAGGGGCCCCAAGGATCTTCCGCCGTGCCCGGTGGTGCGTAATAGGAACGTGCATGTGCCCGATACCGTGCGGCTTCTTCTGCCACAGGCATGGTAATATCATCCCCACTGGGCTGATTTGCACAGGCAGAAAGCAAGGCCAGAAGCCCCAGAATAACTGAACCTTTGGCAGCATGGGCCAGCCTTTTGCCTCGCCATGCCACAGAACACCGCTTATGCTGGCTGATCTGTCTGGATGTCATGCTATCTGGTCATCCCATTCATGGAAGGCAAGGCACCGGCTTGTCGGGAGGTTTTCCTGACGATCTGGCATAAAACTCATGCTGGTATTTATACCTCGGATGTTTCTCATGCAAGAAATCGCTGCTGTTGTTCTCTCCCCATTATACTGCCTGTTGCAGAGACCGAATTGATCGGATAGGCCATAAAGCATGACGGCCACATCCGGTTCTTCCGCGCAGTTTTCAGGGTCTGGGTTACCCACACAACCAGGCCGGGCTTCGCGCTCTCGCCTTGTTTCTGCCTGCAATGATATTGCGGGCGGGCTGCGCCTGTGGCGGCTGGCCCTTTCATTGGGCTGGCTAGATATCCGGCTGCAATTCAACGGGTCACGCATCGGCCCCTTCTGGCTCACACTCACTACAGGTGTCATGGTTGGCTCCATGGGGCTGATCTATTCTCAGCTCTTCCATCTGGTTCTGCACGATTACCTGCCATACTTGGCAATTTCGCTTATTCTATGGCAGGCGGGGCTTTCCTCTCTTATCCAGGAAAGTTGCTCTACCTTCACCCGTGCGGCAGAAACTCTGCGCTCGGTTAACATGCCATATTCCGTGCAGGCATTCCGCACTATGGTGCGGTGCGGGATTATGTTTGGTTACAACATCATCGTGCCTGTAGTGGTATTTTTGATATTGGGCGTGTGGCCCGGCCTTACAATGCTTTTGGCTATACCTGCCGTTGCAATATGGCTCGCTAACAACGTAGCACTTTGCCTATTGCTGGGCAGTGCCTGCGCCCGTTTTAGAGATATTCCCCCTATTGTGGGCAGTATTCTCCAGATTATGTTTTACGTCACCCCAGTAATCTGGGAGCCCAAACAGCTTGGGAACACAACTTTCTGGCTATACTTCAACCCATTTTACGCGTTGCTGGAAATTGTACGCCGCCCGTTTTTGGGGCAGGCTCCAGAAGCAACGCTATGGATGATTGCCGGAGGTTTCAGCCTCATTTTATGGATTCTGGCGCTCTTTACCTTCTCCCGCTCCCGTAGCAGACTGGCGTTCTGGATATGACAGGTTCTTCTGCGCCCACGAGCACAAAAACCACGACTGAATCTGCCTCCATCAGCATTACAGATCTTTCGCTCAGCTTTCCCATTTTCCATGGGGGCGCACGTTCACTTAAGAAAATGCTGCTCAAACGCGGCAAATCGCTGCTGGCCAGCGCACGTGGGCTTCAGACAGGCGGCTCCGTTACACTCGGGCAAGGTGAAACAGGCACTGTTTACGTAGAAGCACTCCGAGATGTTTCGCTCAGCATCAAAGCTGGGGAACGCGTGGGGCTTATCGGGCATAACGGTGCTGGTAAATCTACTTTGTTGCGTGTCATGGCAGGCATTTACATGCCAGAAGCGCCAAACGTGCATATTCAAGGCAAAGTAGCCCCGTTGCTGGACCTACTTTCTGGCATGAACCCACAACTTACAGGCAGAGAAAACATAAGCCTGTTTGGCCACCAGAAAGGCTTTAACTCTGCACAGATCACCCAACTGGAAAAAGACGTAGAAGCTTTTGCGCAGTTGGATGACTTTTTGGACTTGCCCGTAAGGCTTTACTCCACAGGCATGACTATTCGCCTGGGTTTTGGGCTTGCCACTTCCATTACCCCACAGATTCTTCTGATGGATGAATGGTTTATGGCAGGAGACTTCCACTTTCAGGAACGCGCTGAAAAGCGCTTGGCCTCTGTTGTAGATTCCACAGATATTCTGGTCATCACCTCACATGCGCTAGGTGTGCTGGAAAAATGGTGCACCCGGCTGATCTGGATGGAACATGGCCAGATACGGATGGATGGCCCAGTGGAATCCGTTATGGATGCATATTGCAAAGAATCTGAACAAAACGCCCGGAAAGATCATTCCTGAAATATGAATACTCTTATTTTTCTGCTGCGTTCTTTCGGGATATATCTTCTTGCCGGTTTTGCCGAAATTGCAGGTTGCTTTGCTGTCTGGCTCTGGATCAAGGAAGGCCGCTCAGGCTGGCTGACTATCCCCGGCCTTATCAGCTTATGTGTGTTTGCCCTTTTGCTCACACGTATAGATGAAGAAAGCGCCAGCCGAGCCTATGCCGCTTATGGCGGCATTTACATTACGGCATCACTTATATGGATGCGCTGTGTAGAAGGCCGGACACCAGATAAATGGGAAATAACCGGAGCCCTTATCTGCCTGCTAGGTGCTGGCGTTATTCTGTTGGCCCCACGGCACGGATAATTTTTAAAGCAGCTTTGTCAGCTTCAGCACAAACCATGTGCCCAACATAATGCCAAAGCACAGAATACCGGCAATAACCGTATCCCACGCACCGCCGGACAAAAACATGCCGCCCGTGTTCATGCCGAAAAACCCGGTTACAAACGTGGCGGGCAGCATCAAAGTTGTACCAACAGAAACGATATACAGGCGGCGGTTGGTTTCTTCCGCCTGATTGGATGTGAGTTCGTCCTGCAAAGAGCGCGCACGGTCCTGCAAGGCCAAAAGGTCATCCAGTGCCGCATGAACTTGGCGCTGGGAACGATCTCGCAAATCATCCTCAGCCCATTCCGGCAGCTCCAGTTCTTCATCACGAAAAATACGATCTACCGGCGCCAAAACACGGCGCAATTCTGTAGAGCGACGCCGAGCCACACCCAACAGGCCGCTCATACGGCCCAGATCGGTATCTCGGTCCAGCATCAGCAGCACATCTTCTGCACGGTCTAACTGATCATCCAGCCGTGCAAAATCACGCCGCAATGTATCTGCAAATTCCAGAAGAGCTCTATCCACCACCTTGGCAGGAGAACGAGGCACAAGCCCGCGCTGTAGCTCATGATACACCACACCCAATGCCGGAATGGGGTGCCTGCGTGTGGTCAGCAGCAGATCAGGCTCTAGCGCAAACCGCCATGTGCTCACATTTCTTTCATCATCAGTGGATGTGTCATCAAATGCTGGCAGCGCACCAAAAACAATATCGCCTTCACTTTCCAGGCGTGTGCTGCGTTCCAGATTGGTCAGAACCTGACGCACTTCTTCTGGTAACGAAGGTATGCTTTCAATCTGCGCGCGAGAAAGGGTATGGACGATATCAAAATGGAACCAGGCCCACCCATCCTCCTGCATCAGCTCTGGGGGAAAGCTGCCAGTTGTCAGGCGCTGGGTAACAACATCACGCCCCAGTTCCACCGGTTCTTTACCTGGGCGGCAGAAAATGGCCCACACCAAGCCATCCCGCAACAGGGTGCCCCCTTCCGAAAGAAGATCAGGCAGAGCTCCGGCTGATGGTAAGTTGGGCATCACTGGTCTCCCTGCTTTCTTACGGGCATATCCCCAAGCGGGCTGTGTCATAAAACCTGCTTTTGGCGCCAGCGCCAGTCAGGTTGCATAACATGAGCCAGAAATTGGCAAAAGGCAGAGAAACCACCTTTTGCCAACACTTAACTTATGATCGCGCCCGCAAACCTCCGGGACGGCGGCCCGCACCTTCTCCAGTTGGACGCGCAGAGCGCGTGCCATTCTGCTGCTTACGTGCAGCTTTAAGAACGGGCGCTGCTGTAAGCTCGGCCTCAAGCTGAGCAATACGTTTGCGTATGCTTTCCTTAAGTGCCGGAGAGGTATGAGCCTTCATTGCCCCCAGCGTTTCCTTCAGATCGCGCAGCTGCTTCTGTTTTTCTGGCAGAGAACGACGAATAGGCTGGTTGTCAGACATCTGGCCACGATAAGCACGCATGAGCTGAACCTCATTACAACAAAATAAGGCGCGGCCAACGTTATGGCCGCGCTGCCTGCACAGTGCAGAAATGACCCGTTGAAACCTGCGCCAAACACACATAACAGTTCGCCCACCGCAAAAAGCGGCAGGCAAGCCCTTTATACGCGTAAGAAAAACAGACTTTTAAGGTCTGGTTAGAGCGAATTGCTGCACAGAATATCCCGCAATGCTGAAAGCAACTTTTCACACTGCTGATCTGTGCCGACCGTAATGCGCAACCACGCAGCGGTGCGCTCACCCCTTAAGTGCCTGACAATAATGGCACGCTCTCTGAGTTGGGTAGCCAGTTCTACTGCGTTCCGGTTCGGGTGCCGAGTGTAAACAAAATTGGCTTTGGACGGCAAGACATCAAAACCGAGTTTTTGCAGCCCTTCTGCCAATGCCGTTCTGCTGGCAACAACCTTCTGCACGCTGGAGGCAAACCACGCCTCATCTTCCACCGCAGCCGTTGCCCCGACCTGCGCCAGACGATCCAGCGGGTAGGAATTAAAGCTATCCTTTATGCGCACCAAACCTTCAATCAGTTCGGGTTGCCCAAATGCAAAACCAACCCGCAAGCCAGCAAGTGCGCGTGATTTAGAGAAAGTCTGTACGACCAGAAGGTTAGGATAGTCCTTAATTAAGGAAACAGCGCTTTCTGCACCAAAATCCACATAGGCTTCATCAATCAGCACAACGCGGTCTGGCTGGAGTTCCAGAAGCTGGCGCACCTCTGCCAAGCTCAGGGCAATGCCTGTGGGGGCATTCGGGTTAGCCACTACAACCCCACTGCATGGGCCCGCGTAATCTGCAATATTTACCTGCATATCATCCGTAAGCGGAACCGTACGGAACGGCAGGGAATAAAGGCCGCAATACACGTGATAGAAGCTGTAAGTTACATCCGGGAACAGCAATGGTTCACCATGCGCAAAAAATGCCTGAAAAGCATGGGCCAGAACCTCGTCCGAACCATTGCCTACAAACACATATTCCGGCCCTAACCCAACACGCGCGCCCAAAGCCGTGCGCAAAGCCAAAGCTTCGGGATCGGGATACAGGCGTAATGTGTCATTATCCGCAGCACGAATAGCCTCCAACGCACGTGGAGACGGGCCATAAGGCGATTCGTTGGTGTTCAACTTGATCAGATCGGTCATTTTGGGCTGCTCACCGGGCACATACGGTGTCAGCTTATGAACAAGCGGGCTCCAGAAACGACTCATGCTACCTATATCCAAAAAACAAAAGCAGCCTGAGGTCAGGCCGCCTTATCCCTTCTTATCTGAAGGTGTAAAACCAAAATAACCCGCCAATCCTTTTTCAGGAAAGGCTGGCGGCCACTGCTTTCAGCGCTTCTTCAAGTGCAGGCTTACCCTGCCTACGGGCCAGATCTATAGCATTTAGGCCTTCGCCATCGCGCAATGTGGGGTTGGCACCGGCCTTCAGCAGCAAAAGAGCCATATCATCCCGCCCAAACATCACGGCAAAAATGAGAGGCGTGCGCCCAACAGCGTTGGGAATATCCACCCCTGCCCCAGCTTCCAGCAACATGGTGGCAATAGGCATATCGCCTTTAAACGCCACGCCAGCCAGCGCTGTTGCCCCTTTTTCATCTTGCAAATCTGGCTTGGCACCATGAGCCAGCAGCACGCTCACGGCGTCCTTATGCCCATTGTAAGAGGCCAAAATAAGCGGCGTGTAGCCTTTTTCAGCTCTTAGGTTCGGGTCCATTCCAGCCTGTAAAAAGCGGGCCAGCATATCTGCATCCCCTTCACGCGCCGCGTTCAGGAAAAGTGCTTCAATCTGTTCACGCGTAAAGCCCTGTGCGCCACCACCGGTTGCCGGGGCGGCTGTTCCCTGCTCGGACGGAGTCCGGGAAGAAACTTCTGTCATGACTGACCTCCGGAAAAGAATGGTTTTGCAACAACGGTTATCTTACGCTGCCGCGTTATTAAGAAAAAGAACCATATCAGCCCCTTTGTCCATACCACAAACGCACAAGTGGCACGCCTGCTCCCTGCCCAGGTAAAAAGAGCATTTCAGGCCCAAAATCACAGAGTTATGACAGCAGGCCTGTTGAACATAAAAAGCAGCCCAAGCGTCATCATCTCTTGCCGAAAAACGCCTAACCGTGGAATTGTGCGGAACTCTTACAAGGCACACCGCTTAGGGTGCTCATAACTTTCCGGCCATAATTCGTAATTACGGCCCAGTCTGGAGGATAGGTCTGCATGCGCGTTTCTCTTCCCACTCCTGTTCGCGCACCTGCACAAATGCAGGGCAGTGGCGCATCCAGCCTTGATACGCTGTGCATCAACACCATTCGCGCACTTGTCATGGACACTGTGCAGAAGGCCAATTCTGGCCATCCGGGGGCGGCCATGTCCATGGCGCCGCTGACCTATACTCTATGGCAAAACCTTTTAAACTATGACCCGACCAACCCATTGTGGCCCAATCGGGATCGGTTCGTGCTTTCCATCGGGCATGCCTCTGCCCTGCTGTATTCCATGATTTATCTGTCTGGCATCCGGCAGGTGACTAACGGCAAGGTGACGAACGCTCCGGCCCTCACAACGGCTGATTTAGAACAGTTCCGCCAGCTTGGCTCCAAAACCCCAGGGCACCCTGAACATGGGCACACAACCGGCGTAGAGACTACAACCGGCCCACTGGGCGCTGGCTGTGGCAACTCCGTTGGCATGGCCATGGCAGAAAAATGGCTGGCTGCACGCTTTAATCAACCGGGTTTCGATCTGTTTGACCATCATGTTTACACCCTGTGTGGTGATGGTGACATGATGGAAGGTGTAAGCAGCGAAGCAGCATCCCTCGCCGGCCATCTCCAGCTTGGCAACCTGATCTGGATTTACGATTCCAACCGTATCTCCATTGAGGGCGGCACCAACATTGCATTTACAGAAAACGTGGCAGAACGCTTTGCCGCCTATGGTTGGCAGGTTCTGGAACTGAAGGATGCCAATGATACAGCAGCCTTCACTCAGCTAATCGCTCAAGCCAAGGCTGAAACCAACCGCCCCAGCATTATTATTGCACATTCGGTTATTGCATGGGGTGCGCCCAATAAGGCTGGCATGGCTTCCGCCCACGGGGAACCTTTGGGCGCAGAAGAAGTGCGTGAAACCAAAAAGTTTTTCGGCTGGCCAGAAGACAGCAGTTTCCTTGTTCCACAAGAAGCACTGCAACATATGCAGGATGGTTTAGGCGCCCGTGGGGCCGCCGCCAGTGCCGCATGGAACAAACTGTTTGCCAGTTACCATTCCTCACATCCGGCTTTGGCTGCAGAGTTGGACGCCATTTTCAATGGCACTCTGCCAGAAGGCTGGGATGCGGATATTCCGGTTTATGAAACCAGCGCAAAAGGTGAGGCCTCCCGCGCCAGTTCTGGCACCGTGCTTAACGCTGTAGCTGGCCGTTTGCCTTGGCTTCTGGGCGGATCTGCGGATCTGGCACCCTCCACCAAAACGCTGCTGAAGGGTGAAAAAAGCTTTCAGCCTGCTCAATGGGGGGGAAGCTATGCTGGGCGCAATTTCCACTTTGGGGTGCGCGAACATGCCATGGGGGCCATTGTAAATGGTATGGCCCTGTATGGCCTGCGCCCTTATGCAGCTGGCTTTCTGATTTTCTCGGATTACATGAAGGCCCCTGTCCGCCTTTCCTCCATTATGGGCCTGCCTGTCACTTATATCTTCACCCATGACTCCATCGGGGTGGGTGAAGATGGCCCCACACATCAGCCTATTGAACAGCTGGTGCAGTTGCGTGCTACGCCGGGCTTGCTAACGCTGCGCCCGGCCGATGCCAATGAAGTGGCCGAAGCATGGCGTTTTCTGATCCAGCATCGCAATGGCCCCACTGCCCTCGCCCTAAGCCGCCAGAATCTGCCTACGCTTGACCGCACCCGCTACGCGCCGGCTTCTGGCCTCACAAAAGGCGCTTATGTTCTTGCAAGCAGTGAGCAGACACCAAAGGTTATCCTGATTGCATCGGGCAGCGAAGTTGCTCTTGCCGTGGGCGCATATGAAGCCCTGAGCGCAGAAGGCATTCCGGCCCGCGTTGTTTCCATGCCCAGTTGGGAACTTTTTGAAGCTCAGCCACAATCTTACCGTGAGAGCGTGCTACCCGCCGCTGTAACAGGACGTGTGGTTGTAGAAGCAGGCTCACCCATTGGGTGGGACCGTTATGCTGGACCAACAGGTGAAATCATTGCCATGCGTGGCTTTGGTGCCTCGGCTCCAGCGGGCAAGCTGCTTGAAAAATTTGGTTTCACGCCAGATGCCGTGTTGGCAACAGCCAAGCGGCAGGCAGGCTAAGCAAACCTGATCTTTCACCGCGCGTTATATGACATCGGCCTGCCCGGTTGTTGATCGGGCAGGATGGAGAAAGGATAACCACCAATGACATCCTCTGCCACGCCAAGCGCCAATCCACTACGGGCACTTGCAAAAGCCCACCAGTCCCCTTGGCTGGACTTCATCCGTCGTTCCTTTGTGGAAGATGGTTCACTGGCGCGCCTCGTGCAGGATGATGACATTCGTGGTGTCACCTCCAACCCGGCCATCTTCCAAAAAGCAATGGGAGAAGGTACGGAATATGATGCCCAGATGCGCGATATTCTGGCGCATGAAATTGTTGCCCCGGGTGTGCTTTACGAAAAGCTGGCAGTTGCCGATATCAAGGCAGCGGCCCATGTGCTGGCCCCTGTTTATGAACAGGCTCATGGCAAGGATGGCTTTGTAAGCCTGGAAGTTTCTCCGTATCTAGCGCGGGATATGGAAGGCACAGCACATGAGGCTGCCCGCCTATGGGCAGATGTGGCTGAGCCCAACCTGATGGTTAAAATTCCCGCAACGCCAGAAAGCATTCCGGCTATTCGGGCAAGCATTGCTGCGGGCATTAACGTCAACGTTACACTTATTTTCTCTCTGAACGCTTACAAAGACGTGGTGGACGCATGGCTCAGTGGTCTGGAAGACCTGCAAGCCAAAGGCGGAGATCTATCCCGCGTTGCATCCGTTGCTTCCTTCTTTGTCAGCCGGATTGACAGCAAGATTGATGCAGAAATTGATCGGCGCGTTGCTGCAGGGGATAAGGACGCCGCAGCCCTAAAGGCCCTACGTGGCAAAGTTGCCATTGCCAACGCCAAGATGGCCTATGTTTACTGGCAGGAAATGATGCAGACGCCGCGCTGGAAAGCGCTGGAAGACGCAGGTGCTCAAACTCAGCGCCTCCTGTGGGCCTCTACTGGTACCAAAGATAAAGCCTATAGCGATGTGCTGTATGTTGAGAGCCTGATCGGCCCGCAGACCGTCAACACCCTGCCGCCTGCCACCATGGATGCCTTCCGTGACCACGGCACCGTGGCCGAAACACTCGGTACGGATATCGCCAACGCCCGACAGGTGATGGAAGATACACAGCGCCTTGGCCTTGATCTGGAAGGTATTACCAAAACCCTTGTAGATGAAGGTGTGCAGTCCTTTGCTGATGCCTTTGATGGGCTGCTGGGCTCTGTTGCCGCCAAGCAGGCAACTCTTCTTGGAGATAAGCTCACCACTCTGAAAACAAGCCTTCCAGCTGATTTTCAGGAAGCCGTTGATAAAGGATTAAACGCTTGGCGTAAGGATGGCTCCATCCGCCGTTTGTGGGCCAAGGATGCATCTGTCTGGACCAATGGACCAGAAGCCAAATGGCTGAACTGGCTGAACACGGTAGATGACCGCCTGAACCATATTGGGGATCTGGAAGCTTTTCAGGCTGAAGTAAAAGCCCGCGGCTTCCATCAGGTTCTGCTAATGGGCATGGGTGGTTCTAGCCTTGGGCCAGAAGTGCTGGCCATGACCTTTGGCAAGCACGAAGGCTTTGGCCATCTTTACGTGTTGGACAGCACAGATCCGCAGCAGGTTGCCGCTTTTGAGAAAAAGATAGATCCGCACCACACGCTGTTTATTGTGGCCTCCAAGTCCGGCAGCACGCTGGAGCCCAATATCATGTTGGCCTACTTCCAGGATCTGGCCAAACGGGCTCTGAAAGAAAAAGCGGGTTCACATTTTGTGGCCATTACAGACCCAGGATCCAAGCTGGAGGCCTATGCCAAGGCTGAAGGGTTCTGGAAGATTTTTGCTGGTGACCCGCAAATTGGTGGCCGTTATTCCGTGCTTTCCAACTTTGGTATGGTGCCTGCAGCCGCAGCCGGTGTGCCGCTACGCCTGTTCCTTGAAGACGCGCTGCGTGGCGTACGCATGTGCGATGGCAGCGTGCCGCCCGTATCCAACCCCGGCGTGTTGTTGGGCACCATTATGGGTGTTGCCGCCACACAGTTCGGGCGGGATAAGCTGACAATTATTGCCACGCCACAGATCATGGACTTTGGCGCTTGGATGGAACAGCTTATTGCTGAATCCACCGGCAAGCATGGCAAAGGCATCATCCCCATTGATGATGAAACACTGGGCGGCCCCAAGCGCTACGGCAAGGATAGATTGTTTGTTTATCTGCGCCTTGCAACAGAACATCGGCATGAGCAGGACGAAGCCATTTCAACCCTGATTGATGCTGGGCAGCCTGTCATCACCATCAATTTCCACAATAAGCGCCAGATCGCGCAGGAATTCTTCCGTTGGGAGATTGCCACCGCTGTTGCTGGCGCTTTCCTGAACATTGATCCGTTCGATCAGCCGGACGTTGAATCCACCAAGATCGAAACGCGCAAGCTGATGGAAGCTTACGAAAAAACCGGCAAACTGCCTGCAGAAGAACCCTTTGCGCAGCACGGGTCGCTGGTGTTTTTTGCCGATCAGGCCAATGCAGCCACCCTTAAGGGAGATACGGCCACAGCTATCCTGAAAGCGCATTTTGACCGCGTAAAGGCTGGAGATTACGTGGGGCTTCTGGCTTACATTGAACGTAACCGTGAAACACTGGAATGGATCCAGCATGCACGCCTGCATGTGCGTGATGCCAAAACCATTGCCACGGCAGCAGAGTTCGGGCCGCGCTTCCTGCACTCTACCGGTCAGGCTTACAAAGGCGGGCCCAACACAGGGGTGTTCCTGCAAATTACAGCAGATGATGCGCGAGACCTACCCGTGCCCGGCACTGGCTATTCCTTTGGCGTTGTAAAAGCCGCTCAGGCACGTGGTGATTTTGATGTGCTGGCCGAACGCAAGCGCCGTGCCCTGCGGGTGCATATTAAAGGAAATCTCAAAGAAGGCCTTGCAGCGCTTGCTTCTGCCCTGCATGACGCCCTGTAAAATATTAAACAGGAGAACATGATGCAGATTGGCATTGTTGGACTGGGCAGAATGGGCGGCAACATTGCCGTCCGCCTGACACGGCACGGGCACGACGTTGTTGTTTATGACCGCGATACCGCAATGGTGGAAAAAACCGTTGCTCGCGCAGAAGCCGGTCGTGCTGTTGCCGCCAGCAACCTTGCCGATGTGGTGGAAAAGCTGAACGGACCCAAAAAGATTGTATGGTCCATGCTTCCGGCTGGCGCCATTACGGAAGAAACCGTAATGGCCTTGGCTGGCCTGATGCAAAAAGGTGATATCGTTATTGATGGTGGCAACACCTACTACAAGGACGATATCCGCCGCGCCAAAGTGCTGGCTGAAAAAGGCATTGATTACATTGATGTTGGCACATCTGGCGGTGTGTGGGGTTTGGACCGCGGCTACTGCATGATGTATGGCGGCCCGCGTGAAGCCGCTGATTATATTGACCCCATTCTGACCTCTCTGGCACCGGGAATTGGGGATATTCCACGCACGCCGGACCGTGACCGCGCAGATCTCGACCCCCGTGCGGAGCAGGGCTACCTTTATTGTGGCCCAGCTGGGTCAGGCCATTTTGTTAAAATGGTTCATAACGGCATTGAATACGGCATGATGCAGGCCTTTGCTGAAGGCTTTGATGTGATGTACTGCAAGGATTCACCACTGCTGGCAGAAGATGAACGCTTCTCCCTCAACATGGCAGATATTGCCGAAGTCTGGCGCCGTGGCAGCGTGGTGTCTTCCTGGTTGCTAGATCTTACCGCTCAGGCTCTGGCCAAAAATGGTGAGCTTTCTGAGTTCAGCGGTGAAGTCAGTGATTCTGGTGAAGGCCGATGGACAATTGAAGCTGCCATTGAAGAATCCGTGCCAGTGCCGGTGATGACGGCCGCACTGTTCACGCGCTTCCGTTCACGCAGCGGCAACACATTTGCAGAAAAAGTGCTATCAGCCATGCGCTTTGGCTTTGGTGGCCACGTAGAAAACAAGAACTAAAATAACATTTTAGACACAAGGTAGGAGTCGGGAAGTATGACAGATAACGGACAGAACGGACTCAACCCGGGCCGTCCGCCTGCCTCCCGCATCCGCCTTGTTGTGTCTGACATGGACGGCACGCTGCTGACGCCTGAAAAACAGGTAACACGCCATAGCATTGCCGCCATCCAAACGCTCAAGCAGGCCGGTGTGCCGGTCTGTCTTGTCAGCAGCCGCCCTCCGGGTGGCATGGAAATGTATTTTGATGTGCTGGGCCTGCACACGCCTTATGGCGCGCTAAACGGTGGCACCATTTTTAATGCAGACCGCACAATCCGCTCCCGCCTTTCATTAGACCCCGAAGCTGTTCAGGAAACACTGGATATGCTCAAGGTGCACGACATTGATGCGTGGCTGTTCCGTGGGCACGAATGGTTGGTCACCAATGCAACCGGCGCTTACGTAGAACCCGAAGCAAAAGCCGTGCGCATGACACCTACAGCCGTGCCTTCTTTTGATGATTACCGGCAGGATGTTGGCAAGGTGACCGGGTCTTCTGCCGATTATGAAGCTTTGATGCGTCAGGAGCTGGAAATCGGGCAGTTGCTTGAAGGCCGCGCCAGCGTGGCCCGCTCCTGCCAGTGCTTTTTGGATATCACCCCCAAAGATGCCAACAAAGGCTATGCTCTGCGCCAATTGGCCAGCTTTTATAATATTCCCATAGAAGAAGTGGCCTGCATTGGGGACATGAACAACGATGTGCCCATGCTCTCCATTGGTGGGCTTTCTATCGCCATGGGGCAGTCAAAACCGGAAGTGGCAGAAACGGCACATTTCGTAACCGCCCCTAATTCGGAAGATGGCTGGGCCAAAGCCATGGAACAGTTTGTATTGCCCCGCGTGGCTCCGCTTTCAGACACGGCAGGAAAGACAGTATCGTGACAGAACAGACTACCGCCAACGGTGCCCTGCACATTTCTGCAACACGAGACAGCCTGATGCATGATCTGGCTGATTGGCTTGTAAAACAGACACTCCAGCGCCCGGATGCCCCCTTCCGCATCGCGCTCAGCGGAGGCAGCACACCGCAGCACCTTTACCGCCTGATGACAGAAGAACCCTATGCCAGCCGCTTTCCGTGGCAGCACATGCAGTTTTTCTTGGGGGATGACAGATTTGTTCCGCACGATCATGCAGACAGCAATTATGGCATGATGCGCCGCCTGCTGTTTTCCCGCGTGCCAGTGCCCGCAGGAAACATCTTCCCCATGCCGGATAAAGGCACAGCGGAGCAGGCTGCCAAGGAATATGAAGTAACCCTGAAACAGATATATCAGGGAGATGCTCTACGGGCAGACAAACCACTTTTTGACGTAAACCTGCTGGGCCTGGGCACAGATGGCCATACAGCCTCCCTTTTCCCCGGCCAGCCGGTATTGCAGGAACGCACTGCATGGGTTGCCCCTTGCGTGCCCCCTGTTGCCCCCCACACACGTCTGACACTGACCTACCCGGCCATTCATGCCAGCCGGCATGTTATTTTTCTGGTAGAAGGGGCTGATAAAAAAGAAGCCGTTACCCGCGTGAGAGCGCAGGATCCCGCCTGCCCCGCCAGCGCCATTACCAGTGCAGGAGATCTGATCTGGTTTTTAGATCAACCAGCAGCCCCAGCACCGCAGAACTAACAGGATATAAACAGGCATGACCGCAACACCGCCCGATCCCGCTGCCGCCTTTAAACAGCAGGCTGCCATCAAGGCTGCATCCCTTGTGCAGGATGGCATGGCCGTTGGCCTTGGCACGGGTTCTACCGCCAAATTTGTTGTTGCTGAACTCGGCCGCCGTGTGCGCGAAGAAGGCCTGCGTATCCGTGCCATTCCCACATCCAGTGTTACGGAAAAGCAGGCTAAAGAAGAAGGTATCCCCCTCACCACTTTTGGGGAACAGCCTGAACTTGATATCGCCATAGACGGGGCAGATGAAATTGAACCCCGCACCCTTAACCTGATTAAAGGTTTGGGGGGCGCTCTATTGTGGGAAAAAATAGTCGCCTCTGCCGCAAAACAGTTTGTTGTGGTGGCCGACGCCAGCAAATATGTGGACCATCTGGGTGCAAAATGCCCCCTGCCCGTAGAGGTTATTCCTTTTGGTTGGGAAAACGTTGCACGCCAGTTGGGTGAATTGGGCGCACACGTCACACCACGGCGTAACCGAGATGGGTCTTTCTATCTGACCGATGAAAAAAACCTGATCATGGATTGCGTATTTGGCCCCATGATAGAGCCAGAAAAACTGGGCCGCTCCATTCTGGAAATTGTTGGCGTGGTTGAACACGGGCTGTTCCTGCATATGGCGTGCCAGACCATTACCGCTGGGCCAGAAGGCATACGCATCCTCACCCCGCAACAGGATTAAAATATCACCCATGCCACAGAATGCTTCTGCCTACCCCACAGACAGCACACTCCCTACCCAACCGGCGGCACAGGGCATTACCCGGCACCTGCTGGTTGTTATGGGTGTATGCGGATCTGGCAAAAGCACTGTGGCCGAAGGCCTGCATAATGAGTTGGGATGGCCGTGGCTGGATGCAGACAGCCTGCATGCTCCTTCCAGCATTGAAAAAATGGCTCACGGCATCCCACTTACAGATGAAGATCGCCAAGGCTGGCTAACACGCTGCCATGCTTGGTTGGCAGAAAAACAAAAAGCCGGAACAGGCGGTATTCTTGCCTGCTCTGCCCTCCGCCGCATTTATCGTGATCAACTTCGGCAAGATGGCGTAAAACCATTATTTATCTATTTAAGCGCAGATACATCTGTTCTGGCGCAAAGGCTAAAAACGCGGCCCGACCACTTTATGCCCGCCTCCTTACTGCCAAGCCAGATACAAACATTGGAACCTCCGCAGGCAGATGAACAGGCGCTCACTTTTTCCGTGCTGCCTGAACCTGCTGAAGTCATTGCTGAAATTCTAACACGCTTGAGAACTCTTCCCTCAAACATGTAAACGCTACGGGAGAAGGTAGTGGGACATAATTACGCTAAACCGCTTACATCCGGGCAGAAAATGGAGCGCTTGCTCACACGTATCCCACCCGGCTGGCACATTGCTTTGGAGCGTCCGACTGGTGAAGCCACATGGCGCGCGCTCACACACGCACCGGATAAGGAAGGAAGCTGGAGCGCACCCCATGCAGACCCGGCAGATGCGCTGGAAGAAGCATGGCGCAACAACCGCTCGGTGCTTGTATAATTTTTTGCACGAAGCGCAACAGTTAACGCTCTGCTTTTTCCGATGTCACCTTGCGATACGGTTTACCGGTGAGGCTATTGATTCTCACCTTCCGGGGTGGTTTAGGCGTTTCATCTGGCACAACGTGGCATGGCACACCTTCGGCCTGCCGTGCCTTTGCAAAGCGTTGAGCATGTGAAAGCTGAGATGCCTGATAAAGCAGTTTATCCCCCAGCATAACCTTGTGCTTCCGCACGCTCTTTCCTCCAATGCTTCACCATATCCGCGCCAACATGGTGCTTGTGGTGCATTTATCTGTATCCTATCGTATATAAAAATAGGATACATTTCATGGCTTCATTGCTGACACGCCTTTGCTGCTCCACCCTGCTGATTGCGGGGTTAGGCTCTTTTGTTGCCCCTGCCGCCATGGCACGCAGCGTTACGGATATGAGTGGTCATACCGTTGAGATCAAGGATGACCACCCACCCATTGCAGACCTATGGTTTGCCCATAACGAAATTTCCGTCATGCTGGGGGCGGCAGACCGTATTCGGGTTTCTGCAGAAAACCCGGTAGATAGCCCTTGGCTGTTCAAGGTCGCGCCTATCATGAAAAACGCCCATACGGGTGTGCGGCCTGATACCGCCAATGCAGAAAATCTGCTGGCTCTCAACATCGGTCTGGCTTTTGTACCAACTGCTGCAAAGGCAGAAGAACTGCGCAGAATGGGTGTACCCACTTTATGTGCGGAATATACAACTCTGCCGCAAATGCTACAATCCATGGACATGACAGCCCAAGCGCTGGATACGCCAGAAGCCTCTAAGGTTGCCCAATCCTACAGGCAGGATATGGAAGCAACGCTGAAGCAATTAAGCGCCCGTTTGGCCAATGTGCCAGCCAAAGAGCGCCCACGCGTTTTGCATATTGCGCGCCTGAACCCGTTGCAGATTGATGGCACAGACACGCTGATAGATGCTTGGATACAAACCGCTGGTGGGCAAAATGCCGCTACGGTCAGCGGTAACCATCGGCCTGTTTCTTTTGAGCAGATTGCTGTGTGGAACCCGGATGTTATTATTATCGGGGCCTCTGCAGGCATGCCAGATGCGGCTTCTCCTTTAAGATCTCTCGCCGCTTTCAAAAACGGGCGGGCATGGATAAACCCACAAGGCGTATTTGCATGGGACAGATACGGAGCGGAAGAACTGCTGCAACTCCAATGGGTTGCACAAAAACTGCATCCAGACCTTTTTGCTGATACCGATATGCACAAGGCCACACAGGCCTTCTATCGCAAGTTCTTTCATTACCCGTTAACAGATCAGGAAGCTGATCTTATTTTGGCAGGAAAACCGCCTGCTCCATAATCACCATGTATCATATGCCATAAAAGTGCATGACACTTATGTGATGTGTTGGACGTTGCTCAGTCGTCCTGTTATGTCCGATCCATGACAGGATTGCTGGACCACCTGCGCACTCATAAAACGCCTGCACGCCTTTTGCTGACCTTACGTGCCTTGGTGCGTACGGATTCCTTATGGCTTGTTGTGCTGGCTGTTCTTATTGGTCTGCTGGCTGGTGGCGCTGTCAGCCTTATGACCAAAGCAACTTTTCTGGTTCATCAGATTCTAGCGCCCGGTCATTCCCGACTTTCTGGCCTGCAACACATTACACCTTTACACGCCCTGTTGGTTCCCGTTTTCGGGGGATTGTTGCTTGGGTTATGGAACCTCGCCCTTACCCGCCAACGCCATCGGCCTGTAGACCCTATTGAAGCCAATGCCCTGCACGGCGGCCGCATGAACCTGAAAGACAGCCTGATTGTTGCCGGGCAAACTGTTCTTTCAAACGGTTGCGGTGCGTCTATTGGGCTGGAAGCCGGTTTCAGCCAGATTGGAGCCGCATTTGGCTCCCGCATTGGGCGAAACCTCCGCATGCACCGTGCAGATATACGCCTGTTGGTAGGGTGTGGTGCGGCAGGCGCTATTGGCGCTGCGTTTGATGCCCCTCTGGCTGGGGCTTTTTACGCGTTTGAACTAGTTATTGGCTCCTACGCCTTTCCCCTCCTTGCACCTGTGGCCTGTGCATCTCTCTGTGCTTTGGCTGTTGTGCATCTTGCGGGGGCCAATCTGCCAGAACTCTCTCTTGCATTGCCACAAGCCATTCCACCGCTGGCGTATCCGTTGCTCATACTGCTGGGCGTTGCCACAGCCCTTATCGGCGTTGGGCTGATGAAAAGCGTGACACTGACGGAATCTCTTTTCCGTCGTATTCTGCCCCCTCTTTGGTTGCGTCCGGCAGTAGGTGGATTACTGGTTGGGTTACTGGCCCTGATTTCTCCATCTGTGCTGTCTTCTGGGCACATGGCCATGCGGGAAGGGCTGATTATGCCGCCCACATTATGGCTAGCCATAGGCCTACTTCTGCTGAAAGCCTTGGCCTCCACCATTTCCATTGGCAGTGGCTTTCGTGGTGGTCTCTTTTTTGCATCTCTTTATCTGGGCGTTCTAACGGGAGCAGCCTTTACGGGGCTGACAGCCCCTCTTCTTTCTCTGCCCATTACGCTTTGCACCGTTGCTGGCATGTGTGCACTGGCAACAACCATTATTGGTGGCCCCTTCACCATGATTCTGTTGGCGCTGGAAACAACACACAGCGCCAACATGACAGCAGCAGTGGCTTTGGCTGCCATTACATCCTCGCTCACCACTCGGCGTATTTTTGGCTATTCCTTCACCACATGGCGCTTTCATCTGCGTGGAGAAAACATTCGCTCTGGCGTAGATGTGGGCTGGATGCGCACACTGACCGTGGGGCAGATGATGCGCACACAAGTGGATACACTGTCTGCTGAAACGTCTGTAGCCCAAGCACGTACTGCGTTTACGGGCCGCGCACCCCGTTACATTGTTGTGCTGGATAATCAGCACCATTGCATGGGACTGGTAGAATACGCGCAAGTTCAATCCATGGTAACGCCCGCTAACCACCCCTTGCAGAGCCTGCTACCTTCAGACAGCATGGTTCTTGCGCCAGAAGATAGCCTCTCCCGCGCTTTGGCTGCGTTTGAAAGCACAAGTTTGCCCGCCTTGGCTGTTACAGACACAGATCACAATGTGCTTGGCATACTAAGTGAACGCTACGTTTTACGCCGCTATGCAGAAGAACTGGAACGCACCCGCCGGGAACTGGCAGGTGAAAAACACCGGCGCTAGCACATCACAAACCAGAGAAAACAGCCAATTATAGCGCAGACGTGAACGTGCGTGAGGTGTCTATACGATAATGCAAATACGTTAAATATTTTTGGTTTAACCACTACAAACGGTGGAACAATCTATGTCTGCAGCCCCCCTTTTACCTTCCACCATGAAAGCCATCTGTTTTACGCAACCGGGCGCACCCGATGTGCTGCACCTGGAAACCATTCAGATTCCGCAACCTGGCCGAGGTGAAGTGCTGGTACGCGTGATGGCTGCTGGCGTAAACCGGCCGGATATCATGCAGCGCAAAGGGCTTTATCCCCCTCCGCCCGGTGCTTGCCCTAGGCTGGGGCTGGAAATAGCTGGGGAAGTTGTTGCACACGGTCTGCCGCAAGAAGATGTTACAATGCCCGCCATAGGGAGCCGCGTATGCGCCCTAGCAAATGGGGGCGGATATGCAGAATATTGCCTTGTACCTGCCGGGCAGTGTCTGCCTTGGCCTGAAGGCTTTAATGCCATAGAGGCAGCAGCACTGCCGGAAACCTTTTTTACCGTGTGGTCTAACCTTTTCATGCCCACCATGCTGCCCAAAGATGCACGGGTATTGATCCATGGTGGCAGTAGCGGCATTGGCACAACGGCTATTCAGCTTGTTAAAGCTTTTGGCGGCACGCCTTTTGCAACAGCCGGAACTGATGAAAAATGCGCTCTGTGCGAACAGCTGGGTGCACAAGCCATTAACTACAAAACGGAAGACTTTGCCGAACGCATTGCGGAACTGACCAAAGGCAAAGGCGTAAATGCTATTCTTGATATGGTGGGTGGCCCTTATTTTGAACGAAATCTCAAAAGCCTCGCCTTTGATGGCAAGCTCATCATTATCGCACTGCAAGGTGGCGCAAAGGCCGAACAGGCTAATCTGGTGCGGATCATGACGCACCGGCTTATTGTAACAGGCAGCACGTTGCGCCCGCGTGATAGCGCCAGCAAAGCCCGCATTGCACAGGAGCTGAAAGCAAAAGTCTGGCCCTTGCTAACCAGTCGCACAATACGCCCACTTATCCATCAAACTTTGCCATTGGCACAGGCTGCGGCTGCGCATCAGGCAATGGAAGATGGGCACCATTTGGGTAAAATTATCTTAACAGTCGATTCTCTTGCAGTATAAATTTGCTTTTATACTCGGCATCCTTCAGGCGCTTTAGTCCAAGTTCTCTAGGTGCCTGAAAAGACTATCTTCCCATCTCAACATAGGTATGCGGCGTTTGCGGCACTTGACCAAGTGCCCATCTTCAAGAATTTTGACGCCTCATGGAAACACCATCCACCCTTCCCTCATCTGTTCTGGCGGACCGGCTTGCGGCCGTTCGCCAGAATATTGACGCAGCAGCACATGCAGCAGGCCGGGATCCCGCCTCTGTTACGCTGGTTGCCGTTTCCAAATTCCATCCGCTTGAAAGCGTGCAGGAAG
The DNA here is from genome assembly GCF_004014775.2 of Acetobacter oryzoeni. NCBI lineage: Bacteria > Pseudomonadati > Pseudomonadota > Alphaproteobacteria > Acetobacterales > Acetobacteraceae > Acetobacter > Acetobacter oryzoeni. The sequence goes on from NZ_CP042808.1 coordinate 2,350,865, forward strand.
CTCTTGCCGCAGGCCAGCGTGTGTTTGGAGAAAACCGGGTGCAGGAAGCCGCCAGCAAGTTTCCCGCCCTGCGGGCAACTTATCCTGACCTCCGACTGCACCTGATCGGCGGCCTGCAAACAAACAAAGCGCGTGATGCAGTGCGCATTGCCGATGTAATAGAAAGCCTAGATCGGCCGGAACTAGCAGAAGCCTTGACCAAAGCGGCAGATAAAGAAGGCCGCCTGCCTGAGCTGTTGATTGAGGTTAACACAGGTGATGAGCCCCAGAAGTTTGGTGTCCCGCGTGAAAAAGCAGATAGCTTTATCCGCACCTGTCGCCAGCAGTTTGGGGCCAAACTGCAAGGACTGATGTGCATTCCACCTGCCACGCAAGACCCAGTGCCGCATTTTAGGCTTCTGCGCAGCATGGCGCAGGAACATGGGCTTCCTGTTATTTCCATGGGAATGTCTGCAGATTACCCACAGGCCATTGCCGAAGGGGCAACTCTTGTGCGTGTTGGCACCGCAATTTTCGGTCCGCGGCCACCTTCTCCCTGATTTTCATTTTCTGGGTGGAGGCCAGTATGCCTTGCTTCCACCTATCTGCGCCCTTTATGCAGGGCGAACGGGGCAACGTGCCCCTGCAAGACTGACGTGGAGCCAGAGACACCATGACTGACCCCGCCAACAAATCGGCTGGTTCTTCCCCTACAGGAGATCAGCCGCATGTGGCTTCAGCGCCGGAACCGCGGCGCATTACGGAATTTGACGCCGACCAACCGCAGCACGCTGCCGCCCCTGTTGGCTTTGCCGCTCTGCTGGGTGTGTTGGGCGTTGTGTATGGTGATATCGGCACCAGCCCACTTTACGCCTTCCGCTCTACTGTCGAGGTTATTTCGGGCCACCATCAGGTAGCCCCGTGGGAAATTCTGGGCGTTGCCAGCCTGATTTTCTGGACGCTGATCCTGATTGTCACGGTTAAATACGTCATCCTGATCATGCGGGCTGACCATAATGGTGAGGGCGGTATCCTTGCCATTATGTCCCTCGCGCAACGCGTGGTTATCAACCAGAAAACCCGATGGATATTAGGGCTGGTTGGTATTGTAGGGGCCTGTCTGTTTTTTGGTGATGGCATTATTACCCCTGCCATTTCCGTGCTTTCCGCCATTGAAGGCGTGGAAGTGAGTGTGCCTGCGGCGCATGACTTTGTGATACCCGTAGCCATATTGGTGATTATCAGCCTGTTTAGCGTGCAATGGATAGGCACGGGCAAGGTTGGCGCCATATTTGGGCCAATCATGCTGCTGTGGTTTGGCACGCTGGGTGTGCTGGGGCTGATGGAAATTCTGCATCACCCAGCTATTCTCATGGCGCTTTCACCCACCTACGCGCTGGAATTTATCTTCTACCACGGCAAGCTTTCCTTTCTGGCGCTTGGCTCTGTCGTATTGTGCGTTACCGGGGCGGAAGCGCTGTATGCTGATATGGGCCATTTTGGCCGTGCCCCTATCCGCTATGCGTGGCTTTTCTTTGTGCTGCCCATGCTGGTGCTCAACTATTTTGGGCAGGCCGCACTGGTAATTGCTGACCCCAAAGCCTTGGCAAACCCCTTCTTCCTGCTGTGCCCTCACTGGATGCAGGGGCCAATGGTGGTGCTTTCTACCTTTGCCACTGTTATTGCCAGTCAGGCCGGTATTTCCGGCGGCTTTTCCATCTGCCGCCAGTTGATCCAGTTGGGCTATATGCCCCGGCTTCGCATTACCCACACCAATGCCGAAGAAGAAGGCCAGATTTATCTGCCGGACTTCAACCGCTTCCTTGCCGTTGGGGCTGTACTGCTGGTGGTGGCCTTCCGTAGTTCCGATGCCTTGGCCTCTGCCTATGGTATTGCGGTTACGGGCACATTTATCTGCACCTCCATTCTGGCCATTGTCGTTTTCCATCGCCACTTCAACTGGCCTGCATGGAAAGTGGGAGCCATATTTGGCGGCTTCCTGCTGCTGGACAGCACCTTCTTTGCTGCCAACGCTCTTAAAATTCCTGATGGCGGTTGGGTGCCAGTGCTGCTTGGCTGCGTGCTGACCCTGATGATGACCACATGGAAAAAAGGCCGCAGCCTTATTATTGCACGCCAGCGGCAGGATAGTCTGCCCATGGGGTCCTTCATTGCCCGGCTTCCGCAGTCCCGCATTATTCGTGTGCCCGGCATGGCTGTGTTCATGACCAGCACACCAGACTTTGTGCCTCCGTGCCTGTTGCATAATCTGCGCCATAACAAAATCCTGCATGATCATGTGCTGTTCGTAACCGTGCAGAACCTTGATCAGCCAGAAGCAGAGCGCGGCCACCGCGTGGCTGTGGAAGAGCTGGCGCCAGATATCTACCGCATTGTGCTGCGCTACGGGTTTATGGAAATGCCCAACATCCCCCGCGCGCTGGAAGAACTGAAAGCCAACGGCGTGGATTTTGATGCCCTTCAGGCCTCCTATTTCACATCCCGCGAACTGATTACCCGTTCCTCTGTGCCGCGCATGTCGCGCTGGAGAATGTCCATCTTCCTGTTCATGCTCCGCAACTCTACCTCCAGCATGGAATTCTTCCGTATTCCGCCGGATCGTGTTGTGGAACTGGGCGTGAAAGTGGCTATCTAACACTGTGGAACAGGACGCACTCGCCCTTTACATCCACTGGCCATTCTGTTTGGCCAAATGCCCGTACTGTGACTTCAACTCACACGTACGGGCAGAAATTCCACAGGCGCGCTTTGCGCAGGCCCTTCGCGCAGAGCTTGCGCACGAGGCAAACCGTTTGGGCCGCCGCCGCCTGACATCTATCTTTTTTGGTGGCGGCACACCTTCTCTCATGGCCCCGCAAACGGTCGCGAGCCTGATAGATGATGCCACATCTCTGTTTGATGCTGTCCCCAACCTTGAAATTACGCTGGAAGCCAACCCAACCAGTGTAGAAGCCGAAAGACTGAAAGATTTCAGGCAGGCCGGAATCAACCGTGTATCCCTCGGTATTCAGGCTTTGAATGATGAGGCGCTGCATTTTTTGGGCCGGCAGCACTCCGCCACACAGGCGCTGGCTGCGCTGGAACTTGCACGTTCATTGTTCCCCCGCATTACGTTTGACCTGATTTACGCCCGCCCCAACCAGAGCGTGGCTGCATGGGAAACAGAGCTAGAGACAGCACTGCAACTGGTGGCAGATCATGTCTCGCTCTATCAGTTAACCATTGAACCTGGCACCAAGTTTGAAGCCCTTTACCGGCAAGGCAGCTTCAGCCTGCCGGATGAGGAAACAGCCGCAGCACTTTATGAAACAACAACGACCATCACGCACGCACACGGGCTGAATGCGTATGAGGTTTCCAACTACGCCAACCCGGGCAGTGAAAGCCGCCATAACCTGACATACTGGCATTACGGTGATTATCTGGGCCTTGGCCCGGGTGCGCATGGGCGCATTACGTTAGATGGCCAGCTTTATGCCACACGCAGGCACCGCGCGCCCGAACCTTGGGCCGAGCTTGTAGAACGCACGAGTTCTGGCCAGACATCTCAGGAGCCGCTTGTACCGCAGGAACGTGCGCGAGAAATGTTGCTCATGGGCCTGCGTTTACAGGAAGGCATTGCTCTTAGCCACTTTCAGGCACGCACAGGCCTGCAACTAACCGAAACCCTAGACCCGGTTATTCTGGCTGCTGCGTTGGAAGAAGGCTACCTTGTGCAAACGCCCACCCATTTATACGCGACAGAAGAAGGCCGCTTGCGGTTAGAAGCCCTATTGCATGCATTGGTGCTTTAAAAATAGAGCCTTGTCTGGCGTAAGTAGTACACTACATTGGAAAAATGCTTAATCTGATCAAGCTGGCTGTAGGCGTTGAATCACTCGAAGATCTGAGTGAACGGTTAAAACAGCCATTCAATACGCACAGCCACCCTGATTATGATACGCCCCTGCCTGTGGTGCACACGCGTTCTTTTCCCAAACAGAAAGATGCCCTTCTAGATGGTGGTTCGCTTTACCGCGTTATCAACGGGCTTATTTTGTGCCGACAACCCATTCTGGATATTCAAACCACAACACGGGCTGATGGTACACAGGGCACACTTATCTTGCTTTCCCCCAAGATTATTCCCGTAGAACCCCGCGCCATGCGGGCATTTCAGGGGTGGCGGTACCTACAAAGCCAAGATGCACCACCTGATTTACAGGGAACCGACGCGCGCCCAGCAGGCCTGCCCCTTTCTCTGCAGAAAAAATTGTTAGAACTTGGCCTGTAAAATATTCCCTATTATCCGGGAATGGCAGAACGACCGGTATAAGGAAGGCTGCAAAACTTTACCTGCCCAAGCTCAATCAAACAGGATGCATACACACCATTAAGCTGCTGAATGACCGCTCTACCTGTATAAGGTGCAGCACAGAATGTGATGTTTCCTGCTGTAATTGAACACGTATAATATATACCACTCCCCAATGGGAACGGCATTGCAGCCTTTCCCGTAAAAGGCTTACTGCAAAATACAGGATGACCAGCCGAAAGCTGACAGACCGCAATATTATGCACGCTGCTTTGCGCGCATGCCACTACCGTAACCGTGCAGACAAAATAACAAACCGTTAGGCCTTTTATAAAATGCTTGATTAGCATGTACTTGGCTAGCCTTAATCGGGATTCATCATGCCATTTTAACCAGAACAATCAGTTGGCATATTCTGGAATGATTATTTTTTCAAAAACCTCCACAAAAGTCTATTTCCTGCCTTGACGCCCCCCAGCATTATCTCTACAAAGCGCCTCAACACAGCCTCTTGTCCCGTTCGTCTAGAGGCCTAGGACACCGCCCTTTCACGGCGGCAACACGGGTTCGAATCCCGTACGGGACGCCAAGTCTTTTTAAAGGCTTGAAGGCAAAATGCTTTTATTATCAAAAATTTCATTCATATTCTTCGGTTAGATGTGGCCGCATCATCGTAATAGTGTCCGGCTTGATTGCATTTGTATAATGGTTATCAAAATGTGCACGAATGTAATTTACAACATTGGCTATTTGTTGATCATCCAGGGTGACGGCAAACCATGGCATAGCGCCCATGCCGTTAAGCACAACCGATGCAGCATATTCCGCACTCTGTAATTTGGGATTTTTCGCCAAGGCAGGAAACCGGGCACCAGCACCTTTTGCTCCCTTTCCATCTGACATATGGCAGCTCTGGCAGATGTGCTTATAAATATCTGCGCCATCTGAAAGGGATTGCGTTTTATCTACTACATTACCAGAGCTATCAGCCCATGCCGTTGTTGATGTAAAAATCAGAAGTAAAAAAAAGGGAATATGAAAAAACGTACTACGCATCAGGCCGCCCCCACTATGCGTTGATGCAAGCGCGTAATAGCATCCAAGGCAGATAAAATGGCACCTTCCTGCCAACATCCAACATAAGAAGCATGCTCGCCTGCCAGCACAATGCGCTTATCTATACTGCAAAGTGTTTTATAGTGTGTTCGCCTTGCTTCCTCTGTCCACATGGAACAACATCCCATAACCCATGGTGTCCGGCTCCAAGCAAAGCTCACACCGTTTGAAAACTCCTTGTGATATTGAGGATGAATAATACTTCCCTGCTCCAAAGCACGTTCTAGGCGTTCTTGGGGAGGCATTCCAACATAGTCATACGCAGGCGTTCCAAACAGATAGCCCCCCAGCAATACTGCCGGTCCTTTCCTGAAATACCCATGACTGGGATAGGAAATCTGGCTGATCGGCTGATCTGTAAAGCTGATGCCACCGTAAATCTGCTCATCCTCTTCCCAGAATCTACGATTAAACTCCAGTCCGATTTTAACAGAAGATGCATACGGTACAGCCAGGATTGCAGCTTTCATCGCATCTTCCACCTGCACATCCAGTTGTGAGAGAATGGAAAGAGGAATAGTGCAGATACAATAATCAGCCTGCATCTGTCTAACAGCGCCACCACGTGCCATATCGTTATAAGTAACGGTTACACCCTGTTCATTCTGGGAAATCTTTGTAACTTTACAGTTTAATGTAATGAGATCTTTAACTTGTCGTGCAAAACCCTTGCCAATCTGGTCCATGCCACCAACGGGTTGGAACAGTGTTGTCTGCATATCAATACGTTGGTTAAATGCCATCCAGTCCCACAAACCAGATTTCATGATATCTTTGCGCGCCAACACCTCTGATGGGATAGGTGCACCATTCAAACCGCCACCTTGCGCACGCTCAAAACCACGACGCCATGAACTGACAGTACCTTTTGTATAAGAAAGGTCTGGCGTAAGAGCCCCCCATGATTTCATGGCTTCAATTAAATAATGATGCTCGTCTTCACTGACGATATCGTCCAACTTGTGCTGATTGATTGCCTTGGCGAGAAGTTCTGCCGTAAATCCGTAAAAATCGGCAGAAAACTCCCTGTACCTTACGGATTTACCACCAAAAGTATCACCTGAATGCAGCCACGTGTTATGATTGACCTCAATAAACGGCTCAAGCTCAATCCCAAACTTCCGGCAATAATATAGCAATCCTTGATGGTGATACGGAATACGCCACGGACCCGGATTGAAATAATTCCCGTTTGAAAAACGAACTTTCTGTGATGCACCCCCCAGTTCCGTTACGGTATCTCCCGCACGCAAGCTGATATTACGGCCACCACTGCGGTTCTGAAACTCCAGAATCTGAATATCATATCCAGCCTTGCGCAGTTCATACGCCGATAACATACCTGCCAGCCCCGCCCCGAGAACTAGAATTCTGGTTCCCTTTTTGGCTCCAGTAAGAGAGGGAGGATGTGTAAAATCAGTTCCGGCGGCATGCCCCATAGTAGTCATGGCTTGATAGAGCGCCACACTGCCTGCCAATGCACCAATACGCGTAAGCAATTGCCGCCGTGTAAAAGGGAATGAATGATGAGGTTGTGACATCAAAAAATCCCGTCATTTTTATATTCAGCGTTACCGAACTCTGCGACAAACATTCCAAAGCATCATATGGAAAATGCAAAAACCATGAAACCATTATAAAAATTCATGGCTTTTACATATATTGCTTTACATGAATATATCTGTTCAAAATTCCTGATCTGCCTTCAACACGGCATGCAGCATCACGTTGCTTCCGGCCGTTGCATCTTCCTGCGTTGCACTTTCTGCTTCGTTATGGCTGATACCCTGCCAACATGGCACAAAAATCATGGCGGTTGGCACAACCCTAGAAACATACACAGCATCGTGCCCGGCGCCGGATACAATATCTTGCATGCTATAATTCAGCTCTTTCCCGCTTTCCCGAACACAGGCAACACAACGCTTATCAAAATGTACGGCTGAGGAATTCCATGTCGGCGTTATGCTGACCTCCACATCAGCCGCTTGCGCACATTCCTGCATACGGCGCAGGAAATCTTCTTCCATACCCTGTAATGCGCCTTCCGATGGATTCCGCAAATCCACAGTAAAGCGCACTTCCCGCGGAACAACGTTGCTGCTGGCAGGAAACGCCGTGATAATGCCAATGGTGCTTAAACCATCAGGCGCATACGCTTGTGCCACGGCATTCACTTGGTCAATCATACGTGCGGCGGCCAATAAGGCATCCTTACGCATGAGCATGGGGGTTGTGCCTGCATGTGCAGAGCGGCCGCGTACCACAACCTCATACCAGCGCATGCCCTGCACGCCGGTTACAACACCTATGGTGCATTCTTTGGCTTCCAGCACAGGACCCTGTTCAATATGCAGCTCAAAATATGCTGCCGCCGGATGCTGCCCGCAGTGTTCTTCTCCTACAAAGCCACCACGTTCCAGTTCCTGCCGCAACGTTATGCCAGTTGCATCTGTCCTGCTGCTGGCAAATTCCTCTGTAAAAGCACCACCAAAAACACCTGAAGCGAGCATGGGAGGCCTAAAGCGTGCCCCTTCCTCATTTGTCCAGTTCACCACTTCGATTGGATGCCGCGTATGAATGCCTGCATCATGAAGCGCACGCAAAACCGCAATACCGCCCAATACGCCTAAAATGCCATCAAAACGGCCACCTGTAACTTGAGTATCCAGATGGCTGCCCATCATAATGGGGGGCAGATCATTTTGCAGGCCAGCGCGACGGGCAAACTGATTACCCATAGAATCATGGGTTACAGTACATCCCAGCGCCTTGCAGGTTTGTTCAAACCATGCCCGAACCTGAAAATCTTCATCTGAAAGAGCAAGCCTACATATGCCACCTTTGGCCGTACCACCAAAAGTAGCAGTTGTGGTGAGATCATGCCACAGCGCCTGTCCATTCACTGTCAGATCGGCATATTGGCTCATATTCTGCACCTTTTCTATTTCAGGCTTTTTGGTATTCAATATCCACGCGCAACATCACATAACAAAGCGGGCCGCTCTCCCCGCTCTAGGCATGCCACCACATTCACTGCGTAACGGGCCTGCATTTCACGTGATGCCTCAGATGCAACATGCGGCGTAAGGATCACGCGTGGGTGCTGCCACAAGGCAGATTCTGCGGGTAATGGTTCGGGCGTAACAACATCCAGCACGGCACCACATAACGTGCCATCATCCAGTGCTTTCAGAAGATCTTTCTGTACAACGTGTTTCCCACGGCCAACATTTACAAATCCTGCGCCTTTAGGAAGATGCTGGAAAAAGTCAGAATCAATCAGCCCTTCTGTTGCAGGCGTTGCTGGTAACAGATTTACCAGAACATCCACTTCGGCCAAAAATCCGGGCAGATTCTCTCTGCCGCTCCAGACTGTTACGCCTTCTACATCGGAAGGCAGACGTTTCCATCCAGAAACACAAAAACCAAACCTGGCCAGATCCTGCGCAACAAAAGCACCAAGATGCCCCAAGCCCATGATACCGACCCTGGTTGTATCGGATGTGCGGCTACATACGTTATTGCGCCATACAGCGTGCTGTTGTTGGAGAGCCCATGTGCGAGCCCCCCTGAGAAGGCTAATAACTGCCCACAGCACATAATCCGCCATCAGGCGGGCTGTCTGCTCCCCGCCCATGCGCACCAAGGGCACATCCTGCGGAAAATCCGGCAAGGAGAGCAGATGATCAACACCTGCTCCTGTGCATATAATGCCTTTCATATGGGCAAGGCATTCCACATGCTCTGGTTCTGGTTTCCAGACCAAGGCATAATCATCAGGCTGCAATTGCCACGCAGGGTCAAACCATGAGCAGACAGGAAGATCAGGCGCAACCGTAGCAAAAGCCTGCCGCCAGCTTTCAAAGACCTCGTGGCCATCTGCGCTGATTACAATACGAGCAGGCATTTGCTATTCCTTTCTTTGTAAAATCCCTAAAGCTTTTACAATGGCTGCCTGCGCAAAGGCATGGTCATGCAATGAATACTGCCGCCACCACGGGAAAACTGATTGAGTTCTGGGTCAAGCACTGTCAGCCCTTCAGCACGCAGCATCTGGTTAATCCGCACAGAATGGCGCGGACTTACCACCCTGTCTTTCCCCAAGGAGAGCACGTTACACCCCATATCCCGCATGGCCTCACGATAGCTTACCGGCAGAATACGGATACCCTGTTCACGGAACCATTCCAGATCAGCTTCATCCAACACATCCACGGCAGCAATCGCAAGGTTTTCCGCAACCATGCAGAAAATGACATCAAGATGAAGAAAATGCTCTGGAAAGTGAATCATGCGGCAGGTCCAGCCAGCTTCTTCAAACCAGCTGATGAATTCGGCCGCTCCTTTTGCATCCGTCCGGCCGCCACTTACACCAACGGCTAGCAAACCAGGGCGAATGATATGGATATCCCCGCCCTCAATACGCCCTGCGGTACATGTGCGCCAGATTTCATCGGGTGCGTAAAAAGAGCGGATTTCTTTTTCCTCTCCCACACGCTCCGGTCGGGAAAGATTTGTAACAACCGTGCCAAATGGCGTGGTTTGTGAACTGTCTCGCGTATAAACTTCGTACGGCATGTTTTCATGCGGCACAAGGAAATGGCAGGACACATCCTCGCTTTTAAGCGTTGAAACCAGTTCATCAAACTGAGTACGTAAGGCGGTGCGATCTATGTTTCCGCCATGCGCCATTGTCTGAATAGCAATATCGTTACTTGGAATCCATTCGTAATAATCAGGCGGACACAAAAGAACGTCTGCCAGCACGCCGGTTTCGCTGTCTATAAACCACCTGTTTGCAGCCATGTCTTGAAATTCCTCAAGGTATCTGTTTCAGGCACAGACTATCCGAGAGATACTGCAATCCGAATACGAACGGACAAGAGTTCACTTTAGTTTTTTCACAAATATATTCAAATCACCCGGAAAACCGCCTTTCTCCCGCTTTCTGCCTCCGACATGTTGATAATTGTCCGCAGTTCGCTCTTCACAGCCCATGTTTTACACGCCATAATCATTCCTTATAAGAAACAATAGAGCCTTGTTAATCAAGCCAAAGGATCCTCCGACAGTTTCCTCCATCTTTATCCTGACGCCCCACCCAGCAGGAGCATTCAAACCATGATAGGAAGCAGCCATAAAAAACCCCGTCCCAGAAAAAGGCCGCGTGGGTTTCAAGGGCATGTTTCGGAAATAGATCTGCGCCTTCTGCGTGTCTTTCATACTGTGGCAGAACAGGGTGGGTTCAGCGCCGCTGAAATAACCCTGGGGAAAAGCAAGTCTTCTATCAGCTTGGACATTTCCGCCTTAGAAACACGTCTGGGGATCACCCTTTGCCTGCGTGGGCGAAGTGGCTTTGCACTGACAGATGAAGGGCGTGAGGTGCTGGAGGCAACACATGCGCTTTTTCTTAATCTTGAACAGTTTCGCCAGCAGGTGAACCAAGCCAGCGGTATGTTAAGCGGCACGTTCAACCTGTATGTGCCCGACAACATACAGACCCACGGTGAAACACCGCTTGTAAAAGCCATTCATACATTCACACAAAACCACCCAAGCGTATTTATGAACCTGCATTCTGCTGCAACCAAGGAAGTGGAAGTGGCGGTTATAAACGGCCAGGCTACGGCTGGCATTGCCCTTTACGCCCAGGGAGAGGCCCCTTTAGGCAGCCGCCCACTGGTGGCAGAATCATCTTTCCTGTTCTGCGGTGCCAGGCACCCTCTCTTTCATATGCCTGAAAAAGAAATCACGCTTGATGTGCTCACCAGCCAGCGCATGATCAGCGTTGCCGATGCCGCAACATCCAAAGCATGGGAAGAAATACGCCCGCATTTCACCTACCATGCCAAGGCGGACAAAGTAGATGCACGCGCTCTTCTTATCCTGTCTGGCAGTTACATTGGATTTTTGCCGGAAATTTTTGCAGCACCTCTTGTTGCGCAAAAATTACTACGCCGGATCACCTTTAATGATCTGCACCTTATAACCTGCTGCCATTTTTTGGCTCGCATGTCCCCCGAAACCAGCCTGATGGTCGAAACATTCCGTAATTTACTGGAAGCGTCATATTAATGCCCCGCTTTTTCCCCCATCAGCCACTCATGCAGTGGTTCCAGCATGTTGTCGCGCTGCTCGGCATCCTTTTTATGGCTTTAGGCCAGCTGGGATCAGCACGAGCCGAAGAACTTCCTTCGTTTATACATGATGGCACACTAACCATCTGCACCAACCCGACCCTTCCCCCCATGACCTTCGTGAAAGGGCAGGATGTCACACATCCGGAAGGGTTTGATATTGACGCTGCTCATTTTCTGGCCACACGCTGGCATGCGCAACTTTCCGTTGTTACCATGGATTTTACAGGATTATTCCCCAGTCTGGGCGCCCAACGCTGTGGCCTGGTTATGAGTGGCATTATCCGCACGCCCCCGCGTGAGAAAAGCTTTGATGCGGTTTCCTATCAGGATACGGCACTGGTGGTGGCAGGACGTGCAAATACTCCTGTTCTAACCAGTATGGATGAGTTGTCTGGCAAGGATGTCGCTGTAGAATCCGGCACAAGCTATGTGACCCGCCTTGGCGTCATAAACGATGCCCTGGTTGCTGCAGGCAAAGCCCCTATGATTATCCAGCAGTATCCAACCGAAGAACAGGTTGTACAGCAGGTTCTTATTGGGCGGGTTTTTGCATTTGTCAGCCAGGATGTTGAAATCTTTTTCCGCATGCGCCAGCTTCAGGGCAAACTACACATCCTTCTGACCCCGGATATTCCGGATTACCGACATTTTGCCATTTACCTGCGCCAGAACAAGCAGGATCAGGAACTGCTCCAAACAGCAATCACTGCGCTGGAAACAGATGGAACACTGGCGACACTACGCAACAAATGGTCCATTACCGATCAGTCCACAAAACAAGGGGCAGATGCGTCTTCCTCTGGCTCGATATTTGATTGGAATGCCTTTTTTTCTGCGCTGACATCCCGCGCCTTTCTCCATGGCGCCCTGATTACATTAACCGTGGCCCTCCTTTCTCACGTCATCGCCATCACTTTGTCCGTGCCGATTGCCATTGCACTCAACAATCCTCAACGGTCTGTTCTCAAAATTGTTCTAGAAGGATATGTCGCTCTTTTTCGTGCCGCCCCAACATTGTTGCAGCTTCTTTTCATCTGGAATGCTGTGCCGCAGTTTTTCCCCATTTTTCGTGAACAATGGTTTACGCCCTTTTTGGCAACAGTTCTGGCCCTTTCCATCAATGAATCTGCTTATCAGGTGGAAATCAACCGTTCCGCACTCAGCGCCGTAGATCCGGGGCAGGAACTTGGCGCCAGCGCACTTGGACTAAGCCGACGTGATATTTATTGGCGCGTTATTTTTCCGCAAGCGTTCCGTATTGCTCTGCCGCCTACCATCAACGAGTTTATCAATCTTCTTAAAATTACATCTCTTGCCTCTGTTATTTCACTGCAAGAACTTCTGGCCGTGACACAAATACAGGTTGCACGGACCTTTGCCTTTACAGAGTATTATGCTGCGGCTCTGGTTTATTACCTGGTCATGGTCTTCTTTTTCCTTTTCCTTCAAAAACGGGTTGAACGACGCTTCACCTGGTCTGACCGAAAAAAGGTTGTGTCTAATGCAGCATGAATCCACAACCACTCCCATGATTTCTGTGCGCAGCATGAGCAAACTGTTTGGAGAGTTTGTAGCGCTTGACCGCTTAGACTTTGATGTAGAAAAAGGCGAAAAAATTGTTATTCTGGGGCCATCTGGATCTGGAAAATCTACCCTTATCCGCACATTAAACCGCATTGAACCCCACGATAGCGGAACGCTTAAAATCAACGGCAAGTTGATTAATGACAAAACAGATCCTATCCAACTCCGCTGTATGGTCGGTATGGTTTTTCAAAACTATAATCTGTTTCCACATTTAAGTGTTTTAGAAAACTGTATTCTGGCCCCCATGCGCGTCCGGCACATGACACGCACGGAGGCCACAGATCTTGCCCGCCGCTATCTGGACCAGGTGGGCATTCCCGATCAGGCAGATAAATACCCTATTCAGCTTTCTGGTGGGCAACAACAACGCGTTGCGATTGCCCGAGCACTATGCATGCAGCCAGAAGTGATGTTGTTTGACGAACCTACCGCGGCACTTGATCCCGAAGCGATTGTAGGTGTGGTAAGCATTATAGATGAACTGGCTGAACAGGGTATTACAACAGTATGCGTAACGCATGAAATGGCGTTTAGCCGCCGTATTGCAGACCATATTATCTTTATGGATCAAGGGAAAATTCTGGAAATTACGCCTCCAGAAACTTTTTTTACAGCACCACAAACGGATCGTGCACAAAACTTTCTAAACCAGATGCTTCGTTACTGAACAGCATCTCAATATCAATCAGAAAAAGTATGCTTGAGTCATTCCTAAACGAAGGCGACCCAATTTCATTGTCAAATAGAAATGAAAAGCCGGTTGTCTTCGCGCCCCAGAAACCGGTTCCAATAGGAATGAAACAGGAATACGGGCATGAAATCATCTTTTTTACATCGGTCCTTCCGTTTTCTGGCCGTTGTTCCAGCATATATCTCACTGCCAACCCTGCCCTGCCTGCTTCTGGCATCAACATCTTCTTTGGCTGCTACAGCAACACCCACCGCTAGCACGCAGCCTGCTTCGGCGCATTCTGTCTCTCCTGGACGAAAGCATGCAGTCGTTACACCACGCCGTAAAAATACTGCCCCACACATGGGTTCTACTGAACAGCTGGAGGTAACGCGCTCCCACACACACCGTTATCTATCCTCCCCTGGCACGGTGAACGTTATGAGTGGCCAGGAACTGCGTGCACTGCGCATTGAAAGCCCAAAGGATATTGCCGCATTTACGCCTGGTGTTACGGCAGTAAACGCCACTTCCGGTTCAACACCCATTTTTTCTATCCGTGGTGTTGGTTTGGATGACTATATCGGCACAAACATGGGGGGAATTGGCATTTATCTGGATGGGCTGCTGGCACCGTATCCGGTATTCTATAATGGCCAAATGCTCGATACAGAAAATGTTGCGGTAGAAAAAGGGCCGCAAGGCTTTGATATGGGGCGTAGCTCTACAGGTGGAACGGTCAATATTCAGTCTGTAAAGCCTTCTGATAAATTCGGAGGTTATGCAGAATGGGGGTATAGTAGCTACAATACAAACCGTGGTCGGTTTGCTGTAAACGTGCCCATCACCAACAAAATTTACAATCGCACAGCCTTTAACTACGTAAAGGGTGATGGCTGGCAAAAAGATGTTGGAACCGGTGCACGCTATGGATCGCAGGATCTGCTATCTATCCGCAACCTGACCAAGTTTGTGATAGATGACACTTCCTCCGTATTGCTGAATCTGCATTATACACGAGACAAAGGTACCCCGATGTCTCCGCAAGATCTGGATCCCGTAGATGGTGTAGGGCCACATCCACACGCCAATGCTGTCAATGTCGGAAAAGATCCTGCTAAACGTAATGAAAATGGAGGCGGTGTTTCTGTTGCCTATACCAAAGCCTTCAACTTTGGCACATTCACCTCCACCACCGGCATAGATTTCTACCGCCGTGATGATTACGACAACTACGATGGCACATCCAACGAGTATGGTGATTATCGTTGGAATGATACATCCATCGCGCAATCACACGACATGCACCTGCGTATGAATCTTGCAAAAATTCTCCATCTAACGGTAGGCGTTTATGAGTCCTATGATAAAATTGATGGCAGTTACACAAGCTTCCGCAACTCCTTATCTGCCACACCACCATATTGGCTGAGAGACCAGTTTTCTCAGCAAAACCTGTCCACAGGCCTGTACGTCAACACAGTTACCAATATCACCAAAAAGCTGGATTTCATTGCATCCGGTCGCCTTTCCTACGATGAACGCGGCTTTAATGGTGGCACACACAACGTTCAGACAGGTGAGCAAAGAACCTTTCTGGACACTACCCACGCGTATCATCGTTTTACCGGGCGTGTTGGCCTGCGCTACCAGATTGTACCTGGCACCTATGCTTATGGCACCATTTCCAATGGTTATAAGCCAGGCACATATTTTGCAGGCCCCGTGGCTGCCACATCTGCTTTGGATTACGTAAAACCTGAAAACCTGATTGCGTATGAAGTTGGTATCAAATCCTCCCTTCTGCATAACAAGCTTGTGGTGGAAGGCTCTTTATTTGACTACGAATATCATAATCGGCAGACACTTTTTTTCGCGCCCATGCCAGATGGATCAAACTCCCTTACACTGGGCACAATTTCCCGGGCACGCACTCGTGGGGGAGAACTCTCCAGCACGCTGCATAATCTCGTCCCCAATCTAGATCTGCGCGGATCATTTGCCTATCTGGATGCTCAGGCCAAAAGCCCTGTAGGTTCCATTAATGGGCTACCGCTAGATCCTCCCGTTACGCATAATTCGCCTTTGCCATTCGCGCCGCGTTTTTCATGGAGCGCCGTTGCCCGTTATGGCATCGACATGGGCCTGTACCGTACAACATTACAAGCCAGCTACACATGGAAAGACAACATGTGGGTTGCTCTGGGGGACCCCAACGCCAAATCCAGCAAGATCAGCTCCCTTGGCCTTCGTATGGAGTTTGGCCCCAAAACCGGCAAGTGGACTGCTGCCGTATATGTTGACAATCTGCAGAATAAGCATGGCACAACCTATTCCTTCACCGGCAGCGATAATAACCGCGCCCAGTATATTCAGACACCACGCTGGGTTGGCTGTGACCTACACTACAACTTCTGAATACTACACAAGAAACCGGGAAAGAGCTTATGAAACTTGAACTTTTCCGCACATTGTGGGGGGATAACCGCCGATGGGATATCCCTCTGGCAGAAGCACGCAAAGCCGGTTTTGTAGGGTTGGAGGCTCGCATTCCTCCAACTCATGAAGAGGCTCAGGAATGTGCAGCCATTTTACAGGGAGAAGGCGCTCCCTTCATTGCCATTGCCATGACAGGTGGAGGCGTTATTCCGCGGCAGAGTGCAACAGTGCAGGATCATCTAGATGATCTGCGTGATGCCATAGACCGTGCATCGCTTATGAAGCCTCGATTTATTAATATTTTAGGAGGAAATGATCGCTGGCCTGCTCACAAACAAGCTGAATTCATAGCATCTGCACAGGAAATATGTCGTGCAGCGAATATGGTGTGTTGTTTTGAAACACATCGCTCCCGCATTCTGGCAACGCCTTGGATTACACTTGATGTTATCAGGCAACTTCCAGATGTGCTCTTTACTGCTGACATTAGCCATTGGGTTGTTTGCTGTGAACGGTTACTGAATGATCCGGCGGATGATTTTTCCTCTTTCATCAGCCGTGTTCATCACATTCAGGCACGTATAGGATATGATCAGGGCCCTCAGGCCCCTCATCCAGCAGCTCCTGAATATGCCCCAGCCCTACGCTTCCATCAGCATATCTGGCAAGAGATATGGCAAAGTCAGTGCACGCGCGGATACACCACCACCACAATGACCCCAGAATGTGGGCCTGATGGCTATTTGCATACCTTGCCATTTACCAACATGCCCGTAGCAGACCTCTGGTCACTCAATGTCTGGACGGGCCAGACAGAATACGAACATTTTCAACATGTCATGTCAGATTCTGGCAACAAGAAGGAATTGGGTTGATGTCTGTCTCCAAGACCACTGAAACTTTTACCAGTATCCCGGTTATTGATATCGGCAAATTATATAGCTCTGACCTTGCGGAGCGTAAGGCTGTAGCCGAAAAATTGGGAGATGCGGCCCGTAATGTCGGGTTTCTTTACATTTCCGGCCATAATGTTGGTGCTGATCTGATTGAAGGCGTGCGCAAGGCTGCACGTGATTTTTTTGCCGAACCATTTGAAAAAAAGATGGAATATTACATAGGCACATCTGCCACCCATAAAGGGTTCGTGCCTGAAGGAGAAGAAGTCTATTCTGCTGGACGGCCAGACCATAAGGAAGCCTTCGATATTGGATATGAAGTACCTGCCAACCATCCTCTAGTGCAGGCAGGAACACCCTTGCTGGGGCCCAATAACTGGCCAGATATTCCGGGGTTCCGCTCCGCTGCAGAAGCTTATTACCGCGCTGTTTTTGATCTGGGCCGCACACTCTTCCGCGGGTTTGCCCTCGCATTGGGGTTAAACGAAAACTACTTTGATACAGTTGCAAATTTCCCCCCCTCCAAATTGCGCATGATCCACTATCCTTACGATGCTGATGCACAGGATGCCCCAGGCATTGGCGCCCACACGGATTACGAGTGTTTTACAATTCTGCTGGCGGATAAACCCGGCCTGGAAGTGATGAACGGCAACGGAGACTGGATTGATGCGCCGCCAATTCCGGGTGCATTTGTTGTGAATATTGGTGATATGCTGGAAGTGATGACGGCCGGAGAATTTGTGGCCACAGCACACCGTGTTAGAAAAGTTTCAGAAGAACGTTACTCTTTTCCACTATTTTATGCCTGTGACTATCACACTCAGATTCGCCCACTTCCTGCCTTTGCAAAAAAAGATGATGCTTCTTACGAAGCCATAACCATTGGCGAGCATATGTGGGCCCAAGCGCTGCAAACGTATCAATATCTGGTTAAAAAGGTTGAAAAGGGCGAACTGAAATTGCCCAAAGGAGCACGCAAAACGGCTACTTTTGGGCACTTCAAACGCAACTCTGCCGCCTGAATACAAATTGTAGCAGACCTTTAAGGAGGTTTTACAAATGACAACACATCAAACAGAACAGGAACTGCGGGAAGACCTAGCAGCCGCCTACCGGCTGATGGCGCATTTCAACATGACTGATCTTGTTTATACCCATCTTTCCCTTCGGCTTCCCAATGCCGGACATCGCTATCTGGTCAACCCGTATGGCCTGCTGTTTGAAGAAATCACAGCAAGCTCTCTGGTGATTGTAGATGCTGATGGCATTCCACAGCAGGAAACCAGTTGGGCCATAAATCCGGCCGGTTTTGTCATTCACTCCGCCATACATGCCAACCGCCCCGATGCGGCATGTGTCATGCACACGCACACTGTTCCAGGCATGGTGATTGCCGCACAAGATAGAGGCATTCTGCCACTTAACCAGATTAACATCGAATTTTACGGTGCTGTCGCTTTTCATGCGTATGAAGGGATTGCTGCGGATGATAACCTGAGCGAGCGTGAACGGCTTGTACGCGATCTTGGATCTCGCAATGCCATCATTCTGCAAAACCATGGTCTGTTAACAGTTGGCAGCACTGTAGCCCAAGCATTTTACCGTATGTATTACATGGAACAAGCCTGCAAAATCCAGATTGCTGCTCAATCTACCGGGGTGCCTTTGCATATCCCTTCGGAAGAAAAAATCCTGCGTACCAAAAGCCAGTTTGATACAGACCCCGATCAAGGACAAATGATCTGGAAAGCTCTACGTCGTAAATTGGACAGGGAACAACCTGATTATAAAAAATAAATTGAAACCGATTGATTGTAACAAGATTTGTAAAATTTATTGTATAATAAATACATATAAATAATCCCCTCTTCTTTTATAAAAAGAAGAGGGGATAAATATTCTAGACTTCAACTCTCAAAGTATCAGGAAACCTGAGGCTTTCTGGCGTTAGCTGCAGCAACCTTCTTGCCCCATTTCACCAATGTTTTGGTGCAATCAGAACGTTCAATCTGACATTCAATAATGGTTGGGCCCTCACGATTTGCTTTGGCTTTTTTGATGGCCTCTGCCAGTTCACCTGCTGTAGTGGCCTTCATGCCCAAGCCATGCCCATCTTCAGCATTGAACACTTCCATCAGACCGGCATAGTCCCAGTTTTTGATGTAATTATACGGACCATCGTGAATAGCAATTTCGATAACGTAGCCACGATTGTTCACAAGGAAGATAATGACTGGCAGCTTATAACGCACCATCTGCGCCATTTCCTGCGCAGTTAGCTGGAATGACCCATCCCCTACCATAAGAATATGCTGGCGTTCCTGAGAACCCATAGCATTCCCAAAAGCCGACGGCACAGACCAACCAATATGCCCCCACTGCATTTCCAGCTCAACACGTGCGCCACGCGGCAAATCCATACGCGTGGCGTTGAACCAGGAATCACCTGTTTCAGCAACCAGAGTGGTATCTGATGTTAGCATTGCATTGATCTGACGGGTCATTTCATCATTCGTCAGGCGTGCATCTGCTTTGGCTGGTTCGATAACTGGCGTGTGTTTTTGACTTTCCTGCGCCGTTAACGGACGGCTGGGGGCTTTCTTTGCCAGCTCCTCAAGGAATTCACGCAACGTGAAACCTTCGTATGTTTTGCCGCCCACAGTAACGCGATTGGGCTCTGCCAACAAAACATTGTCACCCTTGGGCCATGCTGTCCAACCTACTGTGGAGTAATCATTAAAGACGGGCGCGACACAGATAAGCGCATCAGATTTTTCAACTAGTTCCTGCGCGCCAGGTGAAGACACATCTCCCCAATACAGACCACGAAAACCTTTGTGATCTTCTGGGAAAAAGCTTTTTGCTGCTGCCATAATAGTAACAGCACAGCCTAACTTATCTGCCAGATGTTCTGTTTGTGTTTGTGCATGTGCAGCGCGCACTTTGCTCCCTACAATCATGGTCACACGCTGAGATTTTTCCAGCAAATTGAGGGAAGCTTCTACCGCAGCTTTCAGGCTGACATCATCTACCCGTAATTCTGCCAGCAAAGACGATACCGGACCAGGACGCACACATTCTGCATCAGATACGTTACAAGCAATTTCAACATATGCTGGTTTGCGTTCACGCAGGGCCGTGCGGATAACATGATCAATTTTAGCCGGAGCAGATGCAGCATCTGTAATGCTTTCTGCCGCGCACGTTACGTGCCGCATCATTTCCAACTGATAGGTATAATCATTCGTGCCCAAAGTATGATGCAGAATACGGCCTGTGCCGTAATCATTGCTATTGGGTGAGCCTGAAATCAAAATAACAGGCAGATTTTCTGCGTAAGCACCTGCAATAGCGTTCATGGCAGAAATAGCCCCTACGCTAAAGGTGACAACAGCTGCAGCTGCCCCATGTGCGCGAGCATAACCTTCTGCACTAAATCCACAGTTTAGCTCATTACAGCAGTAAACCTGCTCCATTTCCTTGTTTGCCAGCAACTGATCCAAAAGAACCAGATTGAAATCGCCGGCTACGGCAAAGTGGTGCTTTAATCCGATTTGAGAAAGACGCTCAGCAAGATACATGCCGACTGTATATGTCATGGGTTTAGTCACTCCTATCGGAATAGCCTCAAAAAACGGCTTTTAGCTAACACCCTCAACCTGACAAATGTCCAATATATGAAACAGCGGTCTTTCATATAAAAAAGATATTCCATACCCAAGAAAATATCTTTGACTTCTGCCAGAAAATATACGTTAAACTATTGATATTAATTATTTAATTTTCAATTAAGGAGAATTTTATACCGAAATTGTTCATATATATTTATATAATATATCACAAAATGTCACCACATCGTGAATGATTATTCTTAACAAACAAAAATTTTACTGATACTTTTATAACTTCACCTTATGACTTCAAAAAGGAGCAGAAAGTGTGAGAATACGCCACTTTCCCGCTCTACCTGAAAAAACGCTCCAGCTTTCCGGATAAATATCTAATTTATTTAGAATATGAAACGAATTTTTTATCTCATCAGCTAGAATACATGCACTCAAAGCACGTATGATAACAGGTGAAGCTATAACCAAGAATGTATCTTGATTTTGAGCTTTATGAAATAGGCTATCAAGCCAGGATTTTAATCTGATATGAAACGCGCACATACTTTCCCCCCCATTTGGAGAATATGTGGGGTTCATGAATTGCACCTGATCTTCCACCAACAAATTTTTTAACTGTTGTCCGGCCCAAATGCCATAATTCCTATTTTCCAACTTTGGTTCTAATTCAATACTATATTTAGAAAAAAAACGTTCTGGAGAAACCTGAATATCAGGTGCACAAAAAATACGTGTAATATTCTGTTTTTCTAAAATGTTTTCCTGAAATAACTTGGGTAATTGAAATTTTATTATTTCATCTTTTTTTGGTATATACCCTTTACGCACATTATCAGGCATACAACTTCCCAATAAAATAACACGTAATGCTGGCATATTGCGCATAATATCTTCCAATATTTTAGAGAACTCTCTTTCTGTTCATTCTGTTTGCCACATAGTCGTGAACATCGTAAGTTCCGCCGCATATTTTAACGCT
The DNA here is from genome assembly GCF_004014775.2 of Acetobacter oryzoeni. Lineage (NCBI taxonomy): Bacteria > Pseudomonadati > Pseudomonadota > Alphaproteobacteria > Acetobacterales > Acetobacteraceae > Acetobacter > Acetobacter oryzoeni. Next base: position 2,372,618 of record NZ_CP042808.1, read on the forward strand.
TGGGTGTGTTCTTCCGGAAAGCATAATGTCTGTTTTTTCTATAAGATTTATAAGAAAATTAAATCACAAAGCTTGTTACATTGCTGTTTTTCTGGCCCTTACAGGATGCACCCCTCCTGTATCTGTCAAGCAACTCAGCCTGACAGAAGCTTATCTGGACCGTACCCATACGGCCCTTAACGGAACAATCCTTAGCAACACCACCCGGATTGTGTTGGAACGCCAAAACTTGTTGGGCATATGGCAAGCACACCCAAGTGCCGCCATTGATATCCTGCGTAAAAGCACGCAAGACCAATTTTACACACCAGATCTAAATGACCAGCTTTTTGCGTTGGCTGAACTCAGCTACTTACGTGGCAAAAAACATAAGTCTCGCACAGATTTCATGGCTGCTGCCATGTATGCATATGCGTACCTCAACCCAGCGGATAAAACATCGGACCACCCCGATCCGTATGATCCACATTTTCGGCAAGCGTGTGATCTTTATATGCTCAGCCTGACAGAGGCCTTAGGATCACCCGCCAATGTGAATGCTCAACACTGGGTACTGCCATTTGGTGATCTGGATCTTTCATCAAACCCGGCAGAACATATATGGCATGGTTACGAATTAACCGATTTCCGCCCCACAGCACGCCTGACAGTAAATGGCGTTAAAAATATTTATAGTCATATGGGGCTGGGCGAACCTCTAGCCGCTATTCCGCATGTAGATGGCCGTGCCCCATCTTCCTTTACCGTGACAGACAAACTGCGTATCCCTGTCAGCCTGTTTATGGAAATACCTGATCCACGCAGGCAAGTTCTCTCCGATCATATTTCTGGACACCTGACGCTAACAGCGTTGGATGATCAGGGGCATATTCTCATAGCCAACAAAACACCCATCCCTCTGCAGTATGATCAAACAGCCTCGCGCGCGCTGAGCCTTAGCAATGCTGTAGATTGGTCTAGCGAGTACAAAGGTTTTCTGGACGGTCGTTTTTTTGATAACGGCCGCAAACCTCAGCTCATTGCCATAGAACCTCACCGCTATGGGTGTATTCCCGTTGTGCTTGTTCACGGCACAGCTTCCAGCCCGGGACGATGGGCTGATATGGTGAACGATCTTCTGGAAGATCCTCAAATCCGCGCCCATTTTGAATTTTGGTTTTTTTCTTACGCTACGGGCAATCCCATCCCTTACTCTGCCTTCCAACTTCGCGAGGCTCTGGAAGCTGCCATTCAAAACAACGGTGGCACGCAGGCCGATCCCGCGCTTGGGCATATGGTGCTTATTGGCCATAGCCAAGGCGGTCTTCTAGCAAAAATGCAAGTGATAGACCCCAAGGATAAACTCTGGAATGGTCTTACGCACCATCCTTTCAACAGTTTACACCTTACCCCAAAAGCCCATAGCTTTTTGCAAGAAACCCTGTTTCCAAAACCGTTGCCTGAAGTGCAGCAAGTTGTGTTTATTTCTACACCACAACACGGAAGTTACCTGGCTGCACTTTCTCTAGCGCATCTTGTAGGCCGTATGGTAACATTTCCCGTTAGTCTGACAGAGGTGATGCAGCAAGTTGTTGCTGGAGAGTCCGGTTCAATACGTGTAAACATGAGCCCGTGGCGTATGGGCAGCGTGTATGGCATGACACCCCATAGTGCTTTTATCCGCTCTCTTGCCTCCATACCTGTTGTGCCGGAAGTGCGCACACATTCCATTATTCCGGTTTTGGGGGATGGCCCCTTAGCAACAGCCGATGATGGCGTGGTAAAATACCGCAGCGCACATGTTCCTTATGCTGATTCCGAACTGGTTGTGCGGCATTCTGGCCATTCCACACAGTCCAACCCAATCACCATTGCAGAGGTGCGGCGCATTCTGCTGGAGCATCTGGCGCACCTTACCCCGGGAGCGCCAGAAACAGGGGATATGAACAAACAAAATATCACACGTATTGGCGGTGAGTATCAGCCAACCACACCCCCGGTACACCCATGAGCAAGCTTCCTCATAATTCTTCGACGCATGGCTGGATTTTCTGGATAAAAGCGGCAAGCGTATGCTTATTCAGCCTCTACTCAGCTGCGGCATTTTATTATTCTACCTTAACACCAGATATTCTGCGCTTAGGCCTGAGCATTATCTTTCCGCTACTTGTGTTAGGTGCGTTCTTTTTTGCTCCTGCACGGCTTCGCCGCCCTGCCATTCCTGCTTTATGTACTGTTTTTGCAATATGGTATTTAACTGATCCCCCGCGCAATCATCGAGAGTGGGCGGGAGAATATGCGTTGCCGGCAGATGCCATTTTGACCGGTCGAACTGTGCATATTCAAAATATACGCAATTTCAAATACAAAACAGAAACGGATTATACACCTCGTTATTACGATGCCACGTATAATCTGGATGACCTTTCATCCGTAGATATGATTACCTCTTACTGGGCAGGGGAAAGCATTGCCCATGTTTTCCTGACCTTTGGATTCAAGGATGGGCGCCACCTTGCAATATCTATTGAAACACGCAGGCAAAAGCGTTTCCCCTATTCTGCGATTGCTGGCTTTTTCCATCATTATGAAATGTTTTATGTTACGGCAGATGAGCAGGATCTGATTGGCGTGCGCACAGATATCCGTAAGGAGCGCGTCTATCTTTACCGGCTCTTCATTTCACCGCAAACGCGTGAGCGCCTGTTTAAAAGCTATCTTTCGGAAATTCATTTCCTACATTCCCACCCGCGTTGGTACAATACGCTCACAGATAACTGCACAACAGAAATTCTCTCCCGCGCTGGTGCACAACTGCATTATCGGCTGGACTGGCGCGTGTTGCTAAGTGGCTACACGGCCTCCTTGGCATATGATTTGGGGCTCCTAAACACGCAGTATGACTTCCCTACCCTTAAACGCCTAAGCCGCATACAAAGGCCTGATGACGCAACGCCAGATGCATACTATTCGCAAGGAATACGCGCTCATTTACCTTTAGATGACACACCTAAACTTTCACAAACCAAATAACAGAAATGTTATAAAGGACACTACATACATAAGATGCTGTTTCGACAACAAAAAACACTAATAACATTTGCGAATAAGAATTACTTATTAAAACTCCTTGATATTTAACGATTTTCTGATTGCATTGTGCCTGAAATATCCGTAAAAAGATCTCACAAACCTCCATCAAAATCTGGAAATCGTATCATGGTAAAAGATCCTAAGGTTATCGAACATCTGAACACGCAGCTGACAAATGAGCTGACGGCTATCAACCAGTACTTCCTGCACGCACGCACCCTGCGCCACTGGGGTGTTACCCTGCTGGGCAAGAAAGAATACGAAGAATCCATTGAAGAAATGCGCCATGCTGATTGGCTGATCGAACGCATTCTGTATCTGGGTGGCCTGCCCAACGTTCAGCGCCTGAACACCATCCTGATTGGTCAGGACGTGAAGGAAATTCTGGAATGCGACCTGAAGCTGGAAGAAAAAGCTCTGGCTGATCTGCGTGAAGGCATTGCCTACTGCGAAAGCGTGCGTGACTTTGTTTCCCGTGATCTTCTGCTGAAGATCCTTGAAAACGAAGAAGAGCACGAAGACTTCCTGGATCGTCAGTTTGATCTGATCAAGCAGATTGGCATTGAACGCTACATCCAGCTGAACTCCGCAGCTGCACCTGATCAGGAATAATCACTGATCAAAAATATGGGGCGTTTCATACGCCCCATATTTCCGTGCCATTTAATTGTTCGCAAATAAAGCTGCATAGATTTCTGGCTTAAAGCCAACCGTGATCTTTCCCTGCGCTTCTAAAACAGGCCGTTTTATAAGGGAAGGATAAGCAACCATAAGCGCCAATGCGCGTGGTTCATCAATATTTTCTTTCTCAGAATCAGACAATTTACGAAACGTGGTGCCTGCTTTATTCAAAAGCTTTTCCCACCCAACATTTTGTGCCCACAGTTTGAGTGTAGCGGTATCTATTCCCTGCTTTTTATAATCATGGAAGCCATATGCTACACCGTGCGCCTCTAGCCACTTCATGGCCTTACGCATCGTATCGCAGGATTTAATTCCGTATATCGTTATTGGCGCGCTCATAAACCCTCCTAGAGCAAAGCAACTTTTATGGCTGGATATCCAGAAGTTTCCGCATCTCTTCCATAAAAGCTGTATCCTGCTCCAGATTAAACGGGCGTGCAGAAATGCCCGCATAGCCTACACAAACAGGCTTTGTTTTTACGGCATCCGCTTCTGTCAGATAACGCGGCACAATATGGGTATGGAGCGAAGGCTCCTGATTACACCACGTCTCATAATTAATGCGGGCAGCACCCGTGGCTTTCAGCAGGGCATCACCTACCGTTACACAATCTGCCAGATATTGCATACGTTCCTGCCCTTGCAGGTCATTCAGGCTTGGCACAATAGGGTCTGACAAAAGCTGGCAATAACCTTGTACAGGCTGTGTATCGGCTACAATAAGCCAACCTGAAGGCATACGCCCGATAACTTGAGGGAACTTTCCTTCCCTCGCCCATTCAACGCGCTGCTGAATTACATTTTTTGTCATGTTTTGCCTCAGTTATAATTTTGCTTTCCGCAATACGCCTGAGGACAGCCATTTCACGAGGCTTATCGAATCAATCGCAGGCGTGATACCGAAAACAATCTGGTTCATGCCCGTTTACCATGCCTGCTGCTTGCATCCATGCATAAACAATGACCGGCCCCACAAAGCAAAAACCACGCTTTTTCAATTCCTTGGAGAGAACCTGTGAAGCTAGCGTTTGCGCAAGTGCATGCGGGTGCTCTGCCTTTACGGGGTTTTGTTGCGCCACACCCCATGCAAAATCGGCAAAATCCTCTCCCGCTGCCTGCATCTGCAAATAGGCATGTGCATTTTTGACGGTGGCTTCTATTTTTAGGCGCGAGCGGATAATGCCAGCATCTTGCATCAGCCTTTGCACATCGTGCTCTGTAAACTGCGCGACTTTTTCAGGATCAAACCTAGCACAAGCTTTCCGAAAATTTTCGCGCTTCTGCAGTACCGTATTCCATGAAAGCCCAGCCTGAAAACTTTCCAACACCAGCATTTCCCATAAGCTGCGTGCGTTCTTGATGGGCTTACCCCATTCAGCATCATGGTAATCACGCAAAAGCATGTTTCCACATGCCCATTTGCACCGCTGCTTAGGAGAATCCATGCTATGTTTTGGTTTTAGAAGCGGCGTGGCTGTGGTGTTTGCACAAAAGCAAACTGCGCGCCTTCTTCCCGAAGGATCTGGTCTTTTCTTTTGGTCGATTTTGTCCCGAGCTTATCTGCAATTTCATGCGTGGCGGACAGCAGGCCTTTATCACCTTTTAAAAGAGCAATCAGAATCCTTACCCGCAAAGCTTCATCTTCGCTCTGCAAGCTATAATAAATCGTTCGCGATTCGCGGCGTGGCACAATCAGGTTAGAACGCCTTAACGTGCCCAACTGCTGGCTCAGAGTCGGCTGGCCGATTCCGGTTTTGCTTTCCAGTTCTCCCACAGCCAGCGCCCCATGCTGCAAAAGCGCGTCCAGAATCATAAGCCGCTGCGGCTGAGCAAACAGCTTTAGCTGCTCCACCAACTGCTTTGCTTCATCTAAAGACATTTCCACCATGAGCTTATCGCCCCTGATCAGGCTTTAAACACATAAACCACGATGGCCCGGCCTGCATGACAGCATCTTGGGTTTGCGCTGTAGGCAGCACCACGTTCCCTCCGGGCGTCCAGCCTTCTGGCGTCAGCACATCACCTTCATCCACCCGTTGAAGAGCCGCAAGCAAACGCAACAGTTCAGCTACAGAACGGCCAACAGTCATGGGGTAGCAGGTTGTGGCACGCACAATACCTTGTGGGTCAATCATGTACACACTGCGCACCGTTGCACTATTGCGGGCTGTTGGGTCCAGCATGCCGTAGGCACGTGCAATGGCCATGGAGGGATCTTCCACCACAGGAAAAGGAATTCTTACGTCAAACCTTTCCCGTATGGCCTCAATCCATGCAAGATGCGCGGGCAGACTATCCACGGAAAGGCCCACTAGCGCACAATTCATGTCGGCAAATTGCGAAGCAGCTTGTGCAAACGCAATAAATTCACTGGTGCAAACCGGCGTAAAATCTGCCGGATGCGAAAACAGCAGCACCCACTGCCCACGCAATGCGCTTAACGTAAGCATGCCTTGGGTTGTCCGCGCCATAAAATCTGGAGCCATGTCTCCAATTCTGGGTGCGGCCACTACCGGCTCCAACTGACTGGTATCTATGATGCGGTCATTCATAGCTGCAGTGTTTACGCGCATTCTTTCCCTTGACGCAAGACGCTTTCATTCTTAATTAAAGTGTATATTCATGTTTACTTAAAATAATAAACTGTTGGGAGTTTCCCTTATGTCAGATCCAGCTATCGCCACAGCCACCCAGCAGATTCTGATGGCTGTGCAGCACCCCGAACAACGGCCTGTTGTAAAAACCTTTTTTGATGAAAAAACCTTCACGGCCAGCCATGTGGTGCATGATCCACAAACCCTCACAGCTGCCGTAATTGATAGTGTACTGGATTATGATCCGGCTTCTGGCCGCATTAAATACGATTCTGCCCAAGAAATTGTAGATTATGTACGCGCTAAAAAGTTGCAGGTTGCATGGCAACTAGAAACACATGCGCATGCTGATCATCTTTCCGCTGCGCCGTGGTTGCAGGAACAACTGGGCGGCAAATTGGGTATTGGCGCCAATATTGTGCAGGTGCAGGAAGTTTTTGGCAAAATCTTTAACGCCGATACCAGATTTGCCCGTGATGGATCTCAGTTTGATCATCTTTTTAAAGATGGTGAACAGTTCAAGCTGGGCAACCTGAACGCTATTGCCCTGCACGTTCCGGGCCACACCCCCGCAGATATGGCTTTTGTTATCGGTGATGCCGCCTTTATTGGCGATACACTGTTCATGCCAGATTACGGCACCGCCCGCGCAGACTTCCCCGGTGGGGATGCCCGCATGCTGTATCGCTCTATCCGCCGCCTTCTCACCTTACCAGCAGAAACGCGCCTGTTCCTTTGTCACGATTACAAAGCGCCAAACCGTGATACCTATGCGTGGGAAACCACAGTGGGTGCAGAACGCGCGCATAATGTGCATGTGCATGAAGGTGTGAGTGAAGATGATTTTGTAAACATGCGCACATCGCGCGATGCAACGCTCGCTCTCCCCAATCTGATCATGCCTTCCGTGCAGGTCAATATCCGCGGGGGACACATGCCAGAACCGGAAGATAATGGCACCAGCTACATCAAGATCCCCATCAACAAGCTCTAAAATTTACTGATCTTTTCTGGATACCCCGCATGCTCACCTTATTTTCTGCCCATCTCCTGCTGGAACTTATGTCTGGCGTTCTGGTTGGCTTCACTCTGGGATTAATCGGTGGCGGGGGATCCATTCTGGCTGTGCCACTTATGGTTTATCTGGTGGGGGTCAAAAACCCCCATGTAGCTATTGGCACCAGTGCATTGGCAGTCGCTATCAACGCATTGGTGGGGCTGGCACAGCATGCCCGCAACCATACGGTAAAATGGCGCTGCGCAGGTATTTTTGCATCTTGTGGAGTTGCCGGGGCCTTTATTGGCGCAGCCATTGGCAAAACAGTTGATGGCAAAAAGCTGCTTTTGTTTTTTGCTCTGCTGATGATTGGCGTTGGCATTCTTATGCTCCGCGGGCGGCATAACGTTGGCTGCCAAGGGGCAAGCTGCAACAGGCATAATGCCCCCAAAGTTATGGGCTATGGCCTTGGCACCGGTCTGCTTTCTGGCTTTTTTGGCATTGGCGGTGGTTTTCTAATTGTGCCTGGCCTTATTGCTTCTACCGGCATGCCCATTCTCAATGCCGTAGGCACATCTCTGGTTGCCGTTTCCGCTTTTGGGTTTAGCACAGCTTTAAGCTATATGCTTTCTGGCTATATAGATTGGCAATTAGCAGCCTTGTTCATTTTAGGTGGAGCGCTTGGCAGCCTGTTTGGCACCCGCACAGCCCGCCGTATGTCAGGCTCTTCCAATCATCTTACAACAGTTTTTGCCTGTATCATTTTTATCGTGGCCATCTACATGATCTGGCAAGGTGTGCAGAAATTATAAAGCTTTTGCGCCACCACATAGCTTGCGTGCGCTCGCCAGTGCCGTATGCAGTTGTGTGTAAATATTCTCTTTTCCAAGCACGGCAGTAATATGGTGACGCTCCATATCTTTTAGAAAGAATGGAGCAACACGCCCAAACAAAACGGTTATTCCGCGCGCATGTAACCTTTGTAAAACATCCCGCACAACTTGTGCTGCTGAATAATCAATATCGGTAATTGCACTGCAATCTACCACAACGCATTTTACCGGATTTGGTGCAGATGAAATCAGTGTCATGATATCATCTGCAAACAAATTACAATTTGCATAAAACAGATCTGCACAAAAACGATAAATGATAATACCCGGCATACTTTGCTCTCCGGGTGCGACCGCTTCTGCTTCCAACATCCCGGTGGAGGCTTCTGGTGCCATTATCAACGTATGCGGCATATAGCTATGCCGCACATGCCGAAACAGAGAGAGTGCAATAGCAATAAAGATACCCTGCTCTACCCCTACGCTCACAACCGTAGCAGCTGTTACCAGCGCCAAACGGAATTCTCCGGGGCTTTCTTGGCGGATACCATTAAGCGCCTGAATATCTATCATCCGCACGGCTACGCAAAACACAATGGCACCCAACACACAGCGAGGAAGATACTGCAAAGGTTCTGGAAAAAACAAAAGTACGCAGGCCGTTACCGCAGCAAAAACAAGCTGCGCTTTTTGTGATCTTGCTCCGGCCTGCACGGCCATAGCTGTTTGCGTAGGGCTACCGTTCACCGTAAATGTGCCGGTTAAAGCAGCCGCAGCATTGGCCGCACACAACCCCACAATATCTGCATTTTCATCAACATGTTCATGAAACATGTTTGCAAAAGCACGTGATGTAGCCGCACTTTGTGCAATAATAACAAAAACACAGGATGCAGAAATAGGTAACAGGGCCAGCATATCATGCCAGCCAGGAAGAGGCATGGAAAACGCCGGCAAGCCACCGCGTATGCTGCCCAAAATGGCAACATCGTAATGCTGCAGATCCAAACCCCAGCTACACAAAATACTTACAACCACAACACACAGGCCTACTGGCCAATGGGGCCTCTGCCTTGCACCTGCCAACAGCACCACACAACTCAGGCTGGCAATGGCCATACTTAAGCCTTGCATTTGCCCAAAGCCCTGGAACAACCCTATCGCCTGCACCAGTGTATTGTGAGAGGACGAGACCAAGCCTGTCATGTCATACAACATGCTTAGGCCTACCTGTACACCTACACCTGCCAAAAAGCCTACCAGCACAGTGCGAGACAGAAAATCTGCCAGAAAGCCCAAGCGAAATAAGCGGGCAACCAGCAGAAACCCCGCATTAAGAAGAGCTACCGCACTTACCAATTCCATATACCTGGCGCTGCCGGGCGAAACAATTTCTGACAGACCACTGGAAAAAATGGCTGCTGTAGCAGAATCTGCCGCCACCACGAGGTGACGTGATGAACCAAACAGAGCAAACGCCACTAACGGAAACAACACAGTATATAACCCGCATACAGCAGGCATTTCGGCAATACGCGCATACCCCAGAACCTGAGGAATGTTCATGGAAGCCAGAGAAAGCCCCGCCAGCATATCCGACCATGACCCGGATTTTTTGGTTATCCGTTGGCCGAGCCAATTTTTTATGCCTAACAAGGGCGACATACTTTCTCTATCCCACTCTATTTGCGTGCCATGATACCCTCAAATATCATCATTGAGGCCTCACTCTTTAGGATGCACCTATGTCTGTCACTCTTTACCACAACCCTTCTTGCGGCACGTCACGCACAGTTTTGGGCCTTATTCGAGATGCAGGAATTGAACCGAACATTATCCTTTATCTCAAAACGCCACCAACCCGGGCAGAATTGGAAAACATTTTAGCCAAAGGAAAGTTGAGCGCGCGCGACATTTTACGCAGCAAGGAAGCTTTATGTAAGGAATTGGGGCTTGATGTGCCTGGCATCAGCGATGATCAGATACTTGATGCCATTGCAGAACACCCCAAGCTTCTCAATCGCCCCGTTGTGGTTACACCCAAAGGCGCAAAAGCCTGCCGTCCGGCTGATGTTGTGCTGGAACTGTTATAAAGTAAGCGCAACCATATGCCTTATCTTTCTCACAAAGAATGAGCGTATGGTTTTAGATATATTGGGCTCAAGCATTCTGATACTTGAGCCCAATATATCTAACGAGATGCGACATCGACCAGAAGAAGCTCTGCTTTTTCCTGCGCAATCACAACGATATCCTGCTGACCGGTTATTGCCGCTGCATCACCACAATGCAGAACATACCCATCTATTGTCACAATACCTGATACAACCAGCAGATATAGATCTCGCCCTAACGTGGTACTGTAAGCAGCTCCCTCTGCCGCTGGTATAACGGCATGTAACAGACGGGCCCGTGCCGTTAAGGTAACAGGAGCACCATCCGTAATCTGACCATCTTCTTCTGGATCATCTTCTTCTGGATCATCTTCAGGAAATCCTGATGCAAGAATTCTAAAACCTCCATCTTCCAATTGAGGGAAACTTGCGCGAACTTCCTGCGTAGGGGCCACACCCTCTACATCAGCCATGAACCAGAACTGAATAAACGTGGCACCCTCTGGGCCTGCAGACCATTCCAGTCTTTTACAGCCAGTACCGGTGCTTAAAAGATGCAGTCCGCCCTGCCCTACTTCTTCCTGCTCAAAACCATCTGCATGACTCACCAGACTGCCCGCAGATAACCATGTGAGAATATCCACATTGGCTTCTGGCCCAAGATGATACGCCTGCTCTGGCTTAAGCATGCCAAGGTTAAGCACACGTAAGCGCCCATCATGGATATGTGCAGGATCTTGATAATCAGCAAATGCAAAATGGCAGCGGAGTATTAACGTATCTGAATGTGCACTGCCTAACGTAGGTGCTTGCCTGATTGTTATCATACGCCAATCTCACACATGTTTTTTTGCTTTTGTTCTTTCTGGGTACATCCCTTCCCAGCCGCCACCAACCGCACGATAAAGATGCGTAACAGACCCTGCCACGCGGGCCGTGGCATCAGCCAACGCGCTTTGAGAAGACAACAGTGCATTCTGCAATGTCAGCACATTCAAGAAATCGGATGATCCCTGCACATATTGAGCCTTGGCCGTATCTACTGCAATTTCGTTTTCATGCACGGCTTCGGCCAATTCATCTCGCCGATGCTGAGCCGCCGTAAAATCGGCCATGGCATCATCAATTTCCTGCCACGCCTTTAAAACCGTGCGCTGGAACATGGTGGCAGCTTCTTTCTGCTGCGCCTTGCGCAAATGCAACTGGCCTGTCAGCCGCCCACCTTCAAACAAAGGAAGCGTTGCCGTGGGGCCAAAACCATATTGGCGTGATGCCCATGATCCTAACCCGCTAAACTGAAGCGCCTGCACATCCAAACTGCCAGATAGCGTAATCCTCGGAAAGAAATCTGCAATGGCCACACCAATACTGGCTGTGGCGGCATGTAAATGATCCGCAGCCATACGGATATCTGGCCGACGTTCTGCCAGTTCAGATGGCAAACCAACCGGCACCAAAGCAGGCACAAGCGGAATGGGGCCTGGTGGCCCAAGTTCTGCATCTAATGCACCCGGTTCACGCGCAACCAGAAAGCTCAGAGCATTCAGCATATGTGTTGCCTGCGCCTGCAATGGCGGCAAACGTGCTTCAAATGTATGCAGCTGTCCTGTAGCTTCCGCCACATCCAAGCGTGTGGCAGCACCTTGCTCAAACCGCAATGTTGTGAGTTTTACACTATCTTTTGCAACCTGAATATTATGTTGCAAAATGCCAATCTGCGTTTGTGTGGCGCGTAAATCTATATAATCCTGCGCTGTCTCGGCCATAAGAGACACCAGAATATCACGCCGCATTTCTTCCGTTTCGTGCATGGCCGCTGTAGCTGCTTCCACCTGCCTGCGCACATGCCCCCAGAAGTCCACTTCCCACGATGCGTTCATACCATATTGAGGCAAGTTGAATGATGGGTTCCCAACACTTCCGGGCAAGGCGGTTGGGCCAAACCCTTGAGAGCCAGATGCAATAGACCCTGCCTGTTCACGCTCCATAGTGCCCAGCAACCCCAACACACCATTGGTGCTGGCCCGCTCTCGCCCATAAGAGGCGTTGGCTTCTGCATGCGGAAACTGTGCGGCACTGGCAATCCGCCGCTCTGCCTGGCTTTGCATCAAACGCAGGCTGGCGGCTTTAAGATCCAGATTAGAGGCTGCAACTTCATTTTCCAGCTTTGTTAGCACCGGATCATGAAACAGTGTCCACCACTGCGGATCTGTTGATGCCGTTGTAATCTGGCTTTCTGCTGGCGGTTGCGTTGCGCGCCAATCTGCTGGCGCTTTCACCTGCGGTTTATGATAGTTCGGCCCGACTGTGCAGCCAGAAAGCACGAATACAGACAAGCCGGAAAGGAAAAGACGCTTCATGACATTACTGCCAGATATAACGGGAGTTATTGGCATGCGGGCCTTCTGGCTTTGACGCCGTATCAATATTCACCTCAACAGACATGCCAACACGCACCTTTGCAGCAAGCGGCTGGTCTGGATCAAACGTGAGTTTAACGGGAATACGCTGCACAACCTTGGTGAAGTTACCCGTCGCGTTATCTGGCTGAATAGGTGCAAAAGCGACACCCGTGGCAGGTGCCAAGGAATCCACATGAGCTTTAAGCGGATGACCGGGAAATGTATCGACCCAAACAGTCGCACTCTGGCCGGTTTGCACTTTTGTAAGCTGTGTTTCCTGAAAATTGGCCAGCACATAGGCTTCATGAACAGGCACAACAGCCAAAATACCCGTACCGGGATGCACATAATTCCCTACACGCACGCCACGTTCACCCACCACGCCATCCATTGGGGCCGGAATGGTGCAGTAAGACAGGTTGAGTTCTGCCTGTTTTTCATCACCCTGCATACGCAGCAAAACACCACGGGCCCGCTGAAGCTGGGCTTTTAAAACAGCAACCTGCCGAATAGCCGCATCTACTCCAGCCTGATCTCGCGCTATGGCCGCAACTGCTTCTTTTTCCTGTGCTTCAGAAGATTGCTTTTGCTCAATTGTGCCCGCACCGCCAGAAGAAAGATTGCGATACCGGGTGGCATTTTGGCGAGCAAACATCAACGCTGCCTGATCTGCCATTATAGCAGCACGTGTTTGCGCAATAATGGCATCCTGCCGGCCAAGTTCGGCTTCCAGATTAGCAACATCACCCTGGGCTGCCAGCACATTACCTTTTGCCACTTCCAAGGCTGCCCGGTAATCATCATCCTCAATATGCGCCAGTTCTTCACCTGCATGCACAAGCTGGTTATCCTGCGCAATCACCCTATCAATACGGCCTGACACCTTAGGTGCAACTGTAGGGAAATCTGCTGTTACATACGCATCATTGGTATATTGGTTGACACCATCACCATTGATCAGCCGCGAACCACCCCATGCAACAAGGGCAAGCACAGCAGCGGCACAGCCAGCATAAAGCAGCGGTTTTTTATAGATCATAATCTGTATTCCGGATTAGCGGGCTGGAGTATTTGCAGAAGGCGCGCGCGGCGGATACACCCGGCGCGGCAAAACAAGGTTCATGCAGGCATAACCAAGGCAGACCCAGATCAGCACATAATAGATATCGTTCAACGCCAGAACGAGCGCCTGCTCATGCACATAGGTATGGAAAACCTGCAGTGAATTTCGTGCAACATGTGCACTATCGGGCGATGTCACGGAAAGCTGTTGCGTAATAGGGTTGCCCATGCCCTGCAGGGCCAAGCCATGCGTGCCATGATGATCAAGCAACATTGTGGAGTGATATTGTTCCCGCCTACGGGTTAATGCCGCAAACAGTGCATAAGCAACTGCATTGGCCAAGCCTTTAAGCATATTGACCATGCCAGAAATAAACGGACCATCGGCGGGCCCCATGGCAAGGGTTGCCAACATGAGAGTGGGAATAACAGTCATGGGCTGGCCAAAAACCTGCAGAATTTGCAGCGGATAAAAATTATCCCGCACCCAATCCACAGTCAGCCATGTGCCCAACCATGCAGAAGCAGCCAGACACAACATGCCGCCCGCCAGCACAAAACGGCAATCTACCTTACGGCTGTTACAGAAAGCGGCAATCAGCGGCAGCATAATCAGCTGCGGCAAAGCCACAACCAAAGAAACAGGCGCTGTTTGAATAGGCCGATACCCACGCACAGCAGACAGATAGGTGGCAGGAATATCCCCCATAATCGCACAGATGGCGAGAATACCGACCAGTGAGAGCAAAGCCGCCTGAATATTACGAGACCGCCAGTATTGAATGCGAAAATAAGGGCTGGGATGAAAGGCCTCGTTAATCACAAAGACAATAAAAGCTGCTCCGCCCCAGAATGTCAGATCCGTAATGACTGAGGAGCGGAACCAATCCAACCTGTCTCCCTGATACAGCACAATCACCAAGGAACAGATGGCCGGTAGCCCAACCAACAAGCCAAGCCAGTTGAACTTTTCAAACCGCTCAAAATGCATTGGGTCTTTCGGCAAACCATAAGCCATCATCGCAATGGCCAACACTGCCGTTGGGATAATTTCCCAATACAGCCAGTGCCACCCCATACGTTCAAACCAGAATGCTTCTAACGGCAAACCCAGATTAGGGCCGAAGGTCGCACTCATGGCGTATCCCCCAATGCCAAATACGCGTATTTCTGGTGGAAGGTATTTTAACATCACGGTCATCAGCACAGGCGGCAGACACCCGGCTGTTAAACCTTGAAAGGCACGCAAAATACAAAGCGACGTCACATCCGGCATAAAAGGTGCAGGGATGGAAAGCAGCGCCATGGCTGCTGTCATGAAAATGGAAAAACGATAGATTGAGAATGTCATATAAAACCACGGCGTAAACGCCATGGCTGCAATATTGAACGCCTCATAAATGGCAATAACCCAGGTGCCCTCATCATGCCCAATGTGCATGGCGCCGCGAATATCGGACAGACCAATCTCGGTCACATGCTCATTAAATCCTGCAACATGCACGGCAAGCAGCATGCCCAAACAGCCAATAACAGTACGTAGGCCAAAGGGTGGGATGTAAGAAGGGCGTGGTGGCGCAGCGTGAATAACCGGTGCGGCACCTCCTCCTTGTGCAGGAGCGGCAGTATTCATAAGCGCAGTTCAAGCCGCCTACAGCGCCCCCGACAACCTCCATTTCTGGTAAGTGACGAATTCGATTTTCGGAATAGAAACTTCTGGCCATTCCATAAATCAACATCTACTTCTGAAGGGATGAAAGGTTATGATCTCGACCTCTTGCGCTACCTTCAGGTTCTTGTTGAAGAAGAAAGCGTTTCTCTTGCTGCACGTCGGCTAAAAATCAGCGAACCGGCCATGAGCCGCCAGCTGGCTAAATTACGCAAAGCGTTTGCTGACCCTATT
This sequence comes from Acetobacter oryzoeni, assembly GCF_004014775.2. Classification (NCBI taxonomy): domain Bacteria; kingdom Pseudomonadati; phylum Pseudomonadota; class Alphaproteobacteria; order Acetobacterales; family Acetobacteraceae; genus Acetobacter; species Acetobacter oryzoeni. The sequence continues at coordinate 2,388,279 of NZ_CP042808.1, forward strand.
CTTGTGCAATCTGGCCGACGCATGACCCCATCAACCTTTGCCGCGGGCATACTCAACCGTGTACAGGATGTTGTTGTAGCGGCAGATAGCCTTATAGAAACACGCGCACTTGCCAATCTGGCAAACATGGCGCCTACTTTTACCATCCGGGCGAATGATCTGGTTGTGGCAGCCTTGGCACTTCCACTCTTGGAAGCCTTGAAAAAAGATTGCCCACGCTGTGAAGTTATCTGGGCACCCGAGCTTGATGCTGCTGCATCTGATCCACTGCGCGATGGCAGTGTAGATTTGTACATCGGTGCGACAGACACGATGAAGCCCGAAATACGCCGCCAGACCATTTTCCGCGATTATATGCGGGGCCTTGTACGTAAAGAACATCCAATTCTGGCAGAGCCCATCACACCTCAAAGCATGGTGCGCTACGATTACATCAGCGTTTCACGCAGAGGCCGGGCGCAAGGGCCTATTGATTGGATGCTGCGTAATCAACATGGGCTCACCCGTAGGATTGCGATGGTAGTGCCCAATTACCATGCAATGATAGAAAGTATGAAAAATACAGATCTCATTCTACCTTTACCGGGTATCGTGATTGATCATATCTCTTTAGATGCTCTGGGGCTGACATCTTTTGAATTTCCGCTTTCACTTCCATCCGTGGAAGCTTTTCAAGCATGGCATCCTCGCCGTGACATGGACCCAGTGCATCGCTGGTTGCGAGAAACGCTTTTCCGTGTTGCCCGGCAGGTATTGGTAAAATTCCCTCCATAGCACGCCGTGGGTTCGAATCCCGCCGCGGACACCAAATTAGCCAGGGCTTTTTTGAGACACAAAAAGCCCCGCCAACCGATTGGTTGAGCGGGGCTTTTGAGATGGTTGCGGGGGCAGGATTTGAACCTGCGGCCTTCAGGTTATGAGTTTGTAGGCAAGAGCTACGCCCTGCCACGAAATTCCCCGACGCATCCCGAAGAACCACTACTATCCTATTATTTTAATTGAATAAGTCGTTCATTTTGGCTCTTCTGTCTACGCTTACTCACGCTGACGTTTCAATCCCATTTGCATCCTATACGCATCCTGTGGAGGCAGCCATGCCCCGGATATCAAAGCGCATAATCGCCACCCTCCAGCCTGCTGAGAAGGACTACATCGTCTGGGACGATCAGGTCGCCGGCTTCGCCCTGCGGGTCTGGCCTTCGGGTCGGATGAGCTACGTGGTTCATTATCGAGCCAATGGCCGGTTCCGACGTTATACGATCGGCCATCATGGTCCCTGGACGGCAGACAAAGCACGCGATGAAGCGATTAAAATCCTCGCTCGTGTGAAAGACGGCAACGACCCAAACACCGAACGCGGCGAAGAGCGGACCTCCCCCACAATCAGTCAGTTCTGCAAGACTTTCATTGAACGGCATGTAAAGACGCATCTGAAATCAACCACACAAGCCGAATATCAACGCGCGATTGACCTGTTCATTATAAAAAAAATTGGCAGCCGGATGGTGGCCACCCTGACCCACTCGGATGTGGTCGCATTCCACCACGCCTATCGCCATATCCCGTATCAGGCGAACCGGACTCTGGGTGTGCTGTCGAAAATGTTCTCTCTGGCAATCCTCTGGGGTGTGCGGACAGACAACGTCAATCCATGCAGGGGCGTGAAACGCTATAAGGAGCAGAAGCGCGAGCGCTACCTCACAACAGAAGAACATCAGCGTCTTGGCAAAGCACTCGACGACGGCCGTTCCGCAATGCCGGAAGCCGTCAACGCGTTCCAACTCCTGCTTTTAACCGGTTGCCGCCTGCGGGAAATCCAACGTCTGAAATGGGAATATGTTTTTCTGGACGAAGGGATAATCAGATTACCTGACAGCAAAAATGGTGCCCGCACGGTTCAGTTGGGCGAGAGTGCGATCGGCTTGCTTGGAGACATCACGCGGGTTGAGGGCAATCCCTATGTCATCACGGGACGGAAAGACGGTGGTCACCTGACCGATCTGGAGAAGCCGTGGCGGCGCATCCGAAAGGAAGCCGGGCTGCATGATGTCCGCATTCACGATCTCCGCCATTCCTTTGCATCCGATGCGCTGGAACTCGGCGAGGATCTGGTCATGATCGGGAAACTGCTGGGTCATCGCGATCTCAAATCGACCGCACGTTATGCTCACCTCAAGAAAGAACCAATCCAGCGTGCAGTCAAAGGGATCGATTTGAAAATTTTTACGGCACTTGTTTCAGGAGGCAGCGAGAGCAACATCTGAACACGTCAATTATGCCCTGCCTCACAGAACTATTTTTAAAAATACCTAAAAATATATTCGGCTTTGTTGCACAATTCACTGATTGGTCGTGCTGAACGCTCTTATGTTTTTTGTTATACGACCGCCTAAGTGATTGAGGTTCCGAGCGTTGTGAAGCGGTTAAAAGTAGCAACGTGGATGTGAACTTCGGCGATCTTCCACGTATTTGCGAAACAAAGCCGCCGCCAAGCCAAAATGGGCTCTTCAAGCATCCTGGTAGGAATGCCTGCCATGTGTGTGCAATATCGGGTTGACAGGCTCGCAACCATAATGGATTTTATAAAAAGTCTACCGTGACAGGAGCATATGTTTTCAAAAGATGGCCCATGCCATACATCCTGCGCCCCGCTCTTCATTGAGCCGCTGGTTTCTGGTCGCGTTCACGCTCATGGGCTTTCTGGGGCAACTCCTGATCCAGAGTCAGGCAATGCCGGGAGAAATGCCTCGTGCTACCATCCTGCGCCTGACAGGCATTGATATCGCTCCACATCTTTATCACACGCCACATAAGCACTCCGTCTGTGCGGATATGCCTGGCATGACAATGGACAATGTGACGCAGGCTGTGTCAGCCGACAATGAGGGCGACCACGACCACATGTCCGGGCATCCTTCTCATCACGATGGAAGCTGTCCGTTATGCCCCCTCCTGCACCTGCCAGTATTCCTGTTCACAGCTCTCGTGATCTTGCTGGCACTGGCGTTTATTCGTTGGCAACGCCACGTCAACATCGTTAACCCCCGTGCTCCACCTGTCATCACACTTGGTGTTCCTTTCTCCTGTGGCCCCCCTGTGTCTGCGGTCTTCTAGCGCCCGCAGGCCGTTTAAGCTGTCATTCATCGACCGTACGCGTTCACTTAACGCATAGTGCGTCGCTGACGTCATAAACTAATGACGAAAAAGACAATGACCGTCCTGCTGGCTGAACGATATTCTCAGCTCAGGATCAGCTTTCATGTCTTCGACACATGTTTGCGCACACACGTTCCACCGCGCGCACTTACTTTCTGCCGCCGCAATTTTTCTTATCCCGTCCTTCGCGGCGCATGCCAATGAACTGCCCGGAAAAGAGCGTGAGAGTGCCGCATCAACCAGGCAGGCGGCGATTAAAAAAACTCCGGAACAGTCATCACGAAACACGTCAAAACAACTCGGCGCTCACGTAAAAACAGGAGCAGCCGTCCCTATATCCAGCAACGCAGCTGAGCGGCTCGTTGTCACAGCCACGCGAACGCCACAGCAGATCCAGGACGTTCCCGCCTCGGTCAGCCTGATAACACGTCAGGACATCCAAATGAGGCAATCTTCCACGATTTCAGATGCCCTCAATCGCTTGCCTGATGTCGATATGGTCGGCACGGCGCGTATGGAAGGTCAGGTTCCCCAAATCCGTGGGTTTGCGGGACGCGAGATCATTTTGATGGTCGATGGCGCACGGCGTAATTGGGATTCCCAAGGGATTGAAGCGCCGCTTTATATCGATCCCGCCTTTATCCAGAGTGTAGAAGTTGTCGCCGGATCAGCGTCCACTCTTTATGGAACAGGTGGTCTCGGCGGAGTTATGTCAATTAAGACTATTGACGCAAAGTCCCTTCTGAAACCGGGTCAAGGCTTGGGCGGAGAAATTGATGGCGGCTATCAAAGCGCCAACGGAAATGGGAAGGGATCAGCAAAAATATACGGAAAATGGGGCAAGTTCGATGCGCTTCTTGCTTATTCTGGGCAAACCTTCAACTCGATACGATTAGGGGGCGGCGAGAGACTTTCACCCAATGACGGGCAAAGCCACAGCGCACTACTTAAACTTGGATATGACATCAATGACCGAATTAGAATAGATTTTGGTCAGCAATTTTATCTTGATGAAAACTATAGATCTTCAGTGCCACAAAAAGGTCCTTCCACTTACCACTGTTCTACCTGCCAAGAGCAAAATGTCCGACAGGACGAGTCAACATTGCACCTCACAACACGTAACGAGCAAGGCGAGGAAGATGGAAGGCTGACCCTTTACAGAACGAAAATGGCCTCAAAGCAGGTGCCGAACAGCATGGACTCTAATGGCGGGTCCACTGTCCTTGAGACCTATGGTTTCGACTTACAAAAATCATACTTTCGTAATTTCGGATTGTTTGGAAGACATAAATTTACTGGAGGCGTAAATTACTACCGCGATTTTTATACGTACACCACATCTGGTTCAAATACACCCAACGCACAACAGCAGGTATATGGGGTTTACGGGCAAGATGAAATAAAATTTCGCCACCATGTCACTCTTTCCCCTAGCTTGCGTTACGATAGATACAATACCTTTCCTGAACACGGGAAAGGTCTCTCAAATAGCTCAAACGGTGCTATTCTTCCAAAAATAACATTATCGTGGCAACCAACACGCGAATGGATGATATATCTCAGTTGGGGGAAAGCTTATAATGCTCCCACCCCAGCGCAAAGCGACATGGATTTGACAGGCAATCAATGGTTCGCAAATTTTGTTTCTAACAAAAATCTAAAACCCGAATCTGCCAAAACATACGAAGGCGGATTTACTTATACAAAGAGCGCACTGTTTAGCGAGCACGATCGTGCGAGCGTCCGCGCTACAGGTTTTTACGAAGACGTAACCAATCTCATTCAAGAAGTTGCTATCGGGCGTTTTAATGGAAAATATGGGAAAAACAGACCCATTTATCAATATCAGAACGTTGGACACGCCACACGTTACGGTATTGAGCTACATAGTAATTACGACATAGGAAACTGGGGGTTTGATCTGAGCTTCAGCCACATAAGAGTCACAAACGCTCTGACCGGTGCTGGGTTGTACTCGCCTCCAGATAAAGTTGCCGCTGATATGCGTTACCGTTTTCCGAACATCGGACTGACTTTAATGTACAGCCTCATGGCCGTAGACGCTCAGAACTACGATGCAACTATTATTCGTCGGCGTCCCGGCTATATGGTGCACGACATACTCGCAACCTGGGCACCTCCTCGCAAGCCTTGGCGAATTAATTTTGCTGTTACCAACTTATTCGACAAGGAATACAGTATGTATAAAATGGCTTCCACAAACGTTGATTTTCCTGAAGTAGGTCGCAGCTTTCGCTTTGATCTATCATATAGATTTTGACAATTGCCAGGAGGTTATTCTGAAATAAATCAAATTATTACACGTAATTCCATTGATTTATTTCCTGTTTTTATGTATAATTAGACGCCACATAGAATGTCTATTGTGGTTACTGGAGGTATGAAATGACTATTACTATAACTATACTTAAAACCAAACAAATTTCTGTACCTGTCCGGGCCGGACTGCAGTGTGGTTCGGGTGTCTGCGGTTATAACGCTTAAAACAATACAGAGACTGGCGCCTTTCCGCGCCAGTCTCGCACTAGGAGGTATACGATGTGTAACGGTTCTATTGGCATAAATTTCACTGGCGGCCAATCTTACTCATCTATTATGTCCCTTATTGACGAGGGACATATAGATTACGTCGAACTCCTGATCGACAATTTTTTACATCTCAATCCAACAGAAATTGCAAAGAAATTTCCTTGCCCTGTCGCATTCCATATTATGCAATCCCGTTTTTTGGAGCGAGGTGAGGAAGAATTAAAGTATATATCAAGCAGAATAACGCAAATGTCTGAGGCGTTTCAGCCACTTTATATTTCCGATCATATCGCACTTTTCGAGCATAACGGAACTAATTTTTATCAACTCGCCGAAATAAATTATGCAATAGGGTCAATATATTTTGATAAAATTCGGCGATGGCAGGATATGCTTGGTCATACTCTATATTTAGAGAATTATCCTTCACTGCTCGACGGTTCTTATGAAGCTCCAACTTTCTTCGAGCATATATCAAAGAAAACTGAATGTAATGTGTTGTTTGATATATCCAATGCTGTTTGTGCCTCTAGGAATACGGGCGCAGACATAGACGACTGGAAGAATGTAATATCGAAAACGCTACACTATCATGTTGCAGGATACACTCCAGCACCAAGCGATAATAATATTTTAATTGATTCACATTCGGAGCAGATTTCATCAGAAACGGAGATCTTCATAGATCGTTATGCTGATCTGTTTTTTCGTGAAAATACTACAATTACTTACGAACGAGACGGAAATTTTGATTACGACCTTATAGTGGAAGATTTAAACAGCCTTCGCTTGAAATCGAAAAACCAGAGTGTATACAATGAACAATCATAGAAAATATTTGCGTGATATCGATGTCATAGACTTTATGTCGCGCCCAGATCAGTTTTCTTTGTTTTCTGACAACAGGCGCGCGTTGGTGCGATTAGATATTGCGTGGCGCGGTTATTGGCATGCTCTTTATGATCCATGTCCATCCCTACTGGATTTTTCTGGTGATCAAGACGGATTCAATATTTTTCGGCCCTTTATGAGGTGGGGTTCTGAGCGAAAAATTTGTTTTGGTTGGCCATTACACCTCTGGGTTATCATTTGGTTGCAAGAAAATGAGATGCTGAATAGTTCTAATTCCGAAATCATTCTATCGGAATTGGCGGGAGCTGCAGCTGCTCGGTGGGCCATATCTGATCGCACAGAAGCACTAGGCATCGCCATTTACCGCGGTATCAAACAAAACTGGACTGTCGGCTGGAAGTGCCGTGCGGTAGATCTGCAACGAGAAATTCAAGAAATTGAAATTGGTGCGGATTTAAGCCCGGAAGATGATATTCCGTCGTATTTCCTTATTTTTGATAACAAAATTTCTGTATTCCCTGGATGGAGCCGCATACTGTGAGCAATTTGACCTATGCGCCGTCAGTGTATAGAATAAATTTTTTTTTGTTATTCATTGGGATGGGTCTATTTATTTTCCCGGCCTTTTCTTCAAACGAAGCCCACGCAGCACCAAAGCTCGGGCGCCTTACTTTCCAGGCGGCATTCGGAAACCAGCCGGTAAGTTGTGCTAGAACCATAAGCCCGGTGGGGACAAGCGACAATACGGTCCGCATCAACGATCTACGCTTCTACATCCACGATGTGGCGCTGCTCACGAAGGACGGCCGTGCGGTGCTGGTCAAGCCAGGGCCGTCCGGCCTCTGGCAGCGTGACGGGATAGCGCTGATCGACCTGATCGATCGCAATATTCCATGCAGCGATACGACTCCGTCGCCGAACTCGGCTATCAGTTTTGTTTGGCCGCAAGGCCATTTCACCGGCCTGCGCTTCACCGTTGGGCTGCCTATGGCCGCCAATCACGGCGATCCTACGATTGCACAGCCACCACTGAACATGACGAGCATGTTCTGGACCTGGCAGTCAGGATATCGTTTTTTCACGCTCGACATCACGATGATTCCGAAGCCTGGCGACAAAGCGCGACCGCACGGCTTCCCTGTCCATATCGGGAGCACCGGCTGTGAGTCCGCCAGCGCGGTCGAGGCGCCGAAGGGCGCGTGCACGGCCCCGAACCTCGTCACGGTCACGCTGCCGGAGTTCGATCCGGCGCATCAGACCGTGAAGCTCGACATAAGTCGACTGCTCGCTCTGAGTAATGTCAGCACCAACCAGATTAATAGTGCGCCAGGTTGCATGTCTGGACCGGACGACAAGGATTGCGCAGGTGTGTTCCGTGAGTTCGGCCTGCCATTCGGATCAGAGACCTCTCCGCCGGCTCAGTCGGTATTTCGGGGTCGATAAGATGCGCACGTTATTTCGCAAAGTTCTCCAGATGGCCCTTCTGGGTGGGGGGGCGCTGCTTCTATCGGCCGCAACCCGGCCCACGACGTGGCATTGGGACATCCCCTCCTGGGCGCCTGCGCCAGTCGTCCCGTCCGACAATCCGATGAGGGCAGAGAAGGTCGCACTGGGACGACGGCTGTTTTATGACAAACGGCTATCGGAGAATGGGACGCTCGCCTGCGCGTCGTGCCATCTCCAGAAACTGGGCTTTGCCTCTGGTGTCCCGACGCATGTAGGCGCGCATGGCGAGCCGGGACTACGCACGCCGATGCCACTGGCGAACGTAGCCTATCTGCCGAGCTACACCTGGGCCAATCCACAGCTCACCACTCTGGAAAAGCAGATGCTGATCCCGATGTTCAGCGACCAACCGGTCGAGCTGGGCATGGGCGGCCAGGAAAAGGCGCTGTTCGCCCGGCTCTCGGATGATCCCTGCTATGCGCGCCTGTTCCGTGTCGCCTTCCCCGAGGCGAAGGGCGCGATCACACTCTCCACGGTCACGAAGGCGATTGCATCCTTCGAGCGCACGCTGCTGTCCTTCGACAGTCCCTACGACCACTCGCTGCATGGCGACAAGACGGCGCTGTCCCCGGCCGCGCAACGAGGCGAGGCGCTCTTCTTCGGCGAGAAGCTCGAATGTTCGCATTGCCATAATGGCCTGAATCTGACCGACAATATCCGCGCGGCTAACATGCCCTTTCCAGAAACAGGCTTTCACAATACCGGCTTGTATAACGAGGACGGCAAGGGGGCCTATCCTGCCAGTGATCACGGGCTGCGGACAGTGACAGGCAATGCCGAGGACGAGGGGAAATTCCGCACGGAAAGCCTGCGCAACGTCGCTCTGACGGGTCCCTATATGCATGATGGCTCCATCGCCACGCTGCACGACGTGCTGGCAGCACATTACTCGAAGGGAGGTCGGTCGGCGACAGGGCCACACGGAGAGAACCCGTTGCGCGACCAGTTCATAGAGCCGTTCGATATCAGCGAGGCGGAGATCGCGGACGTGATCGCCTTCCTGAACTCCCTGACGGATCAGAGCTTCATCACCAACCCGGCGTTCTCAGATCCGGGAAAGACCTGCCCTTTGGCTCTGCCCTCAGCCTCTCCCTCTGGTAAAGGCGCACAATGATGACTTCGCGACTGGTGTACGGCTTATCGCATCTTAGCAACTCCGCCATGTCATCAGGCGTCGATATGGTATCTGGATCTGGTGTCTTCGTCTTCGATTCTTCGGGTAAAGACTATATCGACGCGGTGTCGGCACTGTTTTGCGCTACGCTCGGCTTTCATAATGAACGCCTGATCGAAGCCGCCACACGCCAGATGCGAGAGCTGCCAGTCTATCCCACCGCGCTAAACCGGACGGTCCCTGTCGTCCACGCGCTTGCGGACGCGCTCAGCGCGGCAGCGCCGATACCGGACGCTCACGTTCTTTTCGCCACAACCGGATCGGAAGCTATCGAAACTCTCATTAAAACGACTTGGTATATCAATAAACAACGAAATCCAAAACGGCATAAAATAATCACGCGTCGGGGGAGCTACCATGGATCGACGATATTTGCCACGAGACTTGGCGGGATCGAAAGCATTATCAATTCATTCGATCTGACGGGTGACGATATTCTGTATGCTGCGCAACCCCGCTGGCCACGTGACGCGTTGGCTGGAGAAACAGAAGAAGATTATGCACATCGCCTGGCGCTGGAACTGGCAGAACTGATAGATCACACGGGTGCCGAAAATATCGCGGCCTTCCTCTGCGAGCCAGTCTCGATTGCTGGCGGCATGTACCCAGCGCCGGAAGGATATTTTGAAGCAATACGCAACGTCTTGTCGATGCGCGATATTCCTCTTTATTTCGATGAAATCGTGACGGGCTTCGGTCGAACCGGAAAGATGTGGGGAAGCCAGACCGTCAACCAGACTCCCGACTGCCTCGTCGCATCGAAGGGGCTTTCAGCGGCCTATCAACCGATTTCGGCGGTCGTCATGAATGATGATTTTCACTCCGCATTGGTGGACTGCTCGATTATGCACCATGGGTTTCATCATGGCGGCACATATCACGCACATCCTGTTGCCGCTGCCGTCGCCCTTGAAACGCTAAAAATCTATGAGGATGAAAGAATAGTAGATCATGTGCGGGATATTTCAGAACATTGGATAAAGATGATTTCGAAACTTGCGGCACACGAACTGGTCCGATCCACACGGACAATCGGATTATTAAGCGCGATTGAAGTCGGATTCCGTAGCTACAGGGAGCTTGATTTCCGAAATGATGAGAAGAGAGACATCAAACGGTCAGTTGTGAAAGCATGTATGGAACACGGCGTCCTGATAAGAATCTCACACGATAGCATAATTTTAGCACCACCTCTCATTATTTCTAAAAAAGACATTGATGAGCTTGAGCAACGCATGACGAAAGCTTTCAATACTATTCTGTTTTCAACAGCATAGCTGCGTCGAAGGTATCCTTTTCGTTGGTCAATAAGAGACTTTTTTCTCTGAAAATATTTGTCTTTCTGCTGTAATTCACACCAAGCAAGGAAAGTAAACATGACTTCTATCCGTAAAATCGTTGCCTCTATGTGTCTCGCAGGGAACTTCGTTCTGCAGATGGCGGACCCTGCCTATGCACATGCCCACCTGAACGCCGAAATACCCGCTGCGGATAGCACGGGAACGGCGCCGCAGAGCCTGACGCTAGGCTTTACTGAAGCAGTAGTTGTCAAGCTCACCGGCGTCGTTGTCACTGGCCCCAAGGGTAATGTTATAGAAACAGGAAACGTTTCCCTGTCGGATGACGGCAAGACTCTGACGATCCCGCTCAAAATTGACCTCGTGCCTGGACGATATTCCGTAACCTGGCACGCCCTTGCCGTCGATGGACACAAGACTCATGGCGTCTACGGGTTCACAGTTACTAACCGATGACACCGGATGCTTTCCTGATCCTATGTCGCGCCGCACGAGACAGCCTGGCGCTCTTTCTTACAGGTAGCCTGCTTTTTGCAGGGTGGCTGGCTCCGCGCAAACTCGGAAACGCACTCTCTGCCCGCCTGGGAAAGTTTTGGGCATGGGGGAGCGTTTTTACGACGGTAATCGTCGTTGCAACACTGCCAGCCGAAGTCTCCGAGGTCGGAGATGGATGGCAGGATGCCTTCTCGCCGACTTTAAGCAAAGCCGTGCTTGTTGACACCACCATTGGACAGGCATGGATCATTCAGGCCGTAGCTGGCGTCTGTCTTCTACTTCTAACTTGGCGTAAATGCGGCGCGGTCCTGTCGGTCATACCCGCATGCGTGCTTCTGACGGCGACAGCCTTGACAGGTCACGTGCGCATGATCGGTGTGGGCGCGATGTTCTTCCAGGCCGTGCATTTGCTTGCAGGTAGTTTCTGGTGCGGGGGCCTCATCCCCGTTGCCATGCTTGTCAGTGATACACGAAAAAAGAAGTGGGATTGCTCCATGCAAGTGGCGTTAGCACGGTACTCGGCTGCGGGGCATATCGCGGTGCTTCTGGTCCTGCTTACCGGCTCTGGACTCGGCCTGAATATCCTGGGGGGATGGCCGAAGCATGTCACTGTCTATTCTACACTACTCATTCTCAAGCTGGGATTAACGAGCGGTATGGTCTGTATCGCCTGCGTCAACCGCTATGTATACGTGAAAAATCTACGCCAGAAAAGAAACATTACGGTTAGCCTTAAATATCTTCAACGCGGAACAATAGCCGAAATTGCACTTTCTATTGCTGTTATTGCAATTGTTGCCGTTGCTGGGAGAATGGACCCGACAATCTTATCTCTGCCTACAAACTAGAGTCATGCGCGCATATCTATAGATGCGAATAAATATATCTAGGTATTAATTGTGGTATATAAGAAATATATAAATATTACATTATATTTTCACGTATACATAAATTATATTATTGTGCGTTACAACACTCACACTACAAACTGTCGAATTTTAATTTGTATGAGAGGAAAGAAATGGAATGGTAAGACACCCTCCTCTTGATCTACGGGAACTGCAATGCGTATGCGCAATTGCTCTTCAAGGAAGCATCCATGGCGCGGCACGCGCTCTAAATTCCAAACAGTCCGCAGTCAGTCGTTCACTTCGGCTACTTGAGGAGCGCGTCGGAATTCAGCTTTTCCGCAGGACATCATCTGGCACAACGCCTACGCCAGTCGGCGAAGCATTCCTCCGACAAGCTGAGGCTCTGTTGCACGACACAAATGCTCTTTATGAATATACTCGGAGATGCGCCTTGGGTGAAAGCGGTATCGTATCAATAGGAATACAAAGTAATGTACCGCCAGGACGGGTGTCGGCCTTCATCGAACCGTATAGAATTCTTTATCCCGGTATTTCGTTTATATATCGTGACGTATCCAAGAGAGATGTAATTTCGGCTCTTTTCGACGGTATCGTTGATTTAGTAATTATAGCCCTTCCGCTGAACGAATCTTGCGCAGCTACCTTACCACTGTGGAGCGATCGAATTGTCGCTGTGACACCGACAAACCATCCTCTTGCTTCGTCTGTCACGACATGTTGGAGCGATTTACGGGAAGAAACTTTTGTCTTCGGTAACGATGATACAGGAGAGGACATGTCTACACTGTTAAAACGCAAAGCAAGCATTGCTGGCTTTCTACCAACAGTGTGTAGGGAAGAAATCATAAGTCTGCGGACGATCGCTCTCGTCATTAACGGACATGGTATTACGCTCATGCCGGCTGGCTGGCTCGCATTTTTTCCAGGTACGATCCTTGAGCAGGTAACTGTGCTAGAAGTGCGCGACGGCGACGGTTTTTCACATCTTGATTACGGCATTGGATGGCGCGATAGAAATTTGTCGACCGTCGCACATAAAATACTTGTTTTCTTGGGAAAGCAGAATCTCGAATAGACTAAGTTTCTCTGCTTACTATCTGCTTAGCTCGCGCACGCTTAAGCTTCGCGAAAGCTCGATCAGATGCAATGAATCCACGGATCATGTGCGGCACGAGACGGGTTGGATCGACGGGCTGACCATTCTGGCTGACCAGTGCTGCGTAAGTCACCAGATCACGATGGAGGTCCGCCGGTAAGTCCACGGGCATGCGGACCGGCTTTTCATCCGGAATTTCAGTGATGCGCAGCGTTGTCATGGTGCTGTTTCCTTTGCGTGGCGAGGTTGCAGGACAAGGTCGCGGTTAAGGATCAAGGTGAAAGGCAGCCCCGGCCGGTCGGTTAGGGTCGGCTGGATGTTGAGGCTGCGATCAACCAACCGGTTACCAACCATGGAAAACCCATTGCTGGCCCCAGAACGGATGGCCTGCGCCAGATTGTTCTCGCTCTGACTGGTTCCGGCCTCTGATCCGACGCTCAGGAGCGTGGTCACGATGGCAGCCCTGAAAAGCTGGCCCCAGTGGTTGTTCACTTCATCGGACAGGCCGGACTGGCCGATGGCGTCGCCACCGGGCAGTTTTTCCAGCACCAGGCTCTCGCCGTTCGGGTAAATCAGCCGGGTCCAGATGATCTGGGTACGCTGCTGCCCGAAAGAAATGCCGCTGTTATAGGCCCCGAACAGCAGGCTTCCCTGCGGGATCAGCAGGAAACGACCGGTCGGGCTGTCATAGACGTTCTGCGTGACATGGCCAGTAATCTGACCCGGAAGGTCAGAGCTGATTTTCGTGTTCAGCGCCCCCGCGATGACAGTGCCCGCCTGAAGGATATAAGGCGAAGCTGACGGCATGATGCGATCCGGGCTGGTCGTCGCGCGGTCAGGCTGGCCTGCCAGAAAGGCACGGTTGCCTGATTGGGCGTCGGTCGAAGAAGATGGATTTGCCTGGGACGCAGATGCACCCGATGTGGGCGGAGTTGCCTGGTCGGTACCCCGGTCGCGTTCTCCCGTCTGCACGAACAATTTGCTGGCGATTGCGGCCTCGACCTCCTGCGCGGCACGGCGGTCGTCGCCACCCGAGGCTGCCTTTCCCTGCTCCTGTGCGTGGAGGATGGTATGCCCCAGATCACCGGGCAGCGCTGGTCCCAGCTTCGGCACATCCTTGCCGACATAGTCGGACGGCAGTCCCGCCAGCCCGTCGGCAGAGGGACGCACATCCGCGTCCTGCGCGGCAGGCGTGGATGACACCCGATGGCTTGCCTGAAGGGCATAGCCCAGCGCGAAGGCCACCGCGATCATACCAACCCCGCCCAGCGACCAGACCACGGTGCGGGAAAGCCGCACGACACGCGGTCGTTCCGTCCGCAGACGCAGATCAGGTGGCGGCGGTGATGCTGCGGAATTTCCCCCTGTGGCCGGAGCCGCAGAATTTTCTCCCACTGTGTGAGCCTGCCCGGTCATGACTTCCTGCCGTCAATGCGGACAATGCGCACCCGCTGCTCGGAATGCTTATCGCCCAGCCGCAGTTCAGCGGCGGCGAACAGCCGATCCACGATCATCCAGTTCTGCCGCACCCGGTAATTGACCAGTTCCGGGCCGCCATCCGCCCCCAGCACGAAGAGCGGCGGCAGTTCCCCCTGCCCGATCCCGGATGGAAAAGCGATATAGACCTTGTGACCGTCATCAAAGGCCCGGCCGGGTAACCAGGGCGGCGTGCCGCCTTTCACCGGCTGGATGGCATAGCGGAAATTCAGAGTATCGAGATTCAGCCCCGCGTCCACTGGGGCAGAGTCATCGGCCGCGTCGTCCTGCCGGTGCAGGGCAATCAGATCGTCCTCGGGATAGTTCCACGAGACCGACGCCATGTATGTGGGGGGTGTTGACCTCAATTCCGCCAGATAAGTCCGTCGGTCAGTATTGATGATCAGATTAGTGGTCAGATCCGGCCGGGTCGGCTTCACCAGGATATGGATGCGTTTGGTCGCCCCTTCTCCGCTTTCGGTGTCACCGATGACCCAGCGCACCGTATCCCCAGCAGCAACTGGGCCGGTGCCCACCAGTTTTTCACCCTGCTGGAGCATGATGTCCGTGATCTCGCCTGGCGAGGTATAGACCTGATAGAGGGCACCCGGAGAATAGGGATAGACCTGCACCGCATTGATGAAACCGGCCCGCGTCGGCTGGATGCGCGCCGCCAGATTAGCCTGGGTCACGCGCGTGGTCGGATCAGTAACCTCGGGGACCGGATGGGCCGTGCGTCGTGACGGCAGTGGCTTGAACTGGCCCGGCAGAGGAAGTGGCTGTGGCACCTCCACCACCTGCACGGGCTTCGGTGGATCGGGAATTCTCGTCGCGCGCGCGGCGTCATCGTACCGGATGACGGGCGGATGGTAACTGCCCGCGCAACCGGCAAGCGAGAGCAGCGCCACAGGAAGGGCTGCGAAAATGAAGCGCGTCATTGACCAAGCTCCTTCGACCAGTTGATGGCGGAGACGTAGATTCCGAGCGGATTTTTCCTGAGATGGTCGGCATCGCGTGGCGTGTGCAGAACGACCGACACGATGGCGGTCCAGCGTTCGGTGCCGGTGAACGCGCCGTCGCGGTAATGGCGCTCGCTCCAGGCGACACGGAAGCTGCCGGGAGACGCCCGAATCACCGAGGCGATGTCCACCTCGACCTGCTCATGCCCGATGCGCGAGAACGGATCATTGAGGCGGGCATAATCGTTAAGCGCCTGAGCGCCCGACGTGGTGGTGAAATCATAGGCGCGTAGCCAGTTCTGCCGCACCACCACAGGGTCCGACGACAGAGCGCGCACGTCATGAACGAACTGCGCCAGATACCAAGCGATCTGCGGATCGGCGGGCATATAGCCCGCTATCGCGGGGGCCACGACCTGCGCCTGCCCCAGCCGATCGACCTGCACGACCCACGGCGTGATGGTACCGCGCGCGGACTGCCAGACCAGCCCTACGCCAAGGCCTGCGGACAGAAGCAGAGAGCCGAACGCCATCAGCCGCCAGTTACGGGCCTGTACACGGGCGGAGCCGATGCGCTCGTCCCAGACTTGCGCGGCTTTCTGATAGGGCGTGACAGGCTCGGGCGTGGTCCCGTAGCGGGTGGTGGAGCGACGGAACATCGTCCTCATTCCTTTTCCGACAGATCGATGGAGGAAGATCCGCCCCCGCCATCGGCGGAGCGGATAACATGGGCGGCCTCAGCAGCATGAGCGGCGGCATTGCGGCGCTTCATCTTCTGAGCCCAGCGGGGCGGTTCGCCGGAACCGCCACCATCTCCACCAGACGGACCCTCACCGGTAGGGCCGCCACCCGTGGGGCCATCCCCTTCTCCGGCAGGACCACCGCCTCCAGAAGGTGCCGGTCCGTTATCCCCGGCTCCGCCTTCGCCTCCCTCCCCCATCCCGCGCGCGGCCCAGCGTCCACCGGCGGCATAGCTTTCCTTGAGGGATGAACCGGCACGCGAAGCCGCCCCTTTGACGGCATTCGCGACATTTCCACCGACGGCCCGGCCCATGCCTCCGATCCCGGCGGCCATGCTGCCCGCGCCGCCAGACGCGCCTGCGGCTCCGGCCGAATAGGCGGAGGTAGCAGCCCCGGCAATCGCGGCCCCTCCCCGCGCGGCGGCAGCCGTGGCGCCGAGGGCTGCGGCACCACCGGAAGCAACAGCCCCGACACCGGCCGCCGCAGCAGCACCCATGGCGCCAACCGCCATGCCGGTACCGACTGCCGCTCCCGCGCCAAGCTGCGGTGCGCCGGAAATCAGCCCATTGGCGATGCTGCCGCCAAAAATGGACAGGCCGACAATTGCAAGGGAGGCCAGCACCACCGAGACGGACTGCCCGATCGTGGGAACGTCGCTGCCGTAGGAGGTTGAGAACTGGGCGAACAGAACCGACGCGATAGCGGAAATGACCGCCAGCACCATGATCTTCACACCCGACGAGACGACATTGCCCAGCACCTTTTCCGCCAGAAAGGCGGTGCGGCTGAACAGGGCGAAGGGGATCAGGATGAAACCCGCCAGCGTGGTCAGCTTGAATTCGATCAGGGCAACAAAAAGCTGCACGGCCAGAATGAAGAACGCCGCGAGCACGATCAGCCACGACAGACAGAGCACAAAGATCTGAATGAAGTTCGTAAAGAAGGCGACAGGACCAAGGAGATTATGGACTGAATCCAGAAGCGGCTGGGCTGCATCGAAACCCGTGGATGCCAGTCGGCCGGGCCGCAGGAAGTCTCCGAGTGCCAGATTGCCGCCACCGGCTCTCAGGCCAAGGGCCGCAAAACTGTCAAAGACGGTCTTCGACAGACTGGAGAAATTGCTGATCAGAAAGGAAAAGAATCCGATATAGAGCGTCTTCTTCACCAGACGCTGGATGATGTCCTCATCAGCAGCCCAGGCCCAGAACAGGCCAGCCAGCGCCATATCCAGCACGGACAGTGTTCCTGCTAGTGAGATCACATTCCCCTTCACCAGACCGAAGCCGCTGTCGATGGTGGTGGTGAAGGTATTCAGGAAAGTGTCGATAACGCCCACATTGCCCATCGCCATGGCGGTCAGTTCCCGCTGCTGCCGAAAATGGACACCGTGCCGGGCACATAGGCGTCATGCTGTGAAAAATGCTGATACTGAGCTTCACTTTCCGCTTCCGTCGCAGCATCGCGCGCCTGTTGCAGGGCTGTGGCGCGGCCATTGGCAGCAAGTTCGGCCTGAATGTCGGATAACTGACGGGACTGTAGCGCCAGAAGCTGGTTTCCTGCCTGCGCCGCCTGCAACGCGCCCGTGGAGGTCTGGCTGGAAGAGACAAGCTGGGTCATGGCCGAACTGTCGCTGGGGATGTTTCCTACCACCCGAGCCTGAAGCTTCAGGGCATCTTCGAACCCGCCCACGGAATTCTGCCACCGTGTCTGTGCCTGGCTGAACAGGGCACTGTCTGACATGCCGGACGAGATTGAGGTGTACGCCTGCTGGTATTGCTGCTCGACCGAGGTCACCGAATAAGCGATGTTCTGTGCCTGCGCGAGCAAGGCTGTTGTCTGGGAAATCGTTGATTGCAGCGTCGACAATGTCGACAGTGGCAGGCTCGCCAGATTACGGCCCTGGTTGACCAGCATCTGCGCCTGATTGGCAAGAGATGTGATCTGGTTGTCGATCTGCTGAAGCGTGCGGGCCGCGATCAGCACGTTCTGGACGTGGTTCGCCCCATCATAGACCGCCCATTGGGCACGGGCCGGTCGTGAAAGGTCGAACGTTGCACCGAATGCCAGCGTAACAGAGGCGACAAGAGCAGTGCGATGGAAATGTTTTTCTCTCACACGCGCAAAAAAATCGGTCCGAAGCTGGCAATGTCTTTCCGTCATGGCACGTCCTCCGCCCCGCGATCGTCGCGCAACAGATCCGCCGCCCATGACACGCCCCGCGCGTCAAACCACGCGAGGAGAAAACCGTCCCGGCCGTGTTCCGCCAGCACTGCATCGATCAGCTTGTGATCGTCCTTCCCTGATGCTGCGCATAAGGCGAGTGCGACAGGCCCGAGCCCCAGTTCGAACAGGCGATTGCCGCGTTGCGTCTGGCAGTAATAGTCCCGCTTCGACGCGGCCCGCGCGATGATGGCGATCTGTCGGTCGTTCAGGCCAAAATCCCGATAGAGCGCCATGATCTGCGGCTCGATCGCCCGCTCGTTAGGCAGGAATATCCGTGTCGGGCAGCTTTCCACCACCGCCGGAGCAATGCGGGAATTGGCAATATCCGACAGGGACTGGGTGGCGAAGATGACGCTGGCGTTCTTTTTGCGCAGGGTTTTCAGCCACTCTCGCAACTGGCCGGAGAAATCCCCGTCATCGAGAACCAGCCAGCCCTCATCGATGACCAGCAGGGTCGGCCGGCCGTCCAGACGGCCTTCGATGCGGTGGAACAGGTACGACAGAACGGAGGAGGCCGCGCCCGAGCCGATCAGACTTTCGGTTTCGAACACCACCACATCGGCATCCCCGATACGCTCGGCATCCGCATCCAGGAGGCGGCCGTAGGGACCACCGAGGCAGTAGGGCGCCAACGCCTGCTTCAGGGCGTTGGACTGGAGAAGCGCGACCAGGCCGGACAGGGTCCGCTCACGGGCAGGCGACGATGCCAGCGAATTCAGAGCCGACCAGAGGTGAGACTTCACCTCCGGGGTCAGCGCCACCCCCTCGCCGACAAGGATCTGACCGAGCCATTCACTGGCCCATTTGCGCTCATCCGGATCATCGATCCGCGCCAGCGGCTGAAGTAATACGCCGCTGCCCTCTTCTCCAGACAGATCGGCATCTGTCAGTCCACCCCCGAGGTCGCGCCAATCGCCTCCCATCGCCAGCGTTGCCGCGCGCATCGACCCGCCAAAATCGAAGGCAAAAATCTGCGATCCCGCATAGCGACGGAACTGGAGCGCCATGAGCGCCAGCAGCACGGATTTACCTGCCCCGGTCGGTCCCGCGATTAGCGTATGACCCACATCGCCGACATGCAGGGAAAACCGGAACGGCGTGGCCCCTGCCGTTTTGCCATAAAACAGCGGTGCGGCCTTGAAATGCCCATCCATCTCCGGCCCTGCCCACACGGCGGAAAGCGGAATCATGTGCGCCAGATTCAGGGTCGAGACCGGGGGCTGCCGCACATTGGCGTAGACATGCCCCGGCAGAGATCCCAGCCACGCCTCCACCGCGTTCAGGCTTTCCGCCATGCAGGTGAAGTCACGGCCCTGAATGATCCTTTCCACGAGGCGAAGTTTTTCCGCCGCTATGCTGGCGCTGCCATCCCACACCGTCACCGTGACCGTGATGTAAGCCTGCCCGACATCATCCGCGCCCAGCGACTGCAACGCCAGATCGGCATCGGCTGCCTTGTTGGCGGCATCGTTATCCACGAGAACTGACGCCTCATTGGTCATCACTTCGCGGACAATGGCTGCGATACTCTTGCGCTTTGCGAACCACTGGCGCCTGATTTTCGTCAGCACCTTGGTGGCGTCGGTCTTGTCCAGCAGGATGGCGCGGGTGGACCAGCGATAGGGCATGGCCAGCCGGTTCAGGTCGTCCAGGATTCCGGGGAAAGTCCGCGACGGGAAACCCGTAATGGTCAGGGTTTTAAGGAAGGCATCGCCCAGCTTTGGCTCCAGACCACCCGAAAGCGGCTGGTCCACCAGCAGGGCATCCAGATGCATCGGAATTTCCGGCACCCGGACCCGCTGGTTCCGGGTGGAGATGGTACTGTGCAGATAAGTCAGCATCTCACCGTCATCCAGCCATGCCGCCTCGGGCATGAAGCCATCCAGCAAGGCCAGCATCCGATCCGTGCGGTCCACGAACGTATGGAGCATGCCATGCGGATCGGGACCATCGCGTTCCCTGCCTTCATAGAGAAAACGCTCGGCGCGACCTGATGATTCCGCCGGTGGCAGCCAGACCAGGGTCAGAAAATACCGACTCTCGAAATGCGCGCCCTCATCCTCGAACTGCTCCCGGCGCTCCAGGTCGACCATCTGGCTGGCTGCGTCGGGAAAGTCACCGTCAGGATAGAGTGTCGCCGGGACGCGCTGCGCTTCCACGAACACCGCCCAGCCTGAGCCAAGGCGACGGAGCGCATTGTTCAATCTTCCGGTCACACCGACCAGTTCCGCTGGTGTTGCGCTATCGAGATCGGGACCACGTATTTTTGCGGTGCGCTGAAAACTGCCGTCCTTGTTCAGGACGACGCCCTTTTCGACCAGCGCGGCCCAGGGCAGGAAATCAGACAGCAGGGAGTTTCGGTTGCGATATTCGCCAAGGGACATCATGGCCCTGTCCTCCCTCTACGCACGAAGCCAGGCGGGATAACGGAGATGCCGTCGTCCCACCTTGATGAAGACCGGATCGCGTTTCGCACCCCAGACCGCGAGCCCATGGCCGACGATCCAGAATGCGGCCCCGATCAGCCACAGCCGCAGACCAAGGGCGATCGCTGCCGCCAGCGTGCCGTTGGCGATGGCAACGGCGCGGGGCGCACCACCGAGCAGGATGGGATCGGTCAGCGAGCGATGCACCGGGACATGGAAGCCCGGCACGGCATCATCGTCATATCCCACGGCCATCAGATCAGCGCCCCACCGGAGAACGAAAAGAACGACAGGAAGAAGCTGGACGCGGCAAAAGCAATGGATAGACCAAAGACAATCTGGATCAGGCGGCGGAACCCGCCGGATGTTTCCCCGAAGGCCAGCGTCAGGCCGGTCACGGTAATGATGATCACCGAGATGATTTTGGCGACCGGTCCCTGCACGGATTCCAGAATCTCGTTGAGCGGGGTTTCCCACGGCATGCTGGATCCTGACGCCCATGCCGACGACGCGAAAGCAAACGACAGCAACAGGGACGTTCCGAATACACGGAGATCCCGCACATGCCAGTCAGGACGTGCGACAGCGCACACGACGGCGCGCAGACGTGAAGGCGGCCTCATGATGACTCTCCATTGGCAGAGCAGGATGTTTCGAGAGACGAGAAGCTGACCGGACGGATGCGATAGGCACCCGTCACGGGATCTAGGCCATCGATTTCTGCCAGTTCGGACAGGTGGCGGGCCGTGCCGCGTCCGGACAGGACCGCGATGACGTCGATGGTTTCCGCGATCATGGCGCGTGGCACTGTGACCACCGCCTCCTGGATCAGTTGTTCCAGCCGATACAGGGCCGCGAGCACTGATCCGGCATGTAGTGTACCGATACCGCCGGGATGGCCGGTGCCCCATGCTTTCAGCAGGTCCAGCGCCTCGGGGCCGCGCACCTCACCAATCGGGATACGGTCGGGCCGCAGGCGCAGGGCGGACCGCACCAGTTCGGACAGGGTTACGACACCATCCCTTGTACGCATGGCGATCAGATTGGGGGCTGTGCATTGCAGTTCCCGCGTATCTTCGATCAGCACGACGCGATCACCGGTTTTCGCGACCTCGGCCAGCAGCGCATTGACCAGCGTGGTCTTGCCGGTCGATGTCCCGCCGGCGACCAGGATGTTTTTCCGTTCCGCGACCGCGCGGCGCAGAAATACCGCCTGCCCCACCGTCATGATTCCGGCGGCGACATAATCGTCGAGGGTGAACACGGCCACGGCGGGCTTGCGGATGGCGAAACTCGGGGCGGTCACGACGGGCGGGAGCAATCCCTCGAACCGCTCACCGGTTGGCAGTTCCGCCGATACGCGCGGTGCTGCCTCATGCACCTCCGCCCCGACATGGTGCGCGACCAGGCGTACGATGCGCTCGGCATCGGCCGGCGTAACCCTGTCGCCGGTATCGCCCAGCCCCTCGGACAGGCGGTCGATCCACAGCCTGCCATCGGGATTGAGCATCACCTCGACAATGGCAGGATCAGCGAGGTGCCGGGCAATCGCCGGTCCCATCGCCGTGCGCAGCATGGACATGCCGCGTACCGTGGCCCTTTCATGGATGCTGGAAACTGACATGATTTTCCCCGCTATGAGCCGAACACGATGCGCGGACAGCAACGGGGCAATTAAGAAAGGCAGGAAACCACGCGGTTCAACAGGAATTCATGCGTCGTAGGGCGGTGGGGAAACGTAGGGCAAAAATACTTGCAGGGTGCGGAAATTACGAATCCGGTTCATCCTGTAAGGCAGGATCGGAAACATCGTCTGGAATTTCCTGCTGGAGTCTCGGTCCCTGGGCCAGCCTGCGACCGAGGGCCGAGACAAAATTATCGTAACGCGCCCCGGCCTGCGCCCGTGCTGCCCTGGCAGCCGGTTCAGGCAAGGGCGGGGTCGTGGTGAGCCAGAAGCGGATGAACAGCGCCAGGGTCTCCACCGTGATGCCGATATCGCGCTCCAGCCGCGCAAGACGCCGGTCCTGCCGGTCGAGGCGCTTCGATGTTGCAGCCTCGCGGCGCTCCTCCCCGTCGGGCGACAGAAAGGAAGCGACGGCAGCCTCCACGATCAGGGACATCGGCTGCGCACGTCGCGCGGCATAGGCGGAGAGGGTCTTCATCACATCAGGGTCGAGATAGACGGAGATCTGGGCTTTCTTTTTTGCCATCACCATACTTTCCTCACAGTTCCAGCTCGTCGCCACAGTCGAGCGATGCCTGCCGGGCCACACCGCGCATGAGATCGTTCATCCGGTTGTTACGGGGCGCGATGTCGTCGAATTCGTCAGTCGGGTCGGGTGCGAATTCATTTTCCATCGGCTCCTTCTTCTCGACCGTTCCCTCACCCAGTTCTGGCTGACGGCGGCGGGCAGACTGTTTCGGGTCTTCATCCCCCTCGTCCTCCGTCGGCTCCGCCCCGGCATCCGGCGCCGGTGGGCGTGGCGGCAACGGTCGCGTGCTCCAGTCGTCGGGACGGCCATCTTTCGGGCGCGGAAGATCAGGCGGAGGAAGAACGCGCTCGCGGAAGCGGTCATCCTCGAAATAGCGGGCCTTCTTCGCGCGGATCGGATAGAGACCGGAGACCATGACGATCTCGTCCGCTGGCGGGAGCTGCATGACTTCTCCCGCCGTCAGCAGCGGGCGTGCCGTCTCCGAGCGCGAAACCATCAGATGGCCCAGCCAGGGCGAAAGCCGGTGCCCCGCGTAGTTCTTCATCGCCTTCATCTCGGTGGCAGTCCCAAGCGCGTCAGACACACGTTTCGCCGTCCGCTCATCGTTGGTGGCGAAGCTCACCCGGACATGGCAGTTGTCGAGGATCGAATTGTTCGGCCCATAAGCCCGTTCGATCTGGTTGAGGGACTGGGCGATCAGGAAGCTTTTGATCCGGTAGCCCGCCATGAAAGCCAGCGCCGATTCAAAGAAATCCAGACGCCCGAGGGCCGGAAATTCGTCGAGCATCAGTAGCAGGCGCCGTCGCTGTGCCGCAGCCTCCAAGTCTTCCGTCAGCCTACGGCCAATCTGGTTCAGCACCAGCCTGATCAATGGCTTGGTGCGGCTGATATCCGAGGGGGGCACGGTCAGGTAAAGCGTCACTGGGCGGTCCCCTCCAACGATGTCGGCAATGCGCCATTCGCAGCGCCGGGTGACTTCCGCCACCACCGGATCACGGTACAGGCCAAGGAAGGACATGGCAGTGGAGAGCACGCCCGAGCGTTCATTGGGCGATTTGTTCAGCAGCTCGCGCGCGGCCGATGCAACAACAGGATGTGGCCACTTCTCACCCAGATGGTTTGTCCGCATCATGACCGACAGCGTGGTGGCGATCGGGCGCTTCGGGTCCGACAGGAAATTGGCGACACCGGCGAGGGTTTTGTCTGGCTCGGCATAGAGGACATGCAGGATGGCGCCGACAAGCAGGGAGTGTGAGGTTTTCTCCCAGTGATTGCGCTTCTCCAGACTGCCTTCCGGGTCCACGAGGATATCGGCGACATTCTGGGCATCGCGGACTTCCCACTCTCCACGCCGGATTTCCAGTAACGGGTTATAGGCGGACGAGATCGCATTGGTCGGGTCAAACAGCACGACGCGACCGAAACGGGCGCGAAATCCCGCCGTCAACTCCCAGTTCTCGCCCTTAATGTCGTGGACAATAGCTGAGCCAGGCCAGGTCAGAAGCGTCGGGATGACCATACCGACACCCTTGCCACTGCGCGTTGGTGCAAAGGTCAGGACGTGCTCCGGTCCGTCATGGCGCAGATAGGCCTTGCCATACCGGCCAAGCACCACCCCATCCGGGTCAAGCAGCCCGGCTTTCGCGATCTCGTCCGGGTCCGCCCAGCGTGCCGACCCGTAGGTTTCGATTTTCCTGGCTTCACGGGCGCGATGGACCGACAGCGTCACGGCGGCGGCGAAAGCCAGCACCCCACCCGATCCGGCCATCCACGCCCCGCGCGCAAAGACGTTCGGGGCATAGGCGTCGAATTCGAACCACCACCAGAAAAACAGCGGCGGCGCGTAGACCGACCAGTGATGGAACAGCACGAACCAGGGCCGACCGAGTTCAGGCTGGAAGCCCAGTTCCCAGGCCGTCCATTGGGTCGCGGCCCACCAGGACAGGACGACAATGGACAGGACCACCGCGACCTGTCCCCATTGAATTTTGGTTCCCGGCATTTTCGATTCCTCCTTGCGCAGGAACAGGTCGGGCGGCCATTTTCCGTTCCGCAAGGGCTTTTCCCGCGTCGTCGCATCCCGGCGCATGGCAGGGAAAAAATACTTGTCCGGTGCGGCCCAGACCGTCATCACATTGAGCGAAGGTCGCGGGAGTCGAATGATAACCGGGTCTTGTGGCTGGACGGGTGCTGCGGCCAACGATGATGCGAACCCCGACCAGACATGGATTTTCTGGCACTCCCTCTCATTATGTAGTAATGTTCCTACATTGCAGTCTGGAGGCCGGACATGAGCATCACCACACTTTCAAGCCGCGAGTTCAACCAGGACACCAGCCGGGCCAAGAAGGCGGCGGCCGAGGGACCGGTGTTCATCACCGACAGGGGACGCACGGCCCATGTCCTGCTCAGTATTGAGGAATACCGCCGTCTGACACACCATCCGCGCAAGATCGCGGACGCTCTGGCGATGCCGGAAGCTGCGGACATCGCATTCGATCCGCCTCGCGCCAATATCACACTCCGCCCGGCCGATTTTTCCTGATGTTCCTGCTGGACACGAACGTCGTTTCAGAACTGAGAAAAATCCGTGCCGGGAAAGCCGACCCGAATGTCGCGGCATGGGCGGATAGCGTGGAGGCAGAAGATCTGTATCTCTCCGCCATCACCGTCATGGAACTGGAAAACGGCATCCTGCGCGTGGAGCGCCGCGACGGAGCCACTGGCACGATCCTGCGGACCTGGCTGGAACAGCATGTCCTTCCTGCGTTCGAAGGGCGTATTTTTCCCGTCGATACATCCGTAGCCCTGCGCTGCACCCGGCTCCATGTCCCCGATCCCCGTTCGGAACGTGATGCCCTCATCGCCGCGACCGCGCTGGTTCATGGCAAGACGGTCGTGACCCGCAACGTCGCGGATTTCCTGCCATGCGGTGTCCCCCTGCTCAACCCGTGGGAACCCCAGCCGGACTGACAGGAGCGCTGGTTCACAAACCCAGCCCCCTGTTCCGGGTGAAGCTCCAGTCAATCCCGCCATTGTCGCGCGCGACACCGGAGACGTGCCTGCCCTGCTGCTTCTCCAGCGATGGCGTCCAGGGCACAAGCTGGAACTGAAGCCCGTCATCAATCATCGCATAGCGACCCGAGGCCAGCACCATGCGCTGACGATAGGTGCCGGTGACATACTCCCCCGAACCCGACTGGCTGAATGTCCGTCCCGTCTCGACGGCCAGCCGCTCTCCAACTTCCCGGACCTCCCGGTCCCTGAGCGTCCCGATCAAGTTGCGCGCCAGAACCACCCGCTGCGTGTGACGTTCGGCAAGACCCTGCTCAATCAGTTGCTCCGCCCGGCGCTCCATCGCCTCACGGACCTCGGCGCCAAAGCCCGCCTGCCCCAATGCAACAGGGTCGCGCGCCACTGCCTGCCGGTCGAGCCAGGTGGCCCCTCGCGCCATCACCTGATCCTCGATCGACAGATCAGACCGCACAGCCAGCGCCACACGCCGTTGCCCCTTCCGGTCATCGAAGGCGCGCAGTTCCACCACCGAACCCATTACACTGTCCCCGGTCGCATCGAGATCGGGAAAGCGGATATGATGCGTACGCCCGTCCACGCCGTCGATGACCGCATAGGCCGTGCCTTTCAGTTCATCGTCCAGACCACGATCAACCAGCCTGCCGAT